>NZ_JBFBGS010000001.1:0-394137 GCF_040684795.1 Kitasatospora sp. NPDC089797 | reverse complement strand
CCGTACCCGGAGGTACGGTGCGCGCCGGGCATCGGGGGATCAGCCGGCGGTGCGGGTGGTGGCCCGGCGGCGACGGAGGAGGCCGCCGAGTCCGAGGGCTCCGGTCACCGCGACCAGCGCGGCCAGGAAGCCTGCGGCGCCGAGGCTCACGGAACCGTGAGCCGGGGTGCCGGGGGCGGCGAGCGCCGCCTTGCCGGGGACGGCCACGCCCCAGTCGAGGCCGCCGAGCAGGTGGGCGTTCGCGTAGTCGGTGCCGGGCAGCTTGTCGGCGTAGCGGTCGTGGACGAGTTGCCGGTACTGGTCGAGCGTGATGCCGTCGGCGCCGACCGAATGGACGGCGTCCGGGTTCAGCGGCCTGACGTGGCCGTCGACCAGCGCGTACCAGGCGCGGATCTGCGGCTCCTCGAAGGCCACGGCCTGCGGACCGAGCGCGGCAGCGGCGGCGGCCTGGTCGGTCTCGTCGCTGCCGGAGGCGATGTTGATCTCGACCCAGGCCCGGGAGCCGTGCGGATCGGGGGCGGTCCAGACCGAGGCCTTGCGGCCGTCGGCCGAGCGCGCCTCCGTCGCCGCGAACGCCAGCTTGGCGACCGGGGCCGCGGCCGACGACGAGGACGCCGCCACGAAGTCCGGGTTGAGGTAGTACACCGGCACCGTGGCGCCGACGAGTTGGGGCGCGGCGACCGCCAGTGGCCTCGCGGCGGCGGCCGGCGCGTTGCTGTCGTGGGCGAAGAACCCGCTGAGGGTCTGCGCCACGGGCGCGGTCCTCGCCGCCTGTCCGGCGGCCGCGAGGTCGGCCGCCGACGGGACGCCGGCCACCGGTGCGGCGGGTGCGCCGTCCGCGGCGGCGAGCGGGGCGGTGGCGAGCAGGCCGCCGCCGGCCAGGGCGAGGACGGCGAGCGCGCGGGAGACGCGGGGGATCGTCATGACGTCACGCTCCGATCTGGTAGAGGGAGTCGTTCCAGTTGAACTGGCCGTTGTAGCCGGCGTAGTAGGAGTAGGTACCCAGGTTGTAGCGGTTGCTGGAGGGCCACGGGTCGCCCCAGTAGATCGACTGGCTGCTCTGGTCGTAGCCGTAGATCACCTGGGCGTGCCCGCCCCCGGCGACCCAGGAGATGCCGGTCTCGATCGGCCTGCCCGCGTTGACCTCGCTGACGATGGCGTCGAAGGACAGCGCGCCGGTCTCCTGGCCCGGGGAGACGCCGAGCGAGGAGAGGGCGGTCTGCACCCAGGACAGCTGACCCGGCTGGTTGGGGCACTGGTAGTCGGTGCTCTGGCCGTAGGCGAGGTCGCAGAACGAGTTCTGGCTGGTGCCGTGGCCGAGGAAGGTCGCGATGGTGTTGCCGGAGGCGGCCCAGCACCACTGGTCCTGCTCCTGGGCCTGCATGTCGATGTTGAGTTTGGTGGCTCCGGCGTCGTACGGGGCGGCCGCGGTGGTGGTCGCGGCGTTGCGGGGGGCGTGGCCGGTGGGGTCGGCCGCGGCTGCACCGGCTCCGGTGGTCAGGACGGCGGCCAACGTGCACAGGACCGCCAACCCGGCACGGAGGAACGACCCACGGACGGGTCCGTTCATGGGGGGATCTCCTTCGGGGAGGGAGAGCGCGCGGGATGGTTCCGGGTGCACCCGGAACCATCCGGTTCGCGTGTGGGGGAAGTGCCGCGCGGCCGTCGCGGCGCCTGAACCAGGACTGTGCCGAAGCATAGGCAGCGTGCCCGGGGCCGTCCCAGAGCCGTCGGCGGCCGGTCGGCCGAACTGTGAACAGCTGTGAGGGCTAGGGAGGTTGACGGCGGGGAACACCGCAGACCGCCGCCCTGATCGACGGTCCGCGGATCTGGACGCGGCGGGGGTAAGCGGGTAATTTCACAGCCCGCCACACCCTGTTCCGCTCCGCTCTGCCCCGCGCCGCCGCACGGCCGGCGTTCCCGCAGCCCCAGGGAGGTCCGATGGCCAGTCGTCAGAGGTCGGCAGCCGGCTCCCCCGCCGACAACGGCGCGGTCCTGGCCGCCCTGCGGACCGGTCCCTTCGAGGTCGCCCTGCGCACCGCGATCGAGGCCCGCGGCCTGCCGCTGGAGCGCCTGCGCAGCCACCTGGCGACGAACGGGCTGCGGATCGCCGTGACCACCCTCAGCTACTGGCAGCGCGGGCTGCGCCGGCCCGAACGTCCGGAGTCCTTACAGGTGGTGGCCGCGCTGGAGACGATCCTGGGGCTGCCCGCGCACTCGCTCACCGTCCTGCTCGGGCCGCCCCGCCCCCGCGGAGCGGCCGTACGCGCGCCGCGCGGACCACACCCGTACCCGCACCCGTACCCCGAGATGGTGCACACGCCCGGCGATCTCACCGGACTGCTCGCGGAGCTGAACAGCCCGGCCGCCGGAAAGCTCCAGGTGGTCACCGAGCACACCACCGCGACGCTCGGCCCGCGACGCGAACTGGCCCTCGTCAGCTCGATGGTGGCGGTACGGGCGCGGCAGGACGGAGTCGACCGGGCCCTGCTGATCTACGACTGCGACGAGGGGATGGACGAGAGCGCCGTCGAGGTGCTCGCCGGGGACAGCTGCCGGCTGGGCCGGGTGCGCCGGGACCGGCCGGCCCGGGTGGTGCTCGCGGAACTGCTCTTCGACCGGTCGCTGCACCGCTGCGAGACCCAGGTGTTCTCGTTCGAGATCCGGCCCCACAGCGAGGTGCCGTGTCACCGGCACATCACCGCCTTCCGGCTCCCCGCCGACCAGTACGTGCTGCGCGTCCGCTTCGATCCGGCCGAACTCCCGGTGCAGTGCCAGTGGTTCACCGCTCGCGACTCGGAGGGGCCGGACGACACCACGGTGGACCTCACCCTGGACAGCCACCACCTCGCCCACGTGGTGGCCACCGGGATCGGGCCGGGGGTCGCGGGCATGCGCTGGTCCTGGGTCTAGGGCGTGTCTCTCGGACCACGCCCCGGCGACAAGCACGGCAGCGCTCTCGCGGGGTTGCCAGCGGGTGACCGGCCGTGAAGACTGTGGCGGGATGAGGGTCGAGGGACTCCGCACGGAGAACCACGCACCCCCGCCCGGGCATTGCCGCACCACGGAGCAGCGGGACCGCCCGGCGAGGGCCCGCTGCGGCCCGTCCGCCCCTCCGCCGACGCCGTCCGAGGGCGCTGAACGGCCCTCGGCCCGCTTCCGTCCCGTCACGCTGCCGCTTCGCGTCCCTGGAGGACCGGTGCTCGGAGATCGATCAGGAAACGAGCCGATACTGCTGGAGGAGATATCCCGCCGCTGGCGCCTCCTGCGCGAGGCCGGGCCGGTGCAGTACGACGAGGAGCGGGACCAGTGGCAGGTCTTCGACCACGAGGGCGTCGCCGCGGTCCTGGCCGATCCGGTGACCTTCTCCTCGGAGCTGTCCGCCCTCGCGCCGACCCAGGAGGACTTCGAGACCTTCCGGCAGGGCAACTTCGTCGGCATGGACCCGCCGGAGCACCGGAGCCTCCGCACCCTGGTGAGCCAGGCGTTCACTCCGCGGGTCGTGGCGGGGCTGGAGCCGCGCATCGAGGCCCTGTGCGGACGCCTGCTGGACGACGTCGCGGACCACGACCGGTTCGACCTGGTGGACGCGCTGGCCTACCCGCTGCCGATCATCGTCATCGCGGAACTGCTCGGCGTCCCGCCGGAGGACCACCGGCTCTTCCAGGAGTGGGCCGCCGTCCTGTTCGGCGGCGACCAGCTCGGTGAGGCACCCGACATGGCCGACCTGGCGAAGGCCCTGGAGGCCATCGCCCCGACCGTCCGCGCGATGAACGGGTACGTGCTGGACCACATCCGGCACCGCCGCGCCCACCCGGGGGACGACCTCACCAGCCGGCTGATCGCCGCCGAGGTGGACGGCGTCCGGCTGGCGGACGAGCAGATGGTCGGATTCGTCGCCCTGCTGCTGGTCGCGGGGCACGTCACCACGACCGCGCTGCTGGGCAACGCGGTGGTGGCCTTCGACCGGTCCCCGGGGACGGACGCGGCACTGCGCGCCGACCCCGGCCTGCTGCCCCCGGCCATCGAGGAGGTGCTGCGCTGGCTGCCCCCGTTCCCCGAGCTCGGGCGCCGCGTCACCCGGCCCGTGGTGCTCGGCGGCCGCGAACTGCCCGCGGAGACGATGCTGACGGTGCACCTCGGCAGCGCCAACCGTGATCCGTCCCGCTTCGAGTCGCCCGAGACCTTCGACGTGGCCCGCCGGACGAATCCCCATCTGACCTTCGGCCACGGCATCCACTTCTGCTTTGGCGCGCCGCTGGCCCGGATGGAGGCCCGGATCGCCCTGCGGATGCTGCAGGACCGGTTCCGCTCCCTGGTCGTCCCCCGCTACGAGGACGTCACCTACCAGAACCCGGCCGTGCTCCTCGGAGTGCGCCGGCTGCCGGTCGAGGTCGTCCGGACCTGACCTGAGCTGACCTCACCTGACCGGGCCGTACGTCCACGGCCCGGGGACTGCCGCACCCCTCCCGGCCACGCTGCCGGGAGGGGTGCGGCCGTCTGCTCAGTCGAGCGGCCGGCGCTGTACCAGACTCTGCGGGGGACGGCGCCGCAGTGGCGCCAGTTCGCGCTCCAGCGTCCGGACGTCCCGGGCGATGCGCGCGGCGAGCTCACCCGGCCCGGTCTCGCTCGGCAGCCTGCGCGTCCAGGTGCGGGGCTTGGCCGGACCGTCCTGGACCATGTGGAAGGTGAGGCCCACCACCTCGCCGACGTCGGCCAGGCTCACCAGGATCCGGGTGTCGGAGAGGTCGATGGTGACCTCGTTGCCGATGCACGAGCATGCCACCAGGCCCTGGATGTCCTCCTCCGCCAGGTACCTGGCCAGCGGAACCGCCCTCCCCCGGACCAGAAACGGACGTGCCACCGTACCCACGGGAACCGCCTCCTCTCGCCGTACGCGTGCCACTCCGGCCGGGCGCAAGCGCGCCGCAACAGACCGGGCCCCGCCCATGCTCCACCACCTCACCGTAAACCGCCAACTTGCTGTCTCACCAAGTGAATTGAGCGCATGCATCCTACCAGCGCACCGGCGCACGCCCAGGCGCACCGGGCGGCGCGGACCGCTGGGGACGTACGGCCCCCGGAACGTGCGGAGCGCCCGGAGCATGCGGAGCGCCCCGGGAGACCAGGAGTGCCCCGGGCACGCGAAGGGCCCGCCCGCACGAGGCGGACGGGCACCGGGGAGGCGTGGCAGGCGGTCGGCTCAGCGACCGGAGCGGCTGAACCGGCCGTGCAGGACGAGGGCGCGGGAGAGGGCCAGCAGGCCCGCCGTGCACAGCGCGGTGCGGAACATGTTCGCCGCCACCCACGTCCCCTCGAACTTCGTCCGCACCGCCGCCAGGTCATGGATCTGCGCCACATCACCCGCCGCCGCCAGGTCGTTGTTCAGCGGGATGTTGACGCCCATCGTCACCATCAGCGCCACCAGGTACACCAGGGTCGCCCCCGCCGCCCACAGCGCCGCCTGCCGCCGACCCGCCTTGTGCTGCAGCCAGGCCGCGATCCCCGTCGCCACGAAGGCACCCGTGAACACCAGCCCGAACATACCGTTCTCGATCGACTTGTTGATGTGCTGCATCGCCTCCACGTACGTCCGGTCGTCACCGGCCGCCAGGCCCGGCATCACCGACACGTCGAAGGCGAAGAACAACCCCGCCATCAGCCCCATCGCGATGGTCGCACCCACCAGGACAGGACCGGCGGCCTTGCTGCCGGTCCCGGGCACCGAACTCCCGCGGCCGGTACCGCCGATGGCGGACGGCGTGGAGTAGGACAGCGGAACCGTGCGCTGATCTGAACTCATCGAGGACCCTTTCGATCTCCCGGCCCCGCGGGGTGCGGCACCGACGGACTTCGGAAACACGCGGCACCGACCACCGTGCGGTGGGCCGCGCAACAGAACCGCGACAACCGGAACCACCCTTGGCGTCACGGCACGTTGCGCGCTCGTCGGTGCCGGGCGGACGGAGCGGACCGGGCGCCGGAGGACCGGGCGTCAGAGGACCGGCGCGAGGGTGCGCCGGTAGCGCCGGTCCAGGACCGTCCGCCCGAGCAGCCGCACCGGGGCCGGGATGGTGGCGGAGACCGCCCGCACCGAGGCCTGGTCCGCGCCGTCGAACATCCACGGCTGGAGGTAGGCCATCACCTGGCCGGGCGCGCTGCCGATGATCCGCCGCTCCACCCGCAGGTACTCCTGGACCGGCAGCCCGGCCAGCGCGGGGAAGACCACCGGCTCCTCGTGCCCCAGGTGCTCGCGCACCAGGGACTGGAACGCCCGCGCTGCCTCCGGCAGTTCGGCGCCACGACCGGCTGCCAGCACCCCGGCGACCCGGGCCATCACGCGGTCCAGCGCCTCGTGGTCCTGCTCCAGCACACCGCTGCCGTCGAAGCCGGCCACCCGCTCGCGCAGGTACGGCCAGAGGATCTCGTCCTCGCTGTGGTGGTGCCAGTCGATCACCGCCCGCAGCCGCCCGAACCAGTCGGCCAGCCCGGCCGGCACGCCCGATCCGCCCCGCGCGGCGACGGCGCACAGCCGCGCCGCGTCCCGGCGCATCGCGACGTGCATCAGGCCGAAGCCCCGGATGTGTTCGGGCAGTGCGCCCAGCGACCGCTCGCTCGACCAGACCGTCGTGCCGTCCGACATGACCAGACCTCCAGAGTCCGTTCGGTTACTCGATCACCGCCCGTCGGACGACGGGTCGGTTCAGGTGTTCCACACGCCGGTGGCGGCGGCCGCCCGCGCGTAGTCGGCGAAGTCCCTCGGTTCACGCCCCAGCGCCCGCCGGACGCCGTCCCCCAAGGAGGCGTTCCGGCCGTCCAGGATCACCGCGAACAGCTCCGCGAAGTCCCCCGGCAGTCCCGCCTCCTCCAGTACCGCCCGGTACGCCTCCGAGGACACCGCCTCGAACCGCACCTCGCGCCCGGTCGCCGCCGACAACTCCCGTGCCACGTCCGCGAACGACAGCAGCCGCGGCCCCGTCAGGTCGTACACCTCCCCCGCGTGCCCGGCCTCGGTCAGCGCCGCCACCGCGACGTCCGCGATGTCGTCGACGTCCACGAACGGCTCCACCGCTCCTCCCACCGGCAGGGCCAACTCCCCCGCCAGCACGGGCTCCAGGAAGAACGACTCGCTGAAGTTCTGGTCGAACCAGGCGCACCGCACGACCGTCCACGCGGCCCCCGCCTCCATCACCGCCTTCTCCCCGGCCTCCGCCGCCTCCTCGCCACGCCCGGACAGCAGCACCAACCGCTGCACGCCGCGCCGGGCCGCCAGCCGGGAGAACGCCCCCACCGCCTCCACCGCCCCCGGGAAGGCCAGGTCCGGGTAGTACGTCAGGTACGCCGCGCTGACCCCCTCCAGGGCCGCCTCCCACGTTCCCTCGTCGTGCCAGTCGAACGGCACCGCGGCGGACCGCGACCCCACCCGTACCTGGTAGCCGAGCCCGGTCAGCCGGTCCGCCACCCGCCGGCCCGTCTTGCCGGTCCCGCCCACCACCAGCACCGCACCCGCACCGGTCGGCAGATCCACCACGTGCGTACCAGTCATCACGACCACCTTCGTTCGAAGACTCGGAGGAACCCTGGTACCGGCCTGTCGAGGGCGCAGCGGGCGCCCGGCCGGTCCGACGCGATCCGCGGGCTCCGTCGGTTTCCCGAGCCCGACCGGTTCGTCGTCGTGTCACCCATTCAACGGTCCCCCGGGCCGGAGAACCATGGCCGCCGCACTCACATGCATGCGCGAGCGTCTACTCCGCCCGGCACCACGGCGTCCGCGGTTCTCCGTCACCCACGACAACACACCGTTCGCGGGGTCGAAAGCGCTTTCCAGCGGCCCTCGACCGACCTTCCAGCTCCAGGGCGCCGCCGCGGGGGCCGAGCGTTGCTCGCATGCCGGAGCGACGCTCGCGCATGCTCCCGGCGCTGCTGCCCGGCGGGCGGCCGGGCGACTTGCCGACGCCCGGCCACCGCGCGTAGGTTTGAACCCGTTCAGTTTGAACGTGTTCAACTTTCCGGGGGACCCAGATGACCGTGCGCCTCTTCGCCTTCCGCACCGATCGGCTCTGGCCGATCGCCCTGGTCGCGGCGGTCACCTGGGTGCAGCCCTGGGTCCTGGTGGGCTTCTCCGCGGCCTGGTGGCTGGTCGCGCTGTGGGCCCTCTTCCTGACGCTCGGCGCGGTGCCCCTGGCGATCGCTGATCCACTGCGGTTCCGCCGGACCAGCCTGGTCATCGGCGGCGCGGTGCTCGGCACCCAGGTCGCGCTGGCCGTCCCGTACCTGCTCATCCCGCTGCCGTTCGTGCTCGCCCTGTTCCCGGCCGGCCTCCTCCTGCTGCTGGCCGGCGGGAAGCGCTGCGCCCCGGCCCGCGGGCTCCTCGCGGCCCTGCTGCTGGTCATCCCCGCCACGACCGCCTTCACGACACTCCTCCCGCCCCGCTGACCACGCCGGCTGTCCAGACCCCGCTGACCACGCCCCGCTGACCACTCACCGCGGGGCACTGCCCCACAGCTCCCCACACCTTCACCGCTCCGTCCGGGGGACCCGTGAAAGCGCAACTGCTCGCAGTCCGCACCGACCGCTCGCGGCAGATCGCCGCCCTCGCCGCGACCAGCTGGCTGCCGCCCTGGGTGGTGCCGGCCGACGGGCCCGGCGGCGTGGTCATCGCGCTCTGGTGCCTGCTGCTCGCGCTGACCGTCCTGCCGCTCTGCCGCGCCGGCTTCTGGGCGTTCCGCCGCACCTGCCTGACCGTCGGCGGGGTCCTGCTCGGCCTGGAGCTGCTGGCCGCAGTACCGACCCAGTTGCTCGCCCTGCCGTTCCTCGTCGTCCTCTTCCCCGCCGGCGCCCTGCTCCTGCTCGCGGGACGGATGCGCGGCGGCCCGCTGCGCACCGGCCTCGCCGCCCTCCTCACGGCCGTTCCGTTCGTGGGGGCCGTCGGCCTCTGCTGCCACCCGCACTGACGCCGCCCGGGCGGCGCCCCGGCCGCCAACGGGGCATCATGACGGAGGAGCCGCAGCCGTTCACCGAACGCGACGGCCGCGCGGCAGCCACCCGCCCGGCGAAGGAGGCCCCGTCATGACCGATCCGGCGAAATCGACCTCGTCCGGGCGGCGCGCCATGCCGCCCGGGGTGATCGCCACCGATGTGCCAGCCCGGTTGGACCGGTTGCCGTGGTCACGGTGGCACTGGCGGATCGTGATCGGTCTGGGGACCGTCTGGATCCTGGACGGGCTGGAGGTGACGATCGTCGGCAACATGGCCGGCCGGCTCGCCCAGGACGGCAGCGGCATCTCCATCACCACCGCCCAGGTGACCACGGTGGCGGCCGCCGTCTACGTGGCCGGAGCCTGCGCCGGGGCGCTGTTCTTCGGCTGGCTGACCGACCGGCTCGGCCGCAAGAAGCTGTTCATGCTCACCCTCGCCGTGTACCTGGCCGCCACCGCCGTCACCTCGCTGTCCTGGACGGCCTGGTTCTTCTTCCTCTGCCGCTTCTTCACCGGCTTCGGCATCGGCGGCGAGTACGCGGCGATCAACTCCGCCATCGACGAGCTGATCCCCGCCCGGCTCCGCGGCCGGGTCGACCTGATCATCAACGGCAGCTTCTGGATCGGCGCCGCCGTCGGGGCCTTCGCCTCGATCGCCCTGCTGAACACCGCGCTGTTCGCCACGGACGTCGGCTGGCGGCTCGCCTTCGGGATCGGCGTGGTGCTGGGCCTGGTGATCCTGCTGGTACGCCGACACGTCCCGGAGAGCCCCCGCTGGCTGTTCACCCACGGCCGGGCGCCGGAGGCCGAGGAGGTGGTGGCCGCCGCGGAGCAGGCCGTCGAACGGGAGACCGGGAAGCCCCTGCCCCCCGTCGACGGCGAGCCGATCCTGATCCGCGAACGCGCGCCGCTGGGCTTCGGCACGATCCTGCACACCGTGGTCGCCCGCCACCCCCGCCGCACCACGCTCGGCCTCGCCCTCTTCATCGGCCAGGCCTTCCTCTACAACGCGGTGACCTTCGGCTACGCGACCATCCTGACCACCTACTTCGCGGTGCCCGAGGGCGACACCGGCTACTACTTCGCGGTGATCGCGGTCGGCAACTTCCTCGGCCCGCTGCTGCTCGGCCACCTCTTCGACTCGGTCGGCCGCAAACCGATGATCGCCGGCACCTACATCGGCTCCGGCCTCCTGCTCTTCGCCACCGCCGCACTCTTCCAGCACGGCACGCTCTCCGCCACCACCATGACCGCCTGCTGGACGGCCGTGCTCTTCCTCGCCTCCGCCGGAGCCAGCGCGGCCTACCTGACGGTCAGCGAGATCTTCCCGCTGGAGACCAGGGCCCTGTCCATCGCCTTCTTCTACGCCGTCGGCACGGCGGTCGGCGGCATCAGCGGCCCGCTGCTCTTCAACGGCCTCGTCAGCAGCGGCAAAGTCTCCGACACCACCCTCGCCTTCTGCATCGGCGCCGCCCTGATGACCGCCGCCGGCCTCGTCGAAGCCGCCATCGGCGTGAAGGCCGAACGCCGCAGCCTGGAATCACTCGCCCCGCCGCTGAGCGCCGTCACGTCATCATCACCGGCACGACCCTGAAGCCGGCACCGGACGAAAACCTCAGCATCGGTCTCCCGCGACGAGCAGACGGTAGCCGTAGTCCACGGAGTCCTGCTCCAGCAGGTCCGCGTGGCGGCGCTGCCAGGCTCCGGAGACGAGGTCGGCGCGCAGGCGTGCGATCGCCGGTTCGACCACCGACGGCGGGAGTTGGGCGAACGTCGAGCTGGCCTTCCGGATCGCGGCTTCGAGGTAGCACTCGGGCCGCCGCCAGTAGGCGATCTGGAAGCCGTCGGTGAAGTCGTGCGGAATCCCGAAGGGCAGCACGGTGTGCGCTCCCAGTGCCTCCACCACGGTCGACAGGGGCGTGAACCGGGCGTGTTCGAGCCTGCGGATCTCGGGCAGGTACTCCTCGACCAGCCACAGCTCGGTCCGGTGCCCGGGATCCCAGGTGAAGACGACCTGCCGGCGCGAGACCCGCCGCAGCTCGCCGAGGCCGCGGCGCAGGTCGGGCCAGTGGTGCACCGTCATCACCGCCATCGCGGCGTCGAACGCATGGTCCGCGAACGGGAGTTCCTCCGCGCCGGCCAGGACCTTGCGGCGGCCTGGATGCTGCTCCAGCATCACCCGCGAGGGGTCCACCGCAGTGACCTCCGCATCGGTCGGCTCATAGGAACCGGCACCCGCACCGACGTTGACGACGCTGCGCGCTCCGGCCAGCGCCCGGCGGATCAGCTCGGCCAGTCGCGGGTCGGGACGGCGCACGTCCCGATAGCCGGCACCGATGCGGTCGTACACCGTCGTCGCCGGGGATCGCCCGGCAGCAGAAGCGGTCATGCGCCGGATTCCACCACCGCGGTCACCGGCCGGGCGAGCGATTTAGCATGGGTCAAATGTTGCTGCTCCGGCTCGATGTGGAAGCCCTGGCCTCGGTCCGGTTCGCCTGCTCACCCCTGCAGGAGACCGTCCAGAGCCTGCGGGCCTGGCGCAGTCCCACGCGCTACGCCGTGCACCGCCCGCTCCTGCGGCAGGCGGCCCCGCGGCTCCGGCACCTCGACTGGCCGCTGCTGCAGGCACTGGTCGGCCCGACCCGGCTGATCCCCGACTTCCTCACCCCCCACCCGCACGGGCCGAGCAGCGACATCGACGACGAGTTCACCGCCCTCCGCTCGACACCGGCGGGGCGCGTGACGGACGAACTGCTCCAGGCCGCCGACGGCCGCCCCCTGCACCCGCTGCTGTCGGACGCCCGGGCCGACCCGCTCGGCCTGCTGGGGCGGATCGCCGAGGCCCTGCACAGCTACTGGCTGCTGGTGATCGCCCCGCACTGGCCGCGCATGCACGCCGTGCTGCGGGCCGACGTCCTCCACCGCGCGCGTCGCCTCGCCGACGGCGGCGCGGCCGCCCTGTTCACCGATCTCGACCCGGGCCTCGCGTGGCAGCCCGGCTCCGGCACGCTGGCCGTCGACGCCTTCCCCGCCGAGCAGCACGACCTGGTCGTCGACGGTGACGGCGTGGCGTTCACACCCTCGCTGTTCTGCGACCACGCCGTCACCGTCGTCGACCTCGGCCTGCCGCCCCGGATCTGGTACCCGGCCCGCGGCCTCGCCACGGTCTGGCACACCGCCACGACCGCCCCGCCGGCCGCGCTGGCCGACCTGCTCGGCCGCACCCGCGCCCGGATCCTCGCCCTCCTCACCGAGCCGGTGAGCACGACCGGGCTGGCCCACCGGCTGGACGTCACCCCGGGGACGGTCAGCCAGCACCTCGGAGTCCTGCACCGCGCAGGCCTGGTCACCCGCGCCCGCCACGGGCACCTCGTCCTCTACCTGCGCAGCCCGCTCGGCGACCAGCTCCTGACCTGAGCAAACCTTCTGGCGCCTGGGGAGCCGAAGGACGCGCGCACCCTGACGGCCGCCCGACCCGGCTCAGGGGTTGCGGCTAGTCAATCGCAGGGTGAGCGAACTGATCGACGGGGCCGGGCACGTGTCACCGTCGGCTCGGGAAGCGCTGCGCCCGGGGCCGGGTGACCCCCGGCGGAGGTCACCCGGCCCGCGATCCCGCCGAGGCGACGGCCGAGGATGGCCGGCCATCACAGCCGGACACCACAGCCGGACATCACAGCCCGCCCGCCACCACCGGGCCCGGGGCGGCCGCGCTCGCGCCGACCGACCCACAGGAGGTGCCCTGCCCCCGGCCCTCCGGGACGGGCGTCAGCGCAGCAGCCCGCGCACCGCCTCCGGGTCGGTCGGCGCGAGCGGGCCGGCCGGGGTGGTGGTGAGGGCCCTGGCGGTGGCCGGCGGCGGGGTCACGTAGAGCGGTGCCGGCTCGGCCTCGGGGGCGCAGGTCCTGGCGATCCGGCCCTTGCCCTGGGGCAGGCTGCCGTCGCGCAGGTAGGCGGTGAAGGTGTCGTCCAGGCAGGCGTTGCCGTGGAAGAGGATCTCGTGGAAGCTGCCGCCGTTCTGGACGACCAGCTTGGAGCTCGGCAGCGCGTCGTGCATGGCGAGGCCGCCCTCGTACGGGGTGGCGCCGTCCTCGGTGGACTGGAAGAGCAGCACCGGGGGCAGGTTCTTGCCGGTGATCTTCAGCCGGCCGGCCGGGTTGCCCTGGTAGGGCCAGAACATGCAGGCGGCGTTGTACCACATGTTGTTGTAGGTGTAGAAGGGCGCGACGGCGTTGACCTTCGCCTGGTCCTTCTTCCAGAACTCCCAGTCGCGCGGCCAGGCGTTCTCGGTGCACTGGGCGGCGTTGTAGGCGGGGAAGGCGCCGTCGTCGGGGCCGGGGGCGGCGTACTTGTTGTAGGCGATGTTCAGCGGCCGGGTGTCGTGCTGGGTGAGGTAGCCGGAGAGCACGGTGGCCATCCGGGGCCAGCGCAGGAAGTTGTAGCCGCCGCCGTAGAAGGTGTCCTCGAACTCGGCGGGGCCGATCTTCCCGGGTGCCGGGGCGGCGTCCACCGGGTCCTTGCGCAGCGCCTCCTCGACCTGGTGGTAGGCCTGTTCGACGGCCTTGGCGTCGGTGCCCAGGTGGTAGACGGAGTCCGCCTTGGCGGTCCAGGCGGCGAAGGCGTCGAAGCGGCGCTGGTGTTCCTTGTCCTGGAGGACGTTGTGGTCGTACCAGCTGATGGTCGGGCCGACGATGCTGTCCAGGACCATCCGGCGCACGTGCGAGGGGAAGAGCTGCCCGTAGGTGGAGCCGAGCGTGGTGCCCCAGGAGCCGCCGTAGTAGTTGATCTTCGGTGCACCGAGGGCCCGGCGGATGCTGTCCAGGTCGCGGGCGTTGTCGACGGTGGTCATGTGCGGCAGCAGCCAGGACCAGTCGGCCGCACAGTCGGCGGCGTAGCCGGCCGCCTTCTTCAGCCAGGCCTTCGACGTGCCCTGGTCGGGCTGGTAGTCGGGGCGCTCGGCGTCGAAGTAGTGGGCGTCGCAGACGACATGGGGGTCACTGCCGTTGGTGCCGCGCGGGTCGAAGCCGATCCAGTCGTAGGTGGCGGCGACGTCCTGGGGGATCTGACCGGAGATGTAGGCGGGCATCCAGAGGCCGGAGTCGCCGGGTCCGCCGGGGTTGAGCAGGATCGGGCCCTGCTGCTTGTCCTTGGGGGCGGTGGCGGGCAGCCGGTTGAGCTTGATCCTGATCTTGCGGCCCCGCGGGTCGGCGTAGTCCACCGGCACCTCGAGCATCGCGCACTGGAGCGCCGGGGTCGTGGCGTCGCCGCAGGAGCTCCAGTCCAGCTTCCCCTGGCCGGTGTCGGCGAGGTCGGGGGCGTCGGGTTCGGCGGCGGAGGCGGCGGGGCCGACGAGTCCACCGAGGGTGGCGACGGCTGCGGCGGCCGCGAGGAGGGCCATGGCTTTTCTCATGAGGAGCATGATGTGACATGTGCAATAGCACATCCAGGGGGTCGGCCGGACTTTGCCAAGCTTTGACCGGAGCTCCGGCCACGGCCGACCCGGATCGAGCACCGCCGACCCGGGATCGAGCACCGCCGCCCCGGCGCCTCCCCCGTCGCGGCGCCCGACGGACCGCCAACTCCCCCCTCCCCCGCCGCAACCGGTGCGCCGGGCGGTACCGTCTGGCGAGAGGACGGGGACCGGGCACGACGAGGGGAGCGGCCGGGTGGAGGCACTGGGGGACGGGGACCCGCGGCAGATCGGCGAGTACCGGTTGCTGCGAAGACTCGGTGCGGGCGGCATGGGCCAGGTCTACCTGGGCCGCACGGCGGGTGGGCGCACGGTCGCCGTCAAGACGGTGCACGCCCAGTACGCGGCCGACCGGGAGTTCCGGGTGCGGTTCCGCAACGAGGTGGCGGCGGCCCGCCGGGTGGGCGGCCGCTGGACGGCCCCGGTGCTGGACGCCGACACCGAGGGCCCCCAGCCCTGGGTGGCCACAGGCTACGTCGCCGGGCCCTCGCTGAACACCGCCGTGCGGGACTTCGGCCCGCTGACGGCGGCCGCCGTCCGCTCGCTCGGGGTCGGGCTCGCCGAGGCCCTCCAGGCCGTCCACGCGAGCGGGTTGGTGCACCGGGACGTCAAGCCCTCGAACGTGCTGCTGGCCCTGGACGGCCCCCGGCTGATCGACTTCGGCATCACCCGGGCCCTGGACGCGGCCACCGCGCTCACCCGCTCCGGCTTCGTGGTCGGCTCCCCCGGCTACCTCTCCCCCGAACAGGCCGAGGGGCACGCCGCCGGGCCCGCCTCCGACGTGTTCTCGCTCGGCGCCGTCCTCGCCTACGCGGCCACCGGCCGGGCACCCTTCGGCTCCGGTGTGAGCGCGCCCGTGATGCTCTACCGGGTGATCCACGAACAGCCGGAACTGCACATCCCCGACCCGGAGTTGCACGGGATCGTGGCGGACTGCCTGGCCAAGGACCCGGCCCGCCGCCCCACCCCGGCCCAGCTGCGCGCCCGACTGGCCGCGGACGACCCGACGGCGGGCGCACGGCTGGAGCGCCGGGACTGGCTGCCGCCGGCGGTCGCTGCGGCGCTGGCCGCACTCGCCGTCGAACTGCTCGACCTGGACGGCGAACAGGCCGCCGGACCGGGCCGGTTCGGCCCGCCGCCCGAGCCGTGGACGGCGCCGCCGCCACCGCCGACCGCGCTCGCCACCGTGCCCGGCCCGCACGTTCCGGGCCCGCCGCAGCACGTCCCGGCGCCCTCGCACGTCCCCGCCCAGCCGTACGCCCCCGCCCCGCCGCCGCCCGGCCGACCGCCGGCGCCCACCCTCCCGTACCCGGCCCAGCCGCAGCCCGCCCGCGGCCGGCCCGGCCGTACCGCGCTGCTCATCGCCGTCCCGCTGGCGGCGGCCGTCGCCGCGACGGCCGTGTACCTGGGCCTGCCCGACGACCGGCCCACCGGGCGCTCCGGCGGGGCCCCGGCGGCCGCCACCACGCCGCCGGCCCGACCGGTGGCCACCACCGAGCCGACCACCCCGGCCGCCACCTCCCCGACCGCTCCGGCCGGCGGCGCCGCCACCCCCGGCAGTGCGAGCACCCCCGCCGCCCCCGCCGACGACGGCGCCGTCCCGGCCGCCTTTCTGGGCAGCTGGCAGGGCCAGCTCGCCGGCCAACTGACCGGCCTCAGAGTGGACTTCACGGTCACCTTCAGCCAGGGCCGGGTCGGCACCGCGGTCGCCCGGATCCACAACAACTCCGGCACCGGCACCGCCTACTGCGACGCCGTCGCCGACCTGCTCGCCGCCACCGCCGACCGCGTCGTGCTGCGCACCTCCCCGATCGGCATCACGGCGGGCTGCGTGGCCGACCCGCACGACCAGGTGTACACCCGCACCGCGGACGGCAGCCTGCACCTCACCGTGTCCACCGTCGCGGGCGATCTCCGAAAGAAGTGACGGACCGTCAACTTCACTGACGGTGGCGGGAGCAAAGCCGACGGGCCGACCGCCACACGTCCGCGTCAGCCTGCCCGGAACCAGGCTCGATCCGCGCTAGAGGAATCCGGCCGCCCCCCGCCGCCGCAACTAAGGTGCGACGCGTCCGACCCACCATCCCTCGGAACCATCCCTCGGATTCGTACACCCAGTCGACCGGCCGAGCCGCCGCCCTGCACGAGAGGAGAACCGCCATGCACCTCAAGGTCCTCGGCCCCCTCACCGCCGACCTCAACGGCATCTCCGTCGTCCCCACCGCCGCCAAACAGCGCCAGATCCTCGCCCTGCTCGCGCTCTACCCGAACCGGATCCTGCCCACCGCCACCCTGCTCGAGGAGATCTGGGGCGACGACCCGCCCAGACAGGCGCTCACCACCATGCAGACGTACATCCTGCAGCTGCGCCGCCGGATCGCCCAGGCCCTCGGGCCGACCCCGCACACCACCGCCAAGGACGTCCTCACCACCCGGCACGGCGGCTACCAGCTCAGCGCCCACCCGGACGACCTGGACGTCCACACCTACAACCTGCTGATCACCCAGGGCCAGCATGCCTTCAACCACGGCCACGACCACCAGGCCGCCACCCACTTCCGCCAGGCCCTCGCCCTCTGGCACGGCCCCGCCCTCGTCGACGTCCGCCCCGGCCCGGTCCTCACCATCGAGATCATGCGGCTCGAGGAGAGCCGCCTGATCACCCTCGAACGCCGCATCGACACCGACCTGCGGCTCGGCCGGCACAACGAGCTGATCCCCGAACTCACCCACCTCACCCACCGGCACCCGCACCACGAGGGCCTGCACGCCCAGGCCATGGTCGCGCTCTACCGGGCCGGCCGGCAGACCCACGCGCTCTCCGCCTACCACCACCTCCGGCACCGGCTGACCAGCGAACTCGGCATCCAGCCCTCCCCCCACCTGCAACACCTGCACCACGCCATCCTCACCCTCGACCCCACCCTCAACACCCCGACCACGGACCACCACCCGACCACCTACAACCTCTACCCCGCCTAGGCGGCACCAGGACGCGACCTCTCCACCCTCACCCACAGGACCCGCCATGACCACCGAACCCGAGCAACCCCTCGCCCTGATCACCGGCGGCACCCGCGGGATCGGCCTCGCCATCGCCCGCGAACTCGGCAGCCGCGGCCACCACGTCTACATCTGCGCCCGCACCGCCGACCACATCGACCAGGCCCTGGACACCCTGCGCGGCGAGGGCCACCGGGCCGACGGCACCACCTGCGACGTCCGCGATCCCACCCAGGTCAGCGCGCTGATCCAGCGCGCGGTCGCCGCCCACGGCCCGATCACCGTCCTGGTCAACAACGCCGGACGCACCGGCGGCGGACCCACCGCTACCACCACCGACGACCTCTGGTACGACGTCATCGACACCAACCTGAACGCCGTCTTCCTGGTCACCCGGGAGACCCTCAAGCACGGCCGGATCACCACCACGACCCACCCCCGGATCATCAACATCGCCTCCACCGCCGGGAAACAGGCCGTCACCTACGGCGCCCCGTACACCGCGAGCAAGCACGCCGTGATCGGTTTCACCCGGGCACTGGCCAAGGAACTGGCCCCGACCGGCACCACCGTCAACGCGATCTGCCCGGGCTACGTGCACACCCCGCACACCACCCGGATCCACCACGAGTACGCGACCGCCTACAACACCACGCCCGAGACGATCCACCAGCACTTCCAGACCCACATCCCGCTCGGGCGCTACACCACCCCCGAGGAGGTCGCCTCGCTGGCCGGCTACCTCACCACCCCCACCGCGGCCAGCATCACCGCCCAGGCGCTCAACGTCTGCGGCGGCCTCGCCACCCAGTAGCCCCGGCGCGAACCACGCCGTCTGACGGGAAGGAACCGGGCCCGGTGCCCGCTGATCAGCGATGACGAACCGACCGTTCTCCAGCGCACCCGTCACCCTGCTGGTGGCCGGCTCCCCCGGGGCCGCGCCCTGTCTGCCCGCCCCCCGCCCGCCGGGGCCGCTCGACCCGGCCGCGGTGCGCACCGCGCTCGCCCGCACCGCCACCCGCCCCGGCCCGCCCCGGAACCCCGCCGCGCGGCCCGCCTCCCGGCTGCCCGAGTTCCTGCTCGTCGAGCTGTACCGACGGTACGAACCCGAGGCGCTGCGCACCGCCCTGCGGGCCGTCGCCCCGGCGCCCGGCACCGACCCGCTGTGGCAGCGGACGGTGGCCGGGCCGGCCGGCCTGGACGGCGTGCTCGCCGACCTGGGCCGTTCGCTGGCCGCCGGGGCGGCGCTGCGGGCCGTCCTGGTGACGGACCTCCGGGACGGCCCCGAGCGGCTGTTCGTGGGGATCGCCCCCGGCCCGCCCGGCCACGCCGTCGGACTCCTGGAGCGGCTGCGGGAGGCCCTGGCGCACCCGCCGGAGCCCGTCACCGTCCCGACCAGTGCGCTCCAGCGCGAACTGCTGCGCCAGGTCCTCCGCCGCGCCGACCACGGCGGACGGCACATCGAGCAGTTGTCCTGGAACTGGCACGGCCCGCTGGACACCGAGCGCTTCACCGCCGCCTGGCAGGCGGTGTTCGACCGCGAGACGGTGCTGCGCGCCGCCTTCGACTGGGAGCCGGACGGCAGCGGCGAGCCGTGGACCGTCCTGCACGAGCACGCCGTCCCCGAGGTCACCCGGCACCCGCACGGCGGCACCGACTGGGACGACCTGCTGGCCGCCGACCGGCTGCGCGGCTTCGACCTGCGCCGCCCCGCCCTGCTCCGCGCCACCCTGCTGGACACCCCGCCGACCACCGACGACGGGCCCACCACCCGGGTCCTGCTCACCTACCACCACGCCATGCTGGACGGCTGGAGCGTCCGGCTGCTGCTCCAGTCCTTCTACCGCGCCTACCTCGGCGGCGGCGTCCTCCCCGGCGGCGAGCGACGCCCCGACCTGCGCGACCACGCCCGCTGGCTGGACTCCCAACCCACCCTCGGTGCCCGGGAGTTCTGGGCCACCCGGCCCGAGCCCGCGGCGCTGCTGCCGCTCGCCCCCGACCCGCGCCGACGCGGCAGCGGCCGGGCCCGGCGCCGGCTCACCCCGTACGAGGCGGTCCGGCTCCGCGGCTGGGCGGCGGCCTGGGGCGCGGGCGAGAGCACCGCCCTCCAGGCCGCCTGGGCACTGCTGCTGTACCGCGCCGCACAGCACGACCGGCCCCGGCGCCCGGCCCGGCCGGTCCGGGTCGGCTTCGCGGTGACCGTCTCCGGCCGGGGCATCCCGCTGGAGGGCGTCGACCGGCTGCCCGGCACCCTGCGCACCCCGCTGCCGATCTCGGTCCGGGTCCACCCGGGCGCCACCGTGCCGCAGTTGCTCGGCGCGCTGCGCGACACCGTGCTCGACCTCGCCTCCTACGAGTGGGTCTCCCCCGGTCAGGCCGAACGCTTCGGCCCCGGTGGACGCGGACGGCGGCCGAACAGCCTGGTCGTCCTGGAGCACCGGCCGATGAGCGCGCACCAGCTGCGGCTGGAGACCGACCTCGCCGCCCACGGCATCCACGTGGAGAGCCCCGTACCGGCCGGCACCCTCACCTCGTACCCGATCACCCTCGCCGCCCACTACGACGCGAGCGGCGGGCTCGTCCTCACCACGACCCACGACCGCGCCCTGCTGGCCGACCAGGACGCGGCCGAACTCCTCAGCCAGAGCGCCCACCTGCTGCGCAGCTTCCCCGATCTGCCGGACGGACTGAGCACCACCGAGGTGCTGCGCTCCACCCTCGCCGGGCAGCCGGCGCCGCGCCCCGGCGAACCGCTCGCCCCGCCCGACGGCGGCCCCCCGGCCGTCCGGCTGGACGTGCTGCACCGCGCCACCCGCCCCGGCGCCGGCTGGGTCCTGCTGCTCCCCCCGCCCGGCGCCGCGTGCGGCGGCTACCCGGGCGATGCGGACGCCTGGCCCGGCCCGCAGGCCCTGGGGGTGCTGCGCCCGGACGCCGAGCCCGCGCCGCCCGCCGCCTACCGACCGGTGCTGGCACCGCTGTTGGCCGCGCGGGCGCCGCTCGCCCTGGTCGCCCCGCCCGGCCGGGGCGTCACGGCGTACGAGATCGCCCGGCTCGACCCGACCGGCCACCCCCCGCTGGTCGTCCTGCTCGCGGCCGATGCCGACCCCTCGGCCCTGGGGCCGCTGCTGGCCCGGTAGGGCACCGGCGGCCCCGGGCCCGGCGTCTCCGCCCGACTCCGGGACGGCGGATTCGGGCAGGGGAAATGGCCGATTGTCAATTGCCTTTCCACACCGGCAATTTACCCGGTTGAGTGCATGGTATTACGTACACGACAATGCGTTAATCTCCTCGTGGCATGACCACGTGCCCATTCATCCCTGGGGGGATCCGCATGGCCATCGGACGACGACAACTCCTCGCCTCCGTCGCACTCACCGCGCTCGCCGCACCCGTCCTGACCGGGGGGAGCGCACCGTCCGCGGCCGCGGGCACGGCCTCCGGCACCGCACCGGCTCCGGCGCTGACCGCCGGTTCCGGACCGCTGTTCATGCAGGTCGTCGCCCACGAGGACGACGACATCCTGTTCATGAACCCCGACATGTCGAACGCCATCGCCGACGGCACGCCGTCCGTCACGGTGTTCGTCACCGCCGGCAACGGGACCGGCGACCCGTGCCCCACCGTCTGTTGGGACACCGCCGGCGAGCCGCTGCGCACCTGGAACCGGCAGATGGGCGCCGTCAACGCCTACTCCCGGATGGCCGGGGTCGGTGACACCGACCCGGCCACCGACGAGGTCGGCCACTGGACCGTCGAGGCCTGGACGGTCGCGGGCAAGCAGGTCGAGCGGTACGTCCTCAAGGACCACCCGGTGCACCTGATCTTCCTCAACCTGCACGACGCCCGGCTCGGCGGCGTGCTGGCCGGCGGCACCGACACCACGATCGTCCCGGTCGGCAGCCCGCTGTCCGGACCGTCGACCTACACGGCCGCCGACGTCGTCGAGGTGCTGCGGCAGTTGATGGTCGCCTACCGGCCGACCGTGCTCCGGGCCCAGGACGAACTCCCGGACAGCCGCTACGCGGGCGACCACTCGGACCACGTCTCCGCCGCGAAGTTCGCCGGCCAGGCCGCCGCCCTGTACGGCGGGTCGCTGATCCAGGTGAACTACCGGGACTACAACATCAGCGACTCCCCGGTGAACCTCGACCCGGCCACCGCCGGCGCCAAGGGCGTGTTCGTCTCCGAGTACGCGAGCCACGACCACTCCGGGAACTACTCCGCCGACTGGTTCTCCCGGATGTACTACCGCTGGTCCCGCGGCACCTCCTGGGCCGGCCTGAACCAGGACGGCCGGCCGCAGGTCTTCGTGGTCCGGGCCGGCGCCCTGTACACCTACTGGCGCAACGGGGACGGCAGTTGGGGCGGCCCGGTGAAGATGGCCGACCCGGGCGGGCGGCTGGCCCCGGGCATAGCCGTCGGCACCAACGCCGACGGCCGGCTGGAGGTCTTCGCCCGCCGGCTGACCGACCACCACCTCGTCTCCCTGCCGCAGGGCACGCCCAACGGCTGGTGGTGGAACGGCTGGGCCGACCACGGCAACCCCAACACCGGGTTCGGCAACGAGGACCAGGTCGGGGTGCCGGCGGTCGCCGCGGCCCAGGACGGACACCTGGAACTGTTCGTCAAGAACGGCGGCGGCGGGCTCAGCAGCATCCGCCAGACCACCCCGGGCGGCGTCTGGACCACCACCTGGGCGGACCTCGGCGGCACCGACCTCCAGGACCCGGTCACCGCCGTCCGCAACGGCGTCGGCGCGATCGAGGTCTTCGCCGCCACCCGCACCGGCGTCCTCGGCTGGTGGCAGACCGCCCCGAACGGGGCGTTCGGCGGCCCCGCGCAGATCCCCAACGCCCGGCCGGCCGGCCCGCCCAAGGCCGTCCTCGACCAGGACGGCCGGATCGAACTCGCCTACCGGGAGGCCGAGACGGCCGCGATGCTGGTCAGCTACCAGACCCGGCCCGGTGGCCCGTGGAGCCAGTCCCCGGCCCCGCTCGGCGGTCACGGCGGAGTGGGCGAGCCGGCCGCCGCCACCCTCGGCGGACGGGTGGTGCTGTTCGAGCGCAACCGCGGCGGCGGTGTGAGCACCACCGCCCAGACCGCCCCGAACTCCGGCTACGGCGCCTGGCAGGACCTCGGCGGCACCGTCCTCGACTTCCCGACCGCGATCGTCGACGGCGCCGGCGTCCTCCACGTGTTCGCCATCGGCACGGACGGCCGGGTCCGCTACCGTGCGGGCACCACGGCCACGTCCTTCGGCGCCTGGCAGACCCTGCCGCTCTGACCGCCCCCGGCGGCCGTCGGCCCGGGCGGGTTCCCGGACCGACGGCCGCCGCGCGCCCGGCGGCTCAGCCGAAGTGCCGGACGAAGAGCTGGGACTTGCCGTTGGCCTCACCGGGCACGATGCCACCGGCCGTGGACTGGAACACCACGTCCCGTCCCCCGGCGCTCACCGCGTGGAGCCCGGCCGAAGCGGGCTGGTCCGCGACGGTCCGGTCGGTGCCCGCGCGCAGGTCGCGCAGCACCAGCGAGGGCCCGGTCGCACCCTGCGGGGCGTACAGCAGGTAGCGGCCGCTCGGGTCGACGGCCACGCCCCTCGCGTGCGGCACCACCTGCTCGGCACCCGAAGCCACGTCGTGGACACGGGTGTCGGAGCCCGAGAGGTAGACGACCTCGGTGCCGTCGTCGCTGAGCTGGACGAGTGTCGCCCGGGCGGTTCCCCCGATCGGGCCGGAGGTGGTGCCGCTCGTCCGGTCCCACACGAAGACGTGCCCCGCCTCGTCGTCCTGGTAGGCGAGGCGGCGGCCGTCGCCGCTGATCGACGGCCGGGCGGGCCGGATGTGCTGGAGGGTGGCGACGGTCACCGGGGCGCCGCCACGCCCCTGGACCTCGATGCGCTGGTCGACCGGCCGCCGGTTCCTGACGTCGACGAAGGCGAGGAAGTGGCCGTCCGCGTTCAGTGTCGGCTGGTCGCAGATCCGGATGCAGGTGGGGGCGGCCTGCCGTCCGGTGCCCACCTGGAACTCGCGGATCCCCGCGTGCCCCTCCCACCTCACCGTGTAGGCGACGTACTCGCCGTCACCGCTGATCGCCGGAGGCGCCAGCGCGGGCAGGTACCCGAGCCGCTTCGTGTGCCCGGTCCGCTGGTCGCGGACGAACACCCTCGGGCCGCCCGTCGCCTGATCGGACGTAAGGTTCCCCGCCGCCGACGCGAAGACGACATGGCGGCCGTCGGGCGTGATCGAGGCGTCGACGGAGTCGCCGCTGCCCTGGGTGCCGTCCGCCGCGGCGCTGATCCTCTCGACCCCGTCCCCGGCCGCCCGGGTGTCCACGAGGCCCGCCGCGGCCGTCGGCTCGGCTGAGGCCGCCGTCGGCGGCAACGCCGTGACGGCGCAGACCACGACCGCCGCGCTCAGGGCGGCCCGCAGCCGCCCGGTGGTGCCCCGGTACGTGTTCCCCTTCATTGTCCCCCCACGATTCCTTCGACCCCTTCTCGGTTCCGGCATCGGAGAACCACAGTGCAGTCCCAACTCCCTTACAGGAAGCGGGATTTCGGTCATCCGAAGGCGGCTGTGAGCGCCACGCCCGGGCCCCGCCCCGGAGGGTCACGCCACTGATCGGGCACCCGAGGGGCTTAGGCTGCGGCATGGCCCGATTCGTGCTGACCCGTCACTCCCCGCTGCCGCCCGCCGACTGCTGGGCCCGGCTCACCTGCTGGCCCCGGCACGGCGACCGGGTGCCGCTCACCCGGGTGGGCGTGGTCCGCGGCACCGGCCGGCAGCTGGGGGACGTGGTCCTGGCCCGGACGGCGCTCGGGCCGCTGCGCTTCGACGACCCGATGGAGCTGGTCGAGTTCGCGCCGCCCGCCCGGTGCCGGCTGGCCAAGCGCGGCCGGGTGGTGCGCGGCGGCGCCGAGCTGCTGGTCCGGCCGGTGGGCGCGGGCAGCGAGGTGGTGTGGGCCGAGGAGCTGCGGATCACCGGCGTGCCCCGGCTGTTCGACCCGGCCGTGGCCCTGGCCGGACGGCTGCTGTTCGGCCGGGTGCTGGACCACCTGCTGGCCGCCCCGCCGCCGGCTACCGGTTGAGGGTGCGCCAGTCCAGGTACTGCTGGCGCACGTACCGCCGCTGGTCGCCCTCCACCGTGATCAGGTCGTACCGGACCAACTCCTCCGCCGCCACCAGCGCGACCCCCAGCGCCAGCCCGTCCCCGTCCCGCAGGAACACCCGGTCGGCCAGCGCGGCGTGCCGCAGCAGGTGCTCGCGCCGGCACCGCTGCCGGATCCGCTGCCGCCCGCCGGCCAGGGCACCCGACTCCGCCGCGATGTCCGGGGCGTCCGCATAGGCCCGCTCCGGCTCGGGCGCCCCCTCGGCGGGCGCGGCCCACACCCGCAGCGGCGGCAGCGGCGGCAGGCCGTGCACCCGGAGCGCCTCGTTCGCGAACCCGGCCTCCTCGACCGGCAGTCCGCGCTCCCCGAAGGCGGCGAACAGCTCGGCCATCGCCCGGGGCGGGACGCCCGACGGGGTGGACTCGTCGGTGACCGCGACCCGGCCGACCAGCGGCCCCGCGACCCGGCCCGGCGGATCGGCCAGCCGCAGCCGCAGGACGAGGACCTGGCGGTCGCTCTCCTCCTCCCGGCGGAACTCCATCGCCAGCCCGTCGATCCCGGCCCAGCCGAACCGTCGGCGCAGCAGGCAGCGGACCAGGGTGACGCCCTGCCCGTCCGCCCGCAGCCACCAGGTGTACGGCGCCGCGAAGAGCGCGGCGGCACCGACCGCGAACCCGACGACGAAGGCTGTGAAGCCGTCGGCCGCCCGGGTCCCGACCAGCACGGCCCCCGTCGCGACCATCGGCAGGACACCGACGGGAATCAGGTCGGTCCGCATCTGCATGGACGACAACCGCACCGTACGCATCCCCACGCCCCTCCCCAGTGGCCCTGACCCACCGTCCCGGTCCGGGCCCGCTCAGGGCAACCGGCAACGGAAAGCTGTGACGGCGCCGTGACACGGCGCGGGCGGCGTCCCCGCGTTCCGGATCCTGGTCACGATTCATGTCCCTGAAGGGGCGAACCAGCGGAAACCGCTCCATTCCCGGTCATCATCAGCCTCGGATATTCGCGGATGCGGACGCGAGGTCTTGACCGGTCCCCCGTCGACCGCTTCACTCCCGGAAACGGCACCTCCCCTCGCGTCCCTCCTTGGCAGCTCCCCCGCACGGCCTCTCCCTCGCACGGCCTCTCCCTCGCACGGCACCGACCACCCACGCGTCACCCCCCGAGACGAGGCGGTCCCCCCATGCGTCGACCCACCCCCCGCCGGATCAACCCCGTCACCCTGTACGCCTTCGGCGCGCTCGGCGGCGTCCTCTTCGGCTACGACCTCGGCGTGATCGCCGGCATCCTCGTAGTGATCGCCAAGTCCTGGCAGCTGTCCGGCCTCCAACAGGGCGTCCTGACGGCCTCGTTGTCCGTCGGCGCGATGGTCGGCGCCGGACTGACGGCCCCGCTGACCGGGCGGATCGGCCGGCGCCGCACGATCATGGCGGCCGGCGGCGTGGTGATCGTCGGCACCCTCGCCTGCGCCCTCGCACCCGGATTCGGCCCGCTGGTGGCCTTCAGGACGGTGCTCGGCCTCGGCATCGGGCTCTCCTCCGCCACCGTGCCGACCTACCTCTCCGAGCTCGCGCCCGCCCGGATCCGCGGCGCGATGGGCGCGCTGAACCAGATCTTCATCGTGAGCGGCATCCTGATCGCCTTCCTGGTCGACTACTGGCTCCAGCCGCACCACCTCTGGCGCTGGATGTTCGCCGGTGCGCTGGTGCCCGCCGTGGTCCTGCTGGCCGGGCTGAGGCTGCTGCCCGAGACCCCGCGCTGGCTGGTCAACCTCGGCCGGGAGGAGGAGGCCCGGGCCGTGCTCGCGGCCACCCACTCGGCCGCGGAGGTCGAGCCCGAACTCGCCGCCATCCGGGCGGTGATCCGCCTCGACACCGAGCAGACCGCTTACCGGGTACGGGAGTTGTGGGCCCCCTGGGTGCGCCCGATGCTGCTGGTGGCCCTGCTGCTCGCGGTCGGGCAGCAGTTCAGCGGCGTCAACGCGATCAACGCGTACTTCCCCACCATGCTGGTCTCGCTCGGGCTGACCACCGACACGGCGCTGTTCTCGGCCGTCATCCTCGGCCTGACCAAACTCGCCTTCACCGCCTGGGTGGTGTTCGTGGTGGACCGCTGGGGCCGCAAGCCGCTGCTGCTGATCGGCAGTGCCGTGATGGTGGTGACGCTGGGCCTGACCGGCTGGGTGGTCACCCACGTGCACGACGCGTCGACCCTCGGCACCCTGACGGTCGTCCTGCTGGTCCTCTACCTCGCCGGGTACGAGCTGGGCTGGGGCGCGGTGGTGTGGGTGATGATGGCCGAGGTGTTCCCGCTCAAGGCGCGCGGCGCCGGGACGGGCGTCGCCGCGGTGGTGCTGTGGGCGGCGACCGGCCTGGTCACCGCGGTGTACCCGGTCATGTCCGACCGCCACCACCTCGGGATCGGCACCTCGATGTACGTCTTCGCCGGGGTCAACGCGGTGCTGCTGGTGCTGACCCTCCGCCTGGTGCCCGAGACGAAGGGCCGTACCCTGGAGCAGATCGAACTCGGCCTGCGCGGCTGACGGCCGGGCCGGCTCGGCGCGCCGACGCCGGTCGCCGGTACTCGGAACCGACGCCGGTCGCCGGTGCTCAGAACCGGTCCTCAGAGCCGGTCGGCGTCCAGGTCCGGGAAGGTGAAGTGCCCGCCCAGGTGGGCGAAGACGGGGTCGTCCGCGGCGGGGCGCCCGTGTGCGGCGAGGACGGCCTCGGCGTGCACCTCGGCGTCGTCGACCGGGGCGTAGCCGAGCGCGCGGGCCTCCTCCAGCGAGACCCAGCCGCCGCGGGTGTTCGGGGAGACCCCGTAGACGATCCGGTAGCCGGGCCGTTCGACGGCGAGGCAGGCCTCCAGCAGGCGGGCGCAGTCGTCCGGGGAGAGCCAGGTGGAGAGGGCGCGCGGGTTCGGCGGTTCGGCGAAGCAGGTCATGATCCGGAGGCAGATCACGTCGAGGCCGTAGCGGTGGTGGTAGAGCGCGCCGAGCGCCTCGCCCGCCGCCTTGGAGACCCCGTAGTAGGTGTCGGGAAGCGGCGGGGTGGCGGCGGTGAGCGGGTACTCCTCGGGGGTGCGGAAGCCGACGACGTGGTTGGAGGAGGCGAACACCACGCGCGGGACGCCGGCCCGGCGGGCGGCCTCGAAGACGGTGTAGGTGCCGTGGATGTTGACGTCGAGGATCCGTTCCCAGGGCGCTTCCAGGGAGATCCCGCCGAGGTGGACGACGGCGTCGACGCCCTCGCAGGCGGCGCGCATCGCGTCCGGGTCGGTGACGGAGGCCTGGACGGCCTCCTCGCCCTCGCCCGGTTCGAGCGGGACGAGGTCGAGCAGCCGGAGGGTACGGCCGGGGCGGGCGAGCCGGGGGCGGATGAGGGTACCGACGGCGCCTGCCGCGCCGGTGACGAGGATGCGGGGCACGGTGACTCCCTGGGCCGGGGACGGGTGCGGGCCCATGGTCACAGAGGTCCGGGCGGTGCACAAGAACGACGGTTCATGGGATTGACCAGTATTCAGATATGCGAACGCCGCTCTCTTGACCTCCGCGCCCGGGCCCTCCTACGCTCCTCGGTGTTCCCACCGCTGGACGCTCTCCCGGACGCTCTCCACGAAGGGACCGTTCCCCGTGCCCGTACGCCCCGGCCTGTCCCCGCTCGACGGCCTGCTGTTCTTCCCCGTCACCGCCTTCGGCCCCGACGGCGCCTTCGACCCCGGGGCCTACCGCGCCCACCTCGACGCCCGCCTCGCCGACGGCCCCGCCGCCGTGTTCGCCGCCTGCGGCACCGGCGAGTTCCCCGCCCTCGCCCCCGCCGAGTACGAGCGCTGCGTCGCCGTCGCCGTCGAGGCGGCCGGCGGGCGGGTGCCCGTGGTCTCCGGCACCGGCTACGGCACCGCCCTCGCCCTCGACTACGCCCGCGCGGCGGAACGCGCCGGCGCGGACGCCCTGTTGGTCCTGCCGCCCTACGGCCCCGAGGGCGGCCAGGACGGCCTGGTCCGCCACATCACCGCGCTCGCCGGGGCCACCCCGCTCGACCTGATCCTCTACCAGCGCGACCGGACGGCCTACGATCCCGGGACGGTCGCCCGCCTGGCCGGGCTGCCCGGCGTGGTCGGCTTCAAGGACGGCCTCGGCGACCTCGACCGGATGCTCCGCACCGTCAGCGCCGTCCGCGCCGCCGGGCACCAGGACTTCCTGTTCTTCAACGGCATGCCCACCGCCGAGATGACCCAACTCGCCTACCGGGCGATCGGCGTGCCGCTCTACTCCTCCGCCGTCTTCTGCTTCGCCCCGGACCTCGCGCTCGCCTTCCACCGCGCCCTCGCCGAGGACGACCGCCCCGCCCTCACCACGCTGGTCGACGTCTTCCTGCGCCCCTACGTCGAGCTGCGCAACCGGCGACCCGGGTACGCCGTCTCCCTGGTCAAGGCCGCGACCCGGGCGGCGGGACACCCGGTCGGGGGCGTCCGGGCGCCCCTCACCGAGCCCGAACCGGCGCACCTGCGGGAGCTGTTGGACCTCGTCGACCGCGCCCGGACGGCCCTGGCGTGAGCGCGCCCGACGGACCGCCCGACGACACGCCGCCCACCGCACCACCCGACGGACCGCCCGCCGTGGTGACCGGCGGCTACCTCTACCCCTGGGACGCTGACGGCGACCCGGCCTGCGGTGCGCGACTCACCGGTCTCGGCATCCGCCGGGCCGCCGTCGCCGCCGCGTACCACAGCGTGCGCGCGCTGACCCCGCGCCATCCGCGCCACAAGGTGGTCACCGCCGAGCACGCCGCGGTCTACTTCCGGCCGGACCCGGACCGCTGGTCCGGCGCCGGACGGCTGCGTCCGGTGGAGGCGCCGTGGTCGCCGCGGTCCTTCGGGCGCGCCGCCGAGGCGCTGGCCGACGCCGGGGTGGAGGTCTACGCCTGGACGGTCCTCGCCCACGGGCAGCGGCTCGGCGTGCGTCACCCCGACGTGGCCGTGCTCAACGCCTACGGCGACCGCTACCCCTGGGCGCTGTGCGTCGCCTCGCCCGCCGTCCGCCGCTACTGCGCCACCCTGGCCGCCGACACCGCCGCCCAACCCGGGCTCGCGGGGCTGGAGTTGGAGTCCTGCGGCTGGTACGGCTTCGACCACCTGCACGCCCACGACAAGGTCGCCGGAGTGCCCCTGCCGCCCTCCGCCCGGCTGCTGTTCTCGCTCTGCTTCTGCCCGCACTGCCAGGACGGCTACCGGGCCGAGGGCGCCGACCCCCGGGCCCTGCGCGCCGCGGTGCGGGTGGCACTCGACCCGGTACTGGCCGGCACCGCCCCGGACGCGGCACTGGACCCGGAGACGGCCGCGGCCGTCGCCCGGATGCGGGTGCGGACGGCCGCCGGGCTGCGCCGCGCCGTCCTCGCGGCGGTCGCCGCGGAGCGCCCGCGGCTGCCCGTCCTGCTGCACGCCCAACCGGACCCGCTCGGCTTCGGCCCCTCCCCCGGCCTGCCGCCCGAGGAGACCGGGGCCGCCTCCCCCGTCCTGCTGGCCCCGACCCGCTCACCGGCCGCGCTGGCCGCCGTCCGCGCCTATGCCGACCGCGCCTGCACGGACCGCGCCCACGCCGCCCACCCCGTACCCGGGCGGCGCGTCGCGGTCACCGTCGGCGCCGTCGCCGGCCTCGGCGGCGACCCCGCCGACCTGCCCGCCTGGTGCGCGGACCTCGCCGCGGCCGGCGCGGGCGAACTGCGCTTCTACCACCTGGGTCTGGCCTCCCGCCAGGACCTCGACGCCGTCCGCGCCGCCGTCGAGGCGGTGGGCGCGGAGGCGCCCCGCCGGCCGTAGCCCGCCGGCGCGCCCGTCCGTCCACCGCCCGTCCACGGCCTCAGAGGTGCCGCGTCGCCAGCGCCAGCCGCTCGCGGGCCTCGCCCAGCGCGTCCCGGATCATCTGCTCCCGCCCCGGGGTGAGCCGCGCGACGGGCACCGAGCAGCTGACCGCGTCCCGGGCCGGGGTGCGGTACGGCACGGCGACCGCGTAGCAGCACAGGCCGAGCGTGTTCTCCTCCCGGTCGGTCGCGTAGCCGCGCTCGCGCACCGCCCGGAGGTCCTCGAGCAGCGCGGCCCGGGTGGTGTGGGTGCGGTCGGTCAGCGGGTCCAGGCGCTCGGGGAGCAGCCGCGCGACCTCCTCGTCCGGGAGCGTCGCGAGCAGCGCCTTGCCGAGCGCCGTCGCGTGGGCGGGCAGGCGGCGGCCGACCCGGGTGAACGGCCGCAGGTAGTGCCGGGAGGCCCGGGTGGCCAGGTAGACCACGTCGGTGCCGTCCAGCCGGGCGAGGTGGACGGTCTCGGTGGTGTCGTCGGCGAGCCGGTCGAGCACCGGGCGGGTGGCGGCCACGGCTTCGTCGCCGTCGATGTAGGCGGTGCCGACCAGCAGCGCGCGCACCCCGATGCCGTACCGGGTGCCCGTCAGGTCGGTCTCCACCCAGCCGAGGTCGACCAGGGTGCGCAGCAGCATGTAGAGGCTGCTCTTCGGGTAGCCGAGCGCCTCCTGCGCGTCGGCGAGGCTGTGCAGGCCGGGGCGCGCGGCGAAGTACTCCAGCACCTCGATGGTGCGGACGGCGGACTTCACGCCCGCGGCGGCGGGGGTGGCGGGGCTCGGCGGCTGCGCCATCGGGATCCTCCCTGTTCACGTGCGCGTGGGCTGCGAGCAATATAGCCCGGTCGGCCCAGCCGCCACCCCGCACGCGTTCACAGGGATGAACTGTGTCCAGACTCTTGACTGGAACACGCCTGCCGCCGTGTCATGGTGCACGTCCCCGCACCGACACTCCGCACCGCCGCACCGCACCGCCGCACCGCCGCACCGCCGCACCGCCGCAGGACTTCCCCTTCCCCGCCAGCCGAAGGACCGTCATGAAGCGCTTGCTCACCGCCCTGTGCGCCTCCCTCGCCCTGCTCGCCGCCGCCCCGCTCCAGGCCGCCACCGCCGTCGGGGCCCGGGGCGCCGACGCGCCCGCCTGGACCGGCGACTTCACCGGCTACGGCACCAAAGCCTGGACCTCCGCCTGGGGCGCCCTGAGCAAGGGCCGCTGGGGCCAGCAGGACCTCAGCCTGGTCAACGACCCGGCCGCCCCCGGCGACGGCTCGGCGCTCCAGGTGTTCTACGGCGCCGGCTCCTCCGCCAACTCCTGCTCCGACTGCCCCTCCGCCGGTGGCGGCCAGTTCTACACCGACCTCCCCACCCTCGGCCTGGGCGACCTCGCGAACTCCACCACCCTGGACCTCAAGTACAGCCTCAAGCTGCCCTCCGGCTTCGACTTCGGCAAGGCCGGCAAGCTCCCCGGCCTGTACGGCGGCACCCCCGGCGAGGCCTCCGGCGGCAACCACGGCAACGCCTGGTCGACCCGCTACATGTGGCGCAACCCCGGCTCCGGGGTCGGCAACGGCGAGGTCTACCTGTACACCCCGTCCAACTCCGGCCCCACCGGCTACGGTGTCGACCTCGGCCTGGGCTCCTGGCAGTGGCCGGCCGACGGGGCCTGGCACGACATCGAGCAGTTGGTCGACCGCAACAGCGGCGACGTCACCGTCTGGCTGGACGGCACCCAGGTCTTCACCCAGGCGGGCGCGGGCGCCCCGGACCTCGCCTCGATCCCGTTCAGCGGCGTCTTCTTCTCCACCTTCTACGGCGGCCACGACACCTCCTGGGGCCCCGGCACCGACCAGTACGCCTACTTCGCGCACTTCAGCCTCGCCACCGGCGTCCAGCACTGACGACCGGTCGGCCCGGCTCCGCCCGGGTCGGGTCACGCACCCGCGACGGGCGGGCCCACCCGGGCCCGCCCGTCGCCGCGCGCCGGTCGCGCACCCGGCCGGGGACGCGTCCGGTCAGGCCCCCTCCTCCTCGCGGACCGGGTCCGGCAGGGTCCAGCGGTCGGCCCGCCGGGGGTGGAGGTAGGCGTAGTAGTAGGCGTAGCCGGCGGCCAGCATCCCGACCGCGATGGCGATCGGGCGCCAGTCGGCCCGCACCGACTCGTAACTGACGTAGAGCATGACCGCGACGACGCCCAGCGGGACGTACGGCCAGCCGCGCATCCGGTAGGGGGCGGTGGCGGTGGTGCCCCTGATCCGCCCGAACAGCGCCGACAGCGCGACCAGGACGTAGACCACGACCAGGGTCGACCCGGTGGCCAGGATCAGCGTGTCGAGCGAGACGAGCCAGCCGACCAGCAGGGTGGCCAGGCCCATGGTCAGCGTCGCCGCGAGGGGCGTGCGCAGCCGGGGGTGCACGGCGGCGAGCGGGCCGCCCACCGTGTCGGGCCAGGCCCGGTCGCGGGCCGAGGAGTAGAGCAGCCGCCCGCTCTGCAGCATGATCGCGATCACCGCGTTGACCACGGCCACGGCGATGCCCAGGCTGACCGCCGTGTTGACGGCGGAGCCGGCCCGCGCCAGCAGGAAGTAGTTCATCGGCGAGTCGGCCGACATCAGTCCGCTCATGCTCGGCGTGCCGAGCAGCACCGCGACCAGCGGCAGGCACTCGGCGGCGACGGTGATCCCGAGCGACCAGAGCACCACCCGGCCGATCGCGGACGCCCGCCTGGTCTCCTCCGCGAAGTACACGGCGGTGCCGTAGCCGTTGTAGGCGAACACGGCGGTCGCCGTGGCCGAGGCGACCAGCCCCCAGGAGGCCCCGACCAGCACGTTGCCGTCCGCCCCGCCGAGCGCGTGCGGGGTCCACAGCACCGAGAGCGGCTGCTCGACGTGGACGAGGCCGAGCACGGCCAGCACCGCGACCGCGGCGAGCTCCAGGAGCAGGAAGACCCCGGTGACCCAGGCGTTGGTGCGGATGTTGAGCACCGCGACCAGCGAGGCCAGCACGATCACCGCCAGCCCGGCCCCCTTCCCGTCCAAGGCGCTCCAGACCACGCCCAGGTAGCTGCCGGTGCCGAGGGCGATGACCGCGGTGACCAGCACCCCGCCGAGCAGGCTGAGCGCGAACAGCGCGAACCCGGTGGCCCGGCCGAGGGTGCGCGCGGCGAAGGCGTACTCGCCCCCGGTGATCGGGAACGCACTAGACAGCTCCGCGTAGCAGAAGGCCATCAGCACGCCGACCGCCGCCGCGAGGGCGAAGGCCACGGCCGCCGCTCCGCCGAGGCGTTGGATCACCGCGGGCACCACGATGAAGACGCTGGAGGCCGGGGTCACCGAGGAGAGGGTGATCAGCATGTTCTCGCGCAGGCTGAGCGAGCGGGAGAGTTCCTGGGCGTAGCCGGCCGGCGGGGAGCCCGAGCCGGTGGGGCCCGGACCGGTGGGGTGCGCGTCGGCGGTGGCGGGGCCGGCGGGGGGATCGGCCATCGTGGTCCTCCTGAGTCGGTGAAACGTCTGCGGAGTTCTTTGGCACAGAAGTCAAAGTTCTGGGATAGTTCGACGTCAAGAGGTAAGACAAGATCTGACACCGACGACAAGGAATGATGATGGCCCGAGCCCGGAACCAGACCGCCCGCCGCGAGCAGCTGGTGCTCGCGGCCACCGAGGCCGTCGGGCGGCACGGCCTGGCGCACCTGCGGGTCGCCGACATCGCGGACGCCGCCGGCGTCGCCCGGGGGTCGGTCAACTACTACTTCAGCGATCTCGGCGAACTGCTCCAGCAGGTCTACCGACGCGCCGCCGACCGCTTCTTCACCGACCGCAGCGCCGTCGCGGCCCGGCTACCGGACGCCCGCGACAAGCTCGTGGCCTGCGCCCGGCTCGGCCTCCCGGACGGCCCCGAGGACGAACTCGCCCTGGTGCTCTACGAGTTCAGCTCGGCCACGCACGGCGACCCGGTCTACTCCACGCTCGCGCAGAGCCTCTACGACCGCCAGGTCGCGCTCTACGCGGGCATCCTGGAGATCGGCCGGGCCCAGGGCCACTTCGACCTCACCGCACCGGCCCTCGACGTCGCCGCCAACCTGGTCGTCCTGGAGGACGGCTACGGCCTGCACATCATCTCGCGCAACTCCTCGCTCCCACCGGAGCGTTCGCTGGACCTGCTGCTCGGCTACGCCCGGAGCGCGACCGGCTGCCCGGACCTGCTCCCGGACCGGCCGGTGGACGACTAGGGACCGTCCCCGGGCCCGGCGGGAACCCCCCGCACAGGGCCCGGGCCGCGCACCCGCCCGACCGACCCCCGCTCCCCCGTCAGGAAGGCCCCACACCACCGTGCTCCCCACCGCGTCACTCTCCACCCCGTCCGGCCGGCCCAGGGCCCGCGCGCTCGGCCTGCCCCTGGACGGCACCCCCGGCCCCGCCAACGCGCTGACCGACGTGCCCGGCGTCCGGATCGGCTACACCACGCTGGTCGAGGGCGAGCACGTCCGCACCGGTGTCACCGCGCTGCTCCCGCGCGGACGCGAGGGCGTGGGCACCCCCTGCGCGGCCGGCTGGTACTCGCTGAACGGCAACGGCGAGATGACCGGGACGACCTGGATCGAGGAGACCGGCGCGCTCAACGGACCGGTCATGGTCACCAACACCCATGCCGTCGGCACCGTGCACCGGGGCGTCGTCGACTGGACCGCCGCCCACCGGCCCGACCTGGCCCGGCAGTGGCTGCTGCCGGTGGTCGCCGAGACCTGGGACGGCTACCTCAACGACATCAACGGCCCGCACGTCCGCGCCGAGCACGCGATCGCGGCGATCGAGTCCGCGACGGCCGGGCCGGTCGAGGAGGGCTGCGTCGGCGGCGGCACCGGGATGAACTGCTACGGCTTCAAGGGCGGTTCCGGCACCGCCAGCCGCGTGGTCCGGTACGGCTCCGCGCAGTACACCGTGGGCGCCTTCGTCCAGGCCAACTTCGGCGACCGGCGCGAACTCGTCGTCGGCGGCGTCCCGGTGGGGCGGGAGCTGCGCGCGGACAACCCGATGGAGGACACCGACTGGTTCGCCCCGGGCGGGGCCGGCTCGGTGATCGTGGTGATCGGCACGGACGCGCCGCTGCTGCCCGGCCAGTGCAAGGCACTGGCCCGCCGGGTGCCGCTGGGCCTGGCCCGGACCGGCACCAGCGGGGGCCACTTCTCCGGCGACATCTTCCTCGCCTTCTCCACCGCCAACCCGGGCGCACTGGGCAGTTCCTTCCCCCAGGGCGAGGCCGGTGACTCCGACTACGAGACCCTGCGGTTCGTCCCCTGGGGTCGGATCGACCCCTTCTACGAGGCCGTGGTCCAGGCCGTGGAGGAGGCCGTGCTCAACGCCCTGGTCACCGCCGAGGAGACGATCGGCCGCGACGGCCACCGCTCCCCCGCGCTCCCGCACCAGCGGCTCCGCGAACTCCTCGCGGCGCGCGGCGCGTTGGTGGTTCCCCAGGGCTGACCGGGCACCTCCGCCGGGCGCCGCCCCGGCACCGGGGCGGTGGGCACCGGGTGGAGCCGGGCGCATCGGGCGGCGGTCCGCGGCTCCACCCGGGGGTTGAGGAGCCGCCGTCCCGGCTCCTCCCGCTTCTCCCCCCGTGGGCCGATCCGTCCGGGGCCGCGACAGGCGACCTTGGAGCTGGGCCGCGACGGTCGCGGCCCAGCCCCCGAGGAGCATCCGGTGTTCACCGAACTGACCCAGGCCGAGATCGTCAACGGCGCCGTCCTGGCCGCCACCCTGCACAGCGATCTCGGCCGCCACCGCAAGATCGGCGTGCTGCGCGTGCTGCGGCCGATCGCCGTCGCGGCCGGAGTGGTCCCGTTGTTCATCGCCCCGGTCGTCACCCACGGCAACGGGCTGGCCGTCGAACTGGCCGGCGCCGCGGCCGGACTGCTCGGCGGCCTCCTCGCCCTCGCGCTGTTCCGGGTGTACCGCAGCCCGCGCACCGGCAAGCCGGTCAGCCGGGCCGGCTGGGGCTACGCGCTGCTGTGGATCCTGGTCATCGGCGCCCGCGCCGCCTTCTCCTACGGCTCCTTCCACTGGTTCCCGGACCAGCTGGCCCACTGGTGCATCGCCCACCAGGTCAGCGCGGCGGCCATCACCGACGGGTTGATCTTCATGGCGGTCGCCATGCTGCTGACCCGCACCATCGGCCTGGCCGTCCGGGCCGCGGCACTGCCGGGCCCGAGTGCGGCCCGGCCCGGCGCGACGGCCCGGTCCGCCGTCCGGGCCTGACGCCGGAGGGTCACTCGGATGCCGGCGGTCAGGCCGGGGGCGTCTGCAGCCAGCCCGCCTCGGTGGTCCAGAACAACTGGCGCGCACCGAGGTAGTCGTGGGCGAAGCCGGTGAACCGCTCGCGGGTGTACGGCTTGCCGGTCGTGGGGTCCGCGGCGTTGACGTCGGGCTCCTGGACGGCCATCGCGACCAGGGGCAGGGCGCCCTTGTACGCGTGGAGGAACTTGTAGGAGTTCGCCATCTGGTACGGCCGGTCCGGCAGGGTGTCCGGCCCTCCGACGCCGATCCGCTCGTCCCGGGCGAGGTCGAACATCTCCTGCATGCGCCGGTGGTCGTCGTCGTCCGGCAGGAAGTTGATGTACTGGATGAACTGGGTCCTGGTGAAGACCTTCCGGCCGAAGCGCATGTTGTCGAGCTCGGCGTCGATGTAGGACTTCGAGGTGTACCCGGTCCGGTCGTTGCCGGTGTCCACCTCGACCGCGGTCTCCGGCAGGTTCACCCCGGCGAGCCTGCCGTCGAACCGCTCCGCCATCGCCTTCAGCATGGCCTGGAAGTCCGCCCGCACCCCGTCGTCCCACTGCGCGACCATGGCGCCGTGGGTGGTGGGGTTGTCCGGGTTCTCGTCGACCGTCGGCGCGACCCCGCCCTCGTCCTTCACGTACTGGGGGACGTTGGCATCCTTCGTCGCCACGTCGAAGAACCGGTCCTGGACCTGGACGTACAGCTTCTTGTGGCGGTCCCGGAGGTAACTCAGGGCGTCCTCCAGCCGCGACCACCGGTACTCCCCCTTGGCCCCCTCGACGGCCTTCCAGGGCACCACCAGCTGGACCCCGCCGATGTCCGGGCGGTCCAGCATGGCCCTGACCTTCGGGTCCTCGCCGGACGTCGCGTCCTCGAACGCCCCCAGCGACATGTAGAGGTTGTCCGTCACCCCGTGGTGGGAGACCGCTGCGGCGGCCCGACCGGGGGCGCCCGCCGCCCCGACGGTACCCGTCAGGGCCACGGCGGCGAGGACGACGGATCCGACTGCGGCACGTTGCATCATCATGAACGCCACCCTGGACGGACGTTCTAAGCGAAAGATAAGAACGAAGGACGGGACCGACCGCCCGGCGGACGCCGCGTCAGCCCGTCGGCGGGTCCACCAGCCGGGTGCCGTCCATCAGCATGCCCGCCCGCTTCACCGAGCGCAGCTGCGGCACCACCTCGACGTGCTGCACCCCGTCCAGCGCGCCGATCCGCTCGGTCAGGTAGGTGTAGAGCGCGTCGTTGTCCCGGCAGATGCTGATCGCCACCAGGTTGGCCGAGCCGGTGATCGCCGCCGCGAACGGGACCTCCGGATGGGTGGCCAGGGCCGCGCCCGCGGCGGCCAGCGCGGCCGGGGTGACGGTGATCATCAGGGTCGCCTGGGTCTCGAAGCCGAGCAGCCGGGGGTCGATCTCCAGGTCCAGGTAGTAGGCCCCGCGCTCGCGCAGCTGGTCCAGCCGGCGGCGGGCGGTGGACTCGGAGAGCCCGGCGGCCCGGGCCAGCTCCGGGTAGCCCGCCCGGCCGTCGCGGGCCAGCACGGCGAACATCGCCTGCTCGGCCGCGTCCAGCCGCACCCGCTCGCCGTGCCGCTCGGGCACCGGATCGGCCAGCTCGGCGGCCTGCCGCGCGGTCAGCACGTCCAGCCCGCGCCAGTGGCGCGGGCCGCCGACGAAGGAGCGCAGCACGCTGTGCGCGGTGATCGCCACGACCCGGCGGGTCTGCGGGAGCCGGCGCAGCAGCAGTTCGTCGTGCTCCTCCCGGGAGCGCGCCCGGGTGATGCACTGCACCTCGGTGCCGCCGGAGTTGAGGGTCACCCAGGAGATGTCCGCCCGGCGGGCCAGCGCGTCGGCGACCGAGAGCGCGGCGTCCGGCGGGCACTGCAGCCGCAGCCAGGACTCCACCAGCCCGACCCGGTGGCCGACCGGCCGCCCGATCACCCGGATCAGGCCCTCACCGCGCAGCCGCCGGTACCGCCTGACCACGGTCTGGTCGGAGACCTCCAGCACCTCGGCGAGGCGGTTGAACGGCACCCGGCCGCTGATCATCAGCGCCTGCACCAGGGCCCGGTCCAGGTCGTCCAGAAGAGTGATGGGCATGGAATCCATCATGCCAGCGCTCCCGGTGACCGGTTTCCGCCACCCCAGGCGTCCTGGTGGTGGTTCTCGGCGATCCGAGTGGCACGGTCGTCCCGACTCGACAACGGAATCCGAAGACCTCACCAGAGACATCCAGGAGAAGACGAAATGCGCAAGTGGCTGCCGTTGACCGCGGTGAGCCTGGGGGCGTTCATGCTGTTGGTGGACGTCACCATCGTGACCGTGGCGCTGCCCGACATGGCGACCGGGTTGCACACCAGCTTCACCGACCTGCAGTGGGTGCTGGACATCTACGCGCTGGCCCTGGCGGCGCTGCTGCTGGGCGCCGGCTCGCTGGCCGACCGGTTCGGCCGGCGGCGGACGTACCTCTACGGGCTGGGCCTGTTCGCCGCGGCCTCGCTGGCCTGCGGACTGGCCGGCAGCGGGGGTCAGCTGATCCTCTTCCGCGGCCTGCAGGGGATCGGCGGCGCGGCGATGTTCGCCACCACCATGGCCCTGCTGAACACCTCCTACCAGGGCCGGGACCGCGGCATCGCGTTCGGTGTCTGGGGCGCGGTGAACGGCGCCGCCGCGGCCGCCGGGCCGATCGTCGGCGGGCTGCTCACCGAGCACCTGGGCTGGCGGTGGATCTTCTTCATCAACCTGCCGATCAGCGTGCTGGCGGTGCTGGTCACGCTGCGCGCGGTGCGCGAGTCCCGCGACCCGCAGGCGCGCGGGCTGGACCTGCCCGGTCTGGTCAGCTTCACCGTGGCGGCCGGCGCGCTGACCTTCGCGCTGATCCGGGGCTCGGCGGACGGCTGGGGCTCCACCAGCACGCTGGGGCTGTTCGCGCTCAGCGCGGTCGCGCTGCTGGTGTTCGTGGTGGCCGAGCTCAAGGGCCGCAACCCGATGTTCGACCTGGGGCTGCTGCGCAACCCGGGCTTCACCGGCGTGCTCGCGGGCGGGCTGCTGCTCTCCGTGGCCGCCTTCTCCTACCTGGTCTACGCCTCGCTCTGGCTGCAGTCGGTGCGCGGGCTCGGGCCGGTGGCGGCCGGGCTCGCGCTGGTGCCGATGAGCGCCCTCGCCTTCGTGGTGGCGGCCGTGGCCGGGCGCCGGCTGCACGGGGCCTCGCCGAAGCTCACCATCGGCGGCGGTCTGCTGCTGATAGCGGTCGGCGCGCTGCTCCAGGCCCTGATCGGGCCGGACTCCAGCTGGCCGGTGCTGGCGCCGGGCCTGGCGGTGGCCGGGGCCGGGGTCGGCCTCGCCACCCCGGCGATGGCGGCCGCGGCCATGGCCGCCGTGCCGCAGCGGCGCAGCGGGATGGCCGGCGGTGCGCTGAACACCGCCCGGCAGCTGGGCAACGCGCTCGGCATCGCGGTGCTCGGCGCGGTGTTCCAGGCCGGGCTGGAGGACCGGCTGCGCGGCGGGGTGCTGCCGGACGTCGGCCAGGCGGCCGACGCGCTGACGGCGGGCCAGGCGGGCGCGGTGATCGGGCACGCCCCGCAGGGGCAGCGGGCGGCGGTGGCGGAGCTGGTGCACCACGCCTTCGCGGACGGTCTGCGGGACGCCTTCCTGGTCTCCGGCGGGCTCGGGCTGCTCGGCGCGGTGCTGGTGTTCGCGCTGGTCGGCCGCCGGTCGAAGGAGAGCGGGCAACCCGCCGGATCGGCGGCGCCCGTGGCCGTCGCGGCGCCCGCCGGTCGCTGACCCGGCTCCTCGACGGAGCCCGTCGCGCGGTGGGCGCTCCGGCGCCCGCCGCGCGACGGCGAACCGGAAGAGCCCGGCGGCGGGGCGCGGCCCGCTCACCCGGACGGACGGTCCCGGCGGGCCGTACCGCCACCCGACCCGAACCCTGGAGGGAAGGCGGCTTTCGAGGAGGCGGACATGCTCCAGGGGTTCAAGAAGTTCATCATGCGCGGGAACGTGGTCGATCTCGCCGTCGCGTTCGTCATGGGCGCGGCCTTCGTGGCGGTGGTCAACAGCCTGGTCGGCGACCTGCTGACGCCGCTGATCGCCGCGATCTTCGGCAAGCAGGACTTCTCCGCGCTGACCTTCACGCTGAACCACAGCACCTTCAAGTACGGCGCGTTCATCAACGCGCTGATCGCGTTCGTGCTGATCGCGGCCGCGCTCTACTTCTTCGTGGTGGCGCCGCTGAACCACGTGGCCGAGCGCAAGCGGCGCAAGGCCGGACTGCCGCCGGTCGAGGAGCCGCTGACCGAGGTCGAACTGCTCACCCAGGTGCGCGACCTGCTGCGCAACCCGCCGCCGAGGGTCTGACGTCCCGCCGGTTCCCGGCCCGCCCCGTTCCGACGGGGCGGGCCGCTCCGGTTTCCGGGGGCATCCGGTTTCCGGGGGCATCCGGCCGGTCCGGCGCCCGCCCCGCGCTGCGCCGCTCAGCCGCCGGTGAGCGCCGTGACGTAGTCGGGGCCGGCGATCGGGGCGTCCAGGAGTTCCGGCGGGGTGTCCATCAGGGCCACCACGTCGTCGGTCCGGTGGCGCAGCCGGCGGTGGACGCCGTCCAGGGCGGCGGACCAGGTCCGGACGTGGTCCGGTGTCGCCAGTCCGGAGAGCAGGTACCGGGCCGAGCCGGTGACCGCCCGGTCCAGCCGGGCGGCGCGCAGCAGCTCGGCTGCCACCGGGTCGTCGGTGGCGTGGGCGGCCAGGGCGTCGGCGGCGGTGCGGGTGAGGTGGGCCGTCGCGAGGGCGCGGGCGGGGCGGGAGTGCTCGTCCCAGGCGTCGGCCGGGTCCGATCCGTCCTCGGCGGCCGCCGCCAGGCCGGTGGTCAACTCCCCGTGCAGCAGGCCTTCGTGGGCGTGGAACAGCGGGGTGAGGCCGTCCTCGTCCGAGGCGGGGCCGTGCTCGCCGGCCGGTGCGGGGGCGTCGGGCGGTACGGGGGCGTCGGCTGCGGCCAGCGAGCGGGCCGCGTCCAGCAGGATCATCCGGTTGTCGCCACAGCCCGACTGGAAGGCCGTGGTCAGGGCCTGGTAGTCGACGAGCCGGTTCTCCGAGAAGAAGCCGAGCGCGCCGGTCGCCGAGCGGCAGCGCGCCACCGCCCGGTCGGCGAGCCGGCTGACCGCCACCTTGGTCAGGGCCAGGGTGCGCATCACCTCCGGGGCCGGTCCGTCGCCGCGCCCGCCGCCGGCGGGGACGTCCCAGGCGGCCGCGGTCACCCGGCGGGCCAGGACGGTCGCGGCGTACGCGTCCGCCGCCGCGCCGAACAGCAGCCGCTGCTGGTCGAGGTGGTCCAGGGCGGTCCGCTCGCCGCCGCCGCGTTCGGCGGTGATCCGGCGTGTCGCGTGCGGGAGGGCGAGGGCGACGGCGGCCCGGGCGGCCGCGGCCAGGCCCGCGGTGACGGCGCCGCAGGCGAAGCGGCTCATGCCCAGGCTGCGCCGGGTGCGGGCGTCGGGCCCGCCGGCCGGGTCGTGGAGGCGGCCGTCGGCGGTGAGCGCGGCGCCGTCGGCGAGCCAGCGGTGGCGGGGGACGCGTACCCGGTCGAAGCGGACGGTGGCGTAGTCCAGCGGCAGCAGGGTGGTGGGCGGGTGCGGCCGGACGGTGACGCCCGGCGTGGTGCCGCGGGCGTCGCGCAGTTCGACGAGGAAGAGGAAGACGCCGTGGTCGGCCTCGTCGATCCGCAGCCGGGCGCTGACCACCGCGAGCCGGGGCGTGTCGGGATCGGCCGCGTTGACCGGGTACTTGGCGGCGCCGGGCTCGGGTGTGTGCAGGACGAAGTCGCCGCTCGCGCGGTCGAGCCGCGCCTCGGTGCGGATCGCGGCACTGCTGTTGCCGCGGCCGAGTTCGGTCATCAGGGCGGCCCCGATCCGGGCGCCGGAGGCCAGGGCGGCGACGTCGGCGGGCTGGGCGCCGTAGTCCAGGGCGGGGCCCACGGTCATGCAGTGGTGCAGGAACATCACGTGGAAGAGCCGGGGGTCGGCGGCTGCGGTGAGTTCGAGCAGGTCCCGCAGCCGGGGCTGGTCCGCGAGCAGCGGGCGACCCGCGCCGAGTTCCTCGGTGATCCGGCGCAGCGCCGGGTAGGGCGGGGCCGTCCGGTCCGTGGCGAGGGCGCGCAGGAGCGCGGCGGTCGGCCGGTGGTGGGCGGCTGAGGTGGCCGGTGCGGTCACGGGTGAGGTCACGGGTTCGGCTCCTGGAGGCGGGACGGGGTGGCGGGGCGGTCGGCGGCCCAGCCCTCGATCGCCCGGGCGAGGGCGGGCGCGTGCTCGGTCAGCAGGGTGAGGTGGTCGCCCGGCGTGGTGGCGGCGGTGTGCGGCAGGTCCCAGCGGGCCAACGGGCCGACGCCGGGCAGCGGGAGGTCGGCCCCGAGCAGCAGGGTCGGGGTGGCGATCGGCTCGGGGGTGAAACGTTCCAGCAGGTCGAGGTAGCCGCCGGTGGCGCTGACCCGGCCGGTGCCGGGCGCCTCGGCGGCCAGCGGGCCGGGGCGGTCCGCCAGCAGGGCGAGGACGGCCGGGAGGGTCTCGGCGTACAGCCCGGCGTCGGGCCACGGGGTGTCGAGCAGGACCAGCCCGGCGGCCGGTCGGCCGAGCCGCTCCAGGCGGCCGGCGAGGACGTGGGCGAGCAGGCCGCCCGAGGAGTGGCCGCAGAGCAGCACCGGCCCCTGCGGATCGAGACGGCGGATGCTCTCGGCGTGCGCCGTGGCCAGCGCCGACAGGTCGGCGGGGAGCCGCTCGCCTGATGTGAAGCCGGGCAGGGGCAGGACGGCGGTGCACGGGCCGCGGAAGTGCCGGGCGAGCTCCCGGTACTCGTGGGGGCCACCGGTGGGGAGCACGGAGGGCACGCAGAGCAGGACGGGCAGCTCCGGGTCGGCGGCGGAAGCGTCACCGGGGCCGGCGGGGCCGGCGGGCAGCCTCACCGCGCGCGGGGCCCGTGCCGCCGCCTGCTCGGAGTTGAAGGTCGGGCGCAGCGCCGCGGTGGCCCTGGCCAGGGTGAGGGCGGTCGCGCCGCGGCCCGTGCGCAGCGCCTCGTGGTACAGGGCGCCCACGCTGTCCGGGAGTTCGGCCCCGGTTTCGGCCCCGACGGCTCCGACGGCCCCGACGGCTTCGGCAGCTTCGGCGTCGGCCTGCCCGCCGGTGCTGAGGGGTGCGGAGCGCAGGAGCTGCGTCAGGTGGTCGGCGAGGTGCTGCGGGGTCGGGTGGTCGAAGACGGCGGTGGCGCGCAGCGCCAGGCCCAGGTCGCGCCCGAGCCGGGTGCGCAGTTCGACGGCGGCCATCGAGCCGACGCCGAGCTCCTGGAAGGTGGCACCGGTCGGCAGCGCGGCGTCGGGCGGGTGGCCGAGCACGGCCGCAGTGTGGGACAGCACCAGGGCGAGCGGGTCCGCGGCCCCACCGTGCCCCGTCGGGTCGGCGGGCTCGTCGTCGGCCGTCATCGCGCGGGCCGGGGCCGGGGCCGTCCGCACGGTGTCGAGCCAGTAGCGCCGGCGCTGGAACGGGTAGGTCGGCAGCTCCACCCGCTCCCGGAGGCCGTCGGGAAGCGCCCCGGCCCAGTCGACCGGGGCACCGGCCACGTGCAGTTCGGCCGCCGAGAGCAGGAACCGCTGCGGGCCGGGTTCGCCCGCCACCAGGGTCGGGACGGCCAGGGCCGCGACGCCCGCCTCCTGCGCGGTCTCCGTGACCGCCTCGGTGAGCAGCGGGTGCGGGCCGACCTCGACGAAGCGCCGGTGGCCGTCGGCGAGCAGGGTCCGGACGGTGTCGGCGAAGCGGACCGGTCGGCGCAGGTTGCGGTACCAGTACGCGGGGTCCAGGTGTGCGGTGTCGAACCGGCGGGCCTCGACGGTCGAGTAGAACGGCGTCGTGCTGCGGCCGGCGGTGATCCCGGCGAGGGCCTCGGGCAGGGTGTCGGCCAGTGCCTCGACCGCGGCGCAGTGCGAGGCGTAGCCGGCCGGCAGCAGCCGGGTGGCCACCCCCTGGCCGGTGAGGTCGGCGACCAGCCGTTCGACGGCCCCGGTGTCCCCGGCGACGACGGCCGAGCGGGGCGAGTTGCGGGCGGCGACGGCGATGCCGCGACGGCCCGCCAGCCGGTCGGCCAGCTGCTCCTCCGTCAGGGCGACCGCGGCCATCGCTCCGGGGGCCAGCTGCCGGACCTGCCGGGCGCGGACCGCGACCAGCCGGGCCGCGTCCGGCAGGGACAGCGCCCCGCACACGTGCGCGGCCGCGATCTCGCCCTGGCTGTGGCCGACGACGGCGTCCGGGCGGACGCCGAACGACTCCCACAGCGCAGCCAGCGCGACCAGCACCGCGAAGTGGGCGGGCTGCGCCACGTCGGGGCGCTCCGGCGGGGGCGCTCCGGCCCCGCCGCGCAGCAGGTCCGTCAGGGACCAGTCGACGTGCGGGGCGAGCGCGGCCTCGCAGGCCGCCAGGGAGCGGGCGAACGCGGGGTGGGCCTCGGCGAGTCCGTCGGCGGTGCTGCGCCAGCGGGAGCCCTGCCCGGGGAAGACGAACACGGTGCCACCGGTCCGCCCGGCCCTTCCGACCGCGGTCCCCGGCGCCCAGGTGCCCGCCGCGACCGCGTCCAGGCCGGTCAGCAGGGCGTCCCGGTCGGCCCCGACCACCACCGCCCGCTCCGGCAGGGCGGGGCGGGTGCGGAGCAGGGCGTGCCCCACGGCCGCCGGGGCCGGCCGGTCCTGGGTCCGGACCGCTGCGGCGAGTCGCCCGGCGGCCGCCCGCAGCGCCTGCGGGTCCTGGGCGGACAGCACCCAGGGCACGACGCTCCCGGCCGCGGGCCGGGCCGTGGCCGGGGCGGGGTCCGTGGCCGGGGCGGGGTCCGCGGGCGGTTCACCGAGCACGATGTGTGCGTTGGTCCCGCTGATGCCGAACGCCGAGACCCCGGCGTGCCGGGGCCGGTCGCCCGTCGGCCACGGGCGGGCCCGGTGCAGCAGGGCGAGCGCGCCATCGGCGAGTCCGGGCGGCAGCTCGGGGCCGTCCACGTGGAGGGTGCCCGGGAGGGTGGCGTGGTGCAGCGCCAGGACGGTCTTGATCACTCCGGCCACCCCGGCGGCGGCCTGGGTGTGCCCGAGGTTCGACTTGACGGAGCCCAGCCACAGCGGACGGTCGGCCGGGCGGTCGGGGCCGCCGAAGACGGCGTCCAGCGCACCGGCCTCGATCCGGTCGCCCAGCGGGGTGCCGGTGCCGTGCGCCTCGACGACGTCGACCTGGTCGGGCGTCAGGCGCGCGTCCCGTAGGGCCTGCCGGATCACCTGCTGCTGGGCGGTCCCGCTCGGCGCGGTCAGGCCGTTGCTGGCCCCGTCCTGGTTGACGGCGCTGCCCGCCACCACGGCGAGCACCGGATGGCCGCCGGCCCGGGCGTCGGAGAGCCGTTGCAGGACGAGCACCGCGGCGCCCTCCCCCCAGCCCGTGCCGTCCGCGTCGGGTGCGAAGGGCTTGCACCGGCCGTCGGGGGCCAGCGCCCGCTGCCGGGCGAAGTCCACGAAGGCGGCCGGGGTGCTCATCACGGTGGCCCCGCCGGCCAGCGCGAGGTCCACCTCGCCGTCCCGCAGGGCGCGCGCGGCCAGGTGGATCGCCACCAGGGAGGAGGAGCAGGCGGTGTCGATGCTGAGCGCGGGCCCGGTCAGGCCCAGCTGGTAGGACAGGCGGCCGGAGGCCACGCTGGACGCCGTTCCGGTCAGCAGTTGCCCGTCGTACAGCTCCGGGGCCTCGCCGACGCGCGGCGCGTAGTCACCGGCCATCACCCCGAGGTAGACGCCCGCGCTCGCGCCGTGCAGCGAGGCCGGGTCGATGCCCGCGCGCTCCAGGGCCTCCCAGCCGGTCTCCAGCAGCAGGCGCTGCTGGGGGTCCATCCGCAGGGCCTCGCGCGGGGAGATGCCGAAGAAGGCCGCGTCGAAGGCGGCGGCGTCGGTGAGGAAGCTGCCGGTGCGTACGTAGCTGCGCCCGGCGCGCCCCGGTTCGGGGTGGTAGAGCCGGTCGAGGTCCCAACCCCGGTCCTGCGGAAGGTCGGTGAGGGTGTCCCGGCCGGCGTCGAGCAGCCGCCACAGGGCCTCCGGGGAGTCCACCCCGCCGGGGAAGCGGCAGCCGATGCCGGTGATCACCACGGGGTCGTCGTCGGTCCGCCGGGACGGGTCGGCCACCGGCCTCGGGGCGGCCGGGCCGGTGAGGGCCCGGGCCAGTTCCCGGGGTGACGGATGGTCGAACACCGCCGTACCCGCCACCTGCCGGCCGAGCAGCTCGGCCAGCCGCACCGCGAGGCGCACCGCCCCGGCGGAGTCCAGCCCGAGGTCGCGGAACCCCGCCCGGTCGCCGGTCGGCCCGGCGGTCGGCGTGCGGACCAGGACGGCCAGCTCCCGCTCGATCAGCGCGAGCACCTCGTCGAACGGCCGGGTGCCGCCCGGGGGCGACGGTACGGGCGCCGGAGCCGGCGGTGGTCCCACCGGGGACAGCTCCGCCAGCCGGGCCCGGGCGACCTTCCCGCTGGGGGTCAGCGGGATCCGGTCGACCACGACCAGGTCCAGCGGCCACTTGTAGCGGGCCACGCCGCGCTCGGCCAGCAGGGCGTGCACCTGGTCCAGGCCGAGCGCCGTCCCGTCCCGCAGGGCGACCAGCAGCACGGGGTACTCGCCGAGCCGGGCGTCGGTGCGCGCGGCGACGGCCAGGGCCGACGGCTGCGGCAGGGCGGAGAGTTCCGTCTCGACCTCGGAGGCGGTGAACTTCAGGCCCCCGACGTTGATGAGTTCGGCGTCCCGGCCCCGGTAGACGAGGTTGCCGTCCGACCGGCGCAGGGCGCGGTCCCCGGTGCGCAGCCAGCCGTCCGGGGTGAGGGCCGCCGCGGTCGCCGACGGGTCGTCCAGGTAGCCGCGGAACAGGTGCGGCCCGCGGAACTGCAGCTCGCCCGTGGTGCCGTCGGCGCACGGCGTGCCGTCCGCGGCGACGATCCTGGCCCGTGCGCCGGGTACCGGGCGGCCGATCGTCGCGGCCACCGCCTCGGCCGGGTCGTCGGGGCGGGTGAAGGTCCCGGCCCCGAGTTCGGACATGCCCCACTGGATGACGGTCCGGGCGCCGAGCACCGTGCGCACCCGGGCGACGAGCTCCTCCGGGACGGCGGTGCCGCCGGTACGGACCTCCCGCAGGGCGAGCGTGCCGGGTTCGGCCCGCCGGACCAGGTCGCGCAGGTGCGCGGGGACGGCGAACAGCACACTGGCGCCGCTCGCCCGGGCGAGCCGGGCGCAGGCGTCCGGGTCCCAGCGCTCCAGCAGCGCCTGGCGGCCGCCGGTGAGCAGGCCCAGGTGGACGGCGAGCAGCCCGAACAGGTGGGTGAACGGAGCGGCGCTGACCAGCACGTCGTGCGGCGTCGCCCGGCCCTCCTCGGCCACCGCCGCGGCGTTGGCGAGCAGTCCGCCGTGGCTGTGCACGCAGATCTTGGGCCGCCGCGAGGTGGTACCGGAGGAGGGCATCAGGACGAGTGGATGCTCCGGGGTGACCTCGACCGGTTCGGGCACCTGTCCGGCGAATCGTTTCAGCACCTCGCCGTACGTGCCGGGCCCGAGGTCCGGACCGACGGTGAGCACCCGCCGCGCGGCGGTCGGCTCGTGGCCGGACGGGGCCAACAGCAACCCCGCGTCGGTCCGTTCGAGCAGCGCACCGACCTCCCCGGGGCCGAGGGCGGCGTGCAACGGCAGCAGGACGGCGCCGAGTTCGGCGAGGGCGGCGTGGGCGACCAGCAGCTCCCAGCAGTTGGGCAGCCGCACGGCCACCACGTCGCCCGGGCCGACGCCGAGGTCCTGGAGCCCGGCGGCCAGGGCCAGCCCCTGCGCCCGCCAGGTCGCCCAACTGTGCTCCTGGCGGCCGTCGGTCACCGCGACCGCGTCGCCGAACTCGGCGGCCCGGCGCTCCAACACGGCGGACAGCGTGAGCCGGTGCGCGGCGTCCGCCCAGGGGCCGGCCAGGTACCCGCCGGGGGTGACGGTCACAGCCGCACCGCCGCGGCGCTCGACGGAACCGATCCGACGACCGCCTGCGCGTCGTCACCCTTCACCCTCACCCGTGCCCCCACTGTGTCGATGCCCCGGCCGCACGACCGCGCGCACTTCCGCACTCCCGTGCTTCCGTGCGAACGTCCGCGCGTACGACGGCGGTCGGCGACCGACCGCCATGATCTTCGATCACCCTAGGGGGTGGGGCGAAAAGACGGCAGGGTCAGATCAAGTGATCATCCGTTCGAGTGAATGGAGCCTGCCGAGCGAACTCCCCGCTCCGACACGGGCCCGGACGGCACCGACCGGCCACCAGGGCGGCGCAGAACCGCAGTTCGCCGCCGTGTCCGCCCCGGCGCCTTCAGGCCTGGCCGTTCGCCCCGACCGACGGGGCGAACGTGGGCAGTTGTTCGAGACTCCCCGCGACCGCCGCGAAGCCGTACTCGAGCAACTCCCGCTCGTACCGCTCGACGGCCGGCAGCAGCTCCGCCTCCCCGCGCCCGACCGCGGTGAGCGCGCGGCAGAGCAGGGCCGCGTCCCGGAACGCGGTGTTGGCGCCCATGCCGCCGCTGGGCGGCATGACATGGACGGCGTCGCCGAGCAGGGTGACCCTGCGGGTGCCCCAGTGCGGCACCGGCTTCGCGTAACGGACCGTCAGCGCGGAGCTGTTGACCACGTCCGAGCGGCGCACCAGCTCCACCAGGTCGGGGTGCCAGCCGGCGATGCCGGCCAGCAGCAGGTCCCGGATCTCCGGCCAGGTGGCGGGCAGCGGCTTGATGTACTCGGGCAGGAACGCCGCCCAGCGCAGGTAGCTGCCGGTTTCCGGGAGTTCGACATCGGGGGCCAGTTCGGCGGCGGCGAGGTGCGGCGGGCGGCGGAACTCCATCCTGCCGAGCAGCATCCGCACCTCGGGGCCCTGGACCAGGGTGCCGAAGCCCGGGACCAGGCCGGCGAACCGGTCGGTCAGCGGCGTGCGGCCGAGCAGGCCGTTGCCGTCCAGGGTGACCACCTCGGCCTCGGGCAGGAGTTGCCGCCGCACGGGCGAGTTGCCACCGTCCGCGCCCACCAGCAGATCGCCGGTGGCGCTGCTCCCGTCCGCGAACTCGGCCCGCACGGACCCGTCGCCCGGTTCGGTGTAGCGGACCAGCCGCTTGCCGAACTCGATCCGATCGGCGATCCCGGCCAGCAGCAGGTGCCGCAGGACGTGCCGGTCGGTGGCCAGGCCCCCGTACAGCGGACCGAGTCGGCGGATCTCGCGCAGCTGCTCGTCGACCACCCGCCGCTCGCCCGAGAGCTCTCCGGTGCTGGCCTCCAGCAGCGGGTGCAGCCGCTGCGGCAGGCACTCCCGCAGAGCGGCCAGCCCCGGGCCGCCGATGCCGATCCGGAACCCCTGGTACCGGGCCTGCGCACTCGCCTCGCGCTCGTAGACCCGCACGTCGATCCCGGCCTGCCGCAGCCCCTGCGCCAGGCACAGCCCGCCGACTCCCGCGCCGATCACCAGGACACGCATGTCGATCCCCCCGTAACCACTTGACTTGAACACCGTTCACTTGGTCACTGTTCAACTTACTTGGTCGGCGTTCAAGTGACAAGATGCCTCCGCTGGCAGGAACGGGTGACGAGAGGGGACACCGATGCCGCTTCGGCAGGCCGACGTACTGCAGGGCGCGCTGGAACTGCTCGACGAGGCAGGCCTCGACGAGCTGACCACCCGCCGCCTGGCGCAGCGGCTCGGCGTCCGCGCCGGCGCCCTGTACTGGCACTACCCGAGCAAGGCCGCGCTGCTGGACGCGCTGGCCGACCGGATCATCGGCGAGATGCTCACCCCGCCGTCCACCGGTCGCCCGGACGCCGCCCCCGCCACCGAGCCGGACTGGGCCGACCGGCTCCGGGAGCTGGCCGGCCGGGCCCGCGCGGCCATGCTCGCGCACCGCGACGGCGCCCGGCTCGTGGTCTCCTTCACCGCCCCGCCGCCCAACGCCGTCGCCTACTTCGGCTCCCTGATCGACGCCCTGCGCTCGGCCGGCGCCGACGCCCCGGCCGCCCACCTCGGCGCGGACGTGGTCACCAGCTTCGTCAACGGCTACACCCTCGAGGAGCAGGCCCGCCAGGCCGCCGTGATCTCCCCGGAGCAGCGCGACGCGACCTTCCTCCTGGAACTGGACATCGTGATCGCGGGCATCCGGGCCCGGCTGCTGCGCGACTGACCGGAGCCCGCCGCAGGCCCGCTCGACTCAGACCGGGGGCGTGGACGGCCGGTGGGTGCGCAGCGCCTCGCCGACCGTGGCGCGGACGGTGAACAGCGCGGCGGTCCCGGTGAGTTCCAGCACCCGCAGCGTCCGCGCCGGCGGCGCGACCAGGACCAGCGTGACGCCCTGCTCCGACGCTCGCCGCCGGGCGACCAGCAGCAGGTCGAGGCCGGTGGAGGTGAAGAGGTCCACGCCGGCCAGATCGACGGCGAGCACCGCCGGGCGCTGCTCGAACGCGGCCTCCAGGGCCTCGGTGGCGACCGGTTCGCTGTCGAGGATCAGGTCGCCGGTGAACGAGCACACCAGGGCGTTCCCGACCCGGACGGTCTCCGACTTCAGGCAGGACGGCACGGCCCTCTCCTCAGACCGGAGGAGGGGTGCCGGGCGCCGAGGCCACGTCCTCGACGGCGGTGGGGTGGTCGGGCCAGGCGGAGGCGATCCGCTCCAGGCTCCGCCACAGGTCCAGGGCCTGCTCGCGCAGCCGCGCGCTCGTCCGGCTGCCCGCCTCGACCGCGGTGAGGTACGCGTCTATGCCGGTGACCGCGTGGTGCACCTGCCGGCGCAGCGGCTCCACCCGGCCGGGATTGTCGCCCCGCTCGCAGGGCGCGCCGATCCGATCGGTCAGCTCGGAGGTGAGCCGCTCCAGTCCCTGCCTGCTCATCGGGTCCACGCGCACCATCTCCGGTCGAAGGGGCCGCCGCACGGATCCGCCGCGGAGGCGGTGCGGATCCCGCTCCTCCACTGTTCGCCCGTCTCCCCCACATGTCAACCAATGCACGAATTCGCGGTCGTGTTTCGGCAGCCGTGAACCGCACGTCCTATCGTGGAGCCATGGACAACGGCGCGGTCACCGAGCGGCACTGGACCTTCCTGACCAATCACGCCCGGGTCCTGGTCCAGATCGCCCGCGACCCCGGCATCCGCGTGCGCGACATCGCCACCCGCTGTCTGCTCACCGAACGCGCCGTCCAGCGCATCATCACCGACCTCGAGGACGCCGGGTACCTCAGCCACGAACGCCGCGGCCGCGCCAACCACTACAGCGTCACCGCGAGCAAGCAGCTGCGTCACCCCGCGGACGCCGGTCCGACCGTCGCCGAACTCCTCTCGACCCTCCTGCGCCAACCGTCGGCGGCGCCCCACGAAGCGCCGCACGAAGCGCCGGGCGCGCCCTCGCCGGCCTCCGCCGTCGACGGCCTCGGCGGCGCCTGAGGTCCGGGCGGGGTCAGCGACCGCGCGACCCCAGCGTCAGCCGCAGCCGGACGTAGTCACGGTCCAGCGGTCCCGGCCGCCGCGTTCCGTCCGGCCGCCACCCGTTCCGGGCGTAGAAGCGGTGCGCACGGGTATTGGAGGCCCAGCACTCCAGCACCCCCTCGACGCAGCCGGCGGCCTCGGCCAGCACGACGAACTCCCGGTGCAGGGCCCCGCCCACCCCGCGCCCCCAGGCGTGCGCCAGGACCCCGATCTGGTACAGCTCGTAGCACGTCGAGACGTCCAGGTCCCCGTGGTGCGGTGGCCCGGCGGCGAGCAGCCCGACCACCGTCCCGTCCGGGTCCTCCGCGACCACCGTGGCGCGCTCCGGCGCGGCCAGCACCCGCGCCCAGGCGGCGCGCCGCTCCCGCCGACCGCTCGGGTCGGCGAGTTCCTCCTCGGGCAGGCCGCCCGCGGTGTAGTACGCCGTCCTGGTCCGGGTGTGCACGTCGGCGAGGACGTCGGCGTCCTCGGCGGTCGCCCCGCGCAACCGGAAGCCCTGATCCATGCCCCTCCGGACGCCTGCACCGGCCCGACCGGTTCCGCGCAGGTCTGCCTCCCCCCGGGTGTGTCCCCGGGCGACCCGAGGCCGGACGCCGCTGCGTTCGGGGCCCGCGCCGGAGTGCCGAACACCCGTGAACGGGTCAGGAGTTCGACGGACTCTGCTGCCCGGCCGGAGCCGAGGGGTCGTCCGGGGTGTCCGCGGTGGGTTCGGCGCCGGTCCAACCCTGGTTGGCGTCGACGGTGGTGAGGGGCGCGACGGAGGTCGGGCCGGCGGTGCCGAAGGCGGCGCAGACCGGGTCGGCCGTGTCGACGGTGACGAGGGGGTCGCGCAGGCTGGTGTCGAGCTTGGTGAAGAGCAGCAGGGCGCCGCCGGCCGCCTGGGCCGGGGCACCCGGCTGGACGGTCACCGGGTGCTGCCAGCGCCAGGGGCCCCAGACCAGGGTGACCGCGGTCTCGGCCGGGCCGGCGTCGGGGCGGGCCAGCAGCGCGTAGACCTGGCCCTGGTAGGCGTGGTCGAACTGGTAGACCCAGTGCGTCCGGGCGTCGCAGCCGGAGCCGGCGGCCGGCCACGGTCGGGGCACGGGGGGCGGGACGACCACCACCGTCGGCAGCGCCCGGGACGGCGTGGACTGCGGTCCGGCCGTGGACGGCGGCGCGGCGCGCGGGAGTCGGAGCCCGGTCAGCAGTCCGGCGGCCAGGCCGACGAGCAGCGCCACGACGGCGACGGCCAGCCGCGAGGTCCACCAGCGCGGGGGCGACGCAGCGGGGGCGACAGGCGGCAACAGGCCGACTCGGAGCGCAGGTTCGGGGAACCCGTCGTCCGCGCCGGGCGCGGGAGCGACCACCGGTCGTGCGTCGGCTGCGCCGGGCGGCCCCGCCGGGCCACCACCCGGAGCGGCGGGCTCCTCCAGCGCGTCGCGGGCCTGCTCCCAACGCTCGCGCCACGGCCCGGTGTCGCGCTCCCCGCAGGCCGCGAGGAAGGCCTCGACCGTCGCCCAGGTCGGCAGGTCGACTCCGCCGGCGGCCTCCGAGAGGACGGTGGTGGAGCGGTGCACCCGTCGGCTCATCGCGGCGAAGGTCGGGGTGCCGGCCCGCTCGCGCAGGGTGCGCAGCCGCAGGGCGAACTCCGCGGCCGGCCCCGCGGCCGGGTCCAGGCTCCGTTGTCTTCGGCCCACCGGCGTCCTCCCCCGTGCTGCGGCTTCGCGCCGATTGATTGTCCGGACGAGATTGTCCGTTCGGGTGCGAGCGGTGACCAGGGGGCGATCGTTTTCCGTAGTTGTTTGTCCGAGTCCCGATGGTGTTGGCCGCGACCGCCCGGCCCGCCACTGTGGTGGGCGCATCGGGAGTGCCGAGCCCACCCGGTGCACCACCGGTCCCGTCCGTCCCAGGGCGGCCGCCGCCCACCCCTCCGGGAGACCGCATGAAACCCCTCGCCCACCTGCTCGGGCGCGTCGTCGCCGTCCTCACCGTCCTCGCGGGCGGGCTGGTGGTGTTCGCCGCCCCCGCCTCGGCCGCCACCATCTGCGGCAACTCGCCCGTCCCGCCCGGCCAGGTGATCGTTTCCGAGCACAGCAGCAACAGCTGCGGCGGCTACCTGGAACTGACCGTCCAACCGCCGTACGACGGCGTCAACATCTGCGCGGACTCCCCGATCCCCGACGGCTACGTGATCATCTCGGAGTCGAGCGGCGCCGGCTGCGGCGGGCACCTCAACGCCGTCCTCCGCGTCGCCTACCCGGGCGTCGGCATCTGCCTGGACTCGCCCGTCCCCACCGGCTGGGTGATCACCGCCGAGAACCAGACCAACAGCTGCGGCGGCCACCTGGGCGGCACCATCACCAACCAGGTCTACAACGGCATCGGCGTGTGCACCGACTCCACCGTCCCGGCGGGCTGGGTGATCACCGCCGAGAACCAGACCAACAGCTGCGGCGGCCACATGTACGAGGTCCTCAACGCGCCGTACCCGGGCATCAACGTCTGCAGCGACTCGCCGATCCCGCCCGGCTACGTGATCACCGCGGCCCAGCAGACCAACGGCTGCGGCGGACACCTGGCGGAGGTCATCACCGACAACCTGTACAACGGGATCAACGTCTGCGCCAACTCGACCGTCCCGCCCGGGTGGTGGGTCTCCTCGACGTACGTCACCAACGGCTGCGGCGGCTACCGGGCCGAGGTCCTGCAGCACTGACGCGCCACCGCCCCCGTCGGCTCCCGGCCCCGGTCGCCCGCACCCCGCAGGGCGTCCGGGGCCGGGTCGTGCCGCGGCCCGACGCCGGGGGCGGCCGGACGGCACGGCGCCGTTCGGGCTCCTGGCGTACGAACCGGGCCGGTGGGCAGACGCCTCCGTGCGGGCCCGGTCCGTGGCGGGCCCGCACGCCCGACACACGGAGGAGGACGGCATGAACCCGGTCGAACGCGCCCTTCGCTCGGTGGACGGCTTCCAGCAGCGCCACCGCCCGACCGCCGTGGTCCTCGGCGTGATCAAGAAGTACGGCGACGACCGCGGCGGACTGCTCGCCGCGCTCATCAGCTACTACGGCTTCCTCGCCCTGATCCCGCTGCTGCTCCTGCTGAGCACCGTCCTGGGGTTCGTGCTGCACGGCAACCCGGGTGCGCAGAAGTCCGTGCTCAACTCCGCCCTCGCCGACTTCCCGATCATCGGCGACCAGCTCCGCCAGAACGTCCATTCCCTCCAGGGCAGCGGATTCGCGCTGGCCGTCGCGATGCTGTTCCTGCTGTACGGCGCGCTCGGCATCACCCAGGTGCTCCAGCACGCGATGGCCGAGATCTGGAACGTCCCCGGCGTGCGCCGCCCCGGCTACTGGCCCCGCCTGGGCCGCAGCCTGCTGCTGCTGGTGGTGCTCGCCTCCGGCCTGCTGCTCGGCACCGCGGCCGCCTCGGTCGTCGCCTCCTCGCTCGGCGGCCCTGCCGCCCGGATCGGCGGCCTCCTCGTCTCGGCGCTCCTGAACACCGCCCTGTGCCTGGCCTGCTTCCGCGTACTCACGCCCCGCGAGATCCCCACCCGTACGATCTGGCCGGGCTGTGCGATCGCGGGCCCGCTGTTCACCGTCCTCCAGGCCTTCGGCTCGCTGCTCGTCGTGCACGAGCTGCGCCACGCCGGCCAGGTCTACGGCTTCTTCGCCACCGTCATCGGCCTGCTGTCCTGGCTCTACCTGGCCGCGCAGGTCACCGTCTACGCCGCCGAGACCGATGTCGTGCTGGCCCGCCGTCTCTGGCCCCGCAGTCTCCTCCAACCGCCGCTCACCGACGCCGACGAGAAGGTGCTGAGCGCGATCGCGCGGCAGCAGGAGCGCCGTCCCGAGCAGCAGGTCGACGTCGCCTTCACCGACCCCGACCCTGGCCCCGACCCCGGCCCCAGCACCGACCCCGGCCCCGACTCACCGCGGGATCCTCCGGGCGCCGGGACGACGGGCCGAGTCCCCCAGGAATGACGGCCGTTGCCGGGGCGGGCGCGAGGATCCGGTGTAGCCCCCCGCCTCAACTGCGCCGGCCGTGCGGGTGCCACTCGGCGAGGAGGATCGTCGCGTCGTCGCGGAGCCGGTGGTCCTGGTGGGCGAGCAGCGAGTGGATCAGGTGGCGCAGGGCCTCGGGCGCGGGCTCGCCGCCCGCCATGTGCTGGACGAGGGCGTCGGTCAGGCGCTCCTCGCCGAAGGTGTCCCCGATCGTCGAGCGGGCGTCGGTGACGCCGTCGGTGTAGATCAGGACCCGGTCGCCGGGCTGGAGCCTGAGGTGGTGGACGGGCTGCGGACCCTGGTCGTGGAAGCCGAGCCCGAGCGGCAGTTCGGCACGGCGCCGCAGGGCGTCGGCGACGACGTGCCGGCCGCGGATGAGCAGGGGCGTGGGGTGGCCGCAGTTGACCCAGGCGAGGTCACCGGTGGCCGTGTCCAGGTCGGCCACGACGGCCGTGAGCAGCCGGTCGGGGATCCAGCGGCCCAGCGTGCGGTCGATCGCCCGGGCGATGTCCGCCAGGTCGCCGCCGTCCCGACGGGTGCTGCGGCAGGCCGCGAGCGCGACCGAGCTGGCTCCTCCGGAGGCGAGGTCGTGCCCCATGGCGTCGAACACGGACACGTGCAGGTGGCCGCCGGCCACCGAGTGGTCGAAGGCGTCCCCGCCGACGTCGTAGGCGGGTTCGAGGACCGCGCTGGAGGTGACGTCGCGGGTGCCGATCGTGCGGGGCGGCAGGAAGGCCCACAGGAGTTCGGCCTGCAGGCTCATCGGCCGGTCGCGCGTCGTACGGACGATCATGTCGCTGAACGCGGCCTTGGAGACCACCACCAGGGCGACGAGGGCTGCCAGGGACTCCCAGCAGTCGGTCGCCTCCGGCTGCGGCGGCCGGGCCGCCACCCGCAGGACGCCGATCCGCTCGGCCCCGTCGACCAACGGGTACCAGTGGACCGGGGGCGGCCCGGCGGAGAGCTGGGTGCGCTCCAGCCGGTAGGCCCGGCCCGCGAGCGTGGTCTCGATGTCCTCGCCGTCCTCGGCGTCCTCGCCGTCCGCCGCGCCGACGCGTTGCCCGGGGCCGTCGGAAGGGTCGTCGAGGGGGTCGTCGAGCGGGCCGGACAGCGGCACGAGGTGCTGCTGCTGGACGTCGGCGAGGTAGATCCGGGCTCCGGCCGCGCCCAGCGCGCGGGCCGCGTCGTCCACGAGACCGGGCAGGTCCCTGGGCCCGATCGTGCGCGAGCGGGCCAGCAGCCGGGCCAGCACCCCGCCGAGCACCGGGTCGTCGGTCGTGGCCATCGAGGGCCTCCTTTCGAGGCGGCGCCCCCGCCGCACCTGGCCTCTGCGCAGGTCGGCGGCCTCGCGGCCGTCCACGGTGGTCGCCTCCGGATCCGATTCCCCGGGCCCCTTCACCGGCTACCCGACGGCGGTCACGGCAAACAGCGGCGGGGCCCGCACGGAGCCGGGCACCGGGGTCAGCGCCGCCGGGCGTGGTGGTCGACCGGGGATCCCACCTCCAACCAGACCCGCTTGCCCTGCCCCTCGGGGACGCACCCCCAGGCCCGGGCGAGGCGGTCGACCACGCGCAGGCCGTGACCGCCCGGCTGCGCGGGGTCCCCGTACCGGCGCAGCCGCGGCGGCACCGGGCTTCCGTCCACGACCTCCACCCGCAGCCGGAGGCCGTCCCAGCGGAGCCGCAGTTCGCTCGGACCCCCGGCGGCGTGCAGACAGGCGTTGGTGACCAGTTCCGACACCATCAGCAGGACGTCCTCCACGACGGCCCGCTGTTCGTCGTCGACGGCAGGGAGCCAGTTCCAGGACAGCAGGGCCTGCCGGCTGAACTCGTGGCTGCGCCGGACCGCGCCCTCGCTGCCGCCGAGCGCGAGCCTCCTGCTCTGCTCCGACCGGCTGCGCACCGGGCCCGTCCCTGACGTCGACATCCGGGCCTCCTCACGCCGGGCCCGAGGCCGGGGTTCCCGGCGTCGGGCCCCGGAACGCCAGCGCCGCAGCGAGGTCGGAGTGGATCAGGAACACGCCGTCGGTCCCCGTGACCGCGAACAGCCTCGCCACGAGGGCGCCGGGGCCGGCGAGTTCCAGCCTCAGCCCGGCCGACTCGGCGCCGAGGCGGGCCCGCAGGAGGATGTTGAGGCCCGTCGAATCGCAGAACCGCAGGTCCGCGAGGTCGACCACGAGACGCTGGACGCCGTCGTCGAAGGGGGCCCCGAGAGCGGTGCGCAGTCCGTCCGCCGTGTCATGGTCCAGTTCGCCCGACAGCGCGACGATCCGCACCGGCCCCACGCGGTCCACCGCGACCCGCAGACCGCCGGGCCCGTCCCCGTGCTCGTGCTCCCCCTCGGCGGACCCCTCGGCTGGCCGTGGCATGGCGTGCTCCCGGTGCGGTCGGGACGGCGGCGTGCCGTCCCGGCCATCATCGCGCGCGGCACCACCGGTCGCGCGGACGGCCAGGACCCGGGTCCCCACGCCGGGTACGGCCGGGCCAAGCGCGCGCTGATCGTCCATGACCGGCGTCTGCCCCTCCCGGACGTGGCCACACGCGCGGACGCTGCCGAGTTGCGGCCGGACGAGTGGTTCCCACGCCTTCGACGGTGCGCCCTCCGTGGTGTTCGAGGCCGAGTCGGCCGTTGCGGGTGTCGTTGACGGACTCGATCAGCCGGCGGACGGACGTCAGGCTGCTCCGTGACGGAAACTCGCCTGTACCGCGCCCCTCATCATTGACGGCCATCACACCTTCCCCCCAGGATTCCCTCGCTTTGCGCAACCGGCGGGGAGTGCTCCGCCTGCCGGGAGCGCAGGCCCGTCGCGCCACACCCACCCCCGGAAGGGCCCTCCTCGATGCGCCGTACCTCGGCACTGCTCCTGACCTCGCTCCTCGCCGCCACCGCCGCGCTGGCCGCACCGGCCGCCGCCCAGGCCAAGGCCGCCGACACCACCCCGACCACGGGCCGGTGCACGGCCTACGCCTCGGGCCCGTTCGGCGTCGGCGTCTGTTCCGGCCTCGAACCGCGGCGGGCCTGGTCCGTGGCGGCCCAGTGCCAGTCCGGCGTCACCGTCTACAGCAAGCTGATGCTCGGCGACGGCACGGCCACCGCCAACTGCGCCAGCGGCCGCATCTACAACACCTGGGTCTCGATCGGCCCGATCCTGCCGTAGGCCACCGGGCGCTCCCGGCCCCGGCCCGGCCACTCGTGCGCCGGAGCCGGGGCCGGTGACCGATCGGGTCCGCCTTCGGCACCCTCCGCCCCTGCTGGAGACTCGATCCTGCCCTCCCGGGCCCCGCCGGCAGTCGACGACCTCCTCCTGACGAGCGGCTGATCACGACCTCGCACGAGCCCCGGGCCGGCCAAGGACGCGACCGGACAGCGGTGAGCGCCCCGACCCCGCACCGCGGAACGGCCACCCACAGTGCAGGAGGAATGAAAAGGTCGATACCGGGCAAACGATGACGAACGAGCGGTGCCGCCGCACCGCCGCGACCACTGGAGGAACCGATGGGTGACCTTTCGAACAAGGCGCAGGAGCTGGCCGGCAAGGCGAAGGAGAAGGCCGGCGACCTGACCGGAGACCAGCAGCTCAAGGGTGAGGGCCAGGCCGACCAGGCCGAGTCGAAGGTCAAGCAGGCCGCGGAGGACGTCAAGGACGCCGCACGGGGCGCCGCCGACCGGGTGAAGGGCGCCCTCAAGCGCAACGACTGACGGAACCCCCGCTCAAGGAGGACAACACATGGCACTCTTCCTGTTCATCCTGCTGATCGCGGTGGTGTTCGGCTTCGTCGGCGCGCTGGTGAAGGGCCTGCTGTGGCTGCTCGTCATCGGCGCCGTCCTCTTCATCGCCGCCCTCGTGTTCGGCGGTGTGCGCCTGGGGCGCAGCCGCGGCGCCCGCAGGTAGGACTCCACGCATGTCATCCGTGCAGCGGGCCGCCTGAGGCGGCCCGCCGCACGACGATCCGGCCCGGACCACTCGCCTGCCCGTCCCGTGAGCGTCATTCGTCCGGACGGCCGACCGAGCAGGCGAGGACTCCGGGCACACGGGAGAGCCGCTCGGCGAGGGCCCCGAGGTCGGAGCGGCCTTCGACCGTGACGGAGACCGTCGCGATCCCTCCTTCGTCGCCCGTCCCCTCCCCTGCTTCCTCCGGCGGCGGTCCCGGCAGGTCCGCCCGGCCGCCGGCGGCGGCGACGGTGGCCAGCTCGGTCACCGAGAAGCCCTGCTCGGTGATCCGGGCGATCAGCTCGCGCAGCAGGCCGCTGCCCTGGAGGTAGGTGATGCGGCAGGTGGCCGGGCGGGCACGCAGCTGCGGCAGCCGGTGGGTCAGCGGCCGCAGCCCGGAAACAACGAGGAAGTAGGCACCCGTCGTGACCACGGCCAGCAGCGGCAGGCCGGCCGCGGCCGCCGAGCCGATGGCGGCGGTGAGCCAGACGGTGGCCGCCGTGGTGAGGCCGCGGACCGAACCGCGCTGGACGAAGATCACCCCGGCCCCGATGAAGCCGAGCCCGGAGACGATCTGGGCCGCCATCCGGGACGGGTCGAGCACGATCTGCCCGCTGCGCAGGACGTCGCCGAACCCGTACTTGCTGACCAGGGTGAACAGTGCGGCCCCGAGGCCGACCACGGTGTAGGTGCGCAGGCCGGCGGCCTTCTGCCGGATCTCCCGCTCCAGCCCGATCGCGCTCGACAGCACCAGCGCGATCGCGAACTCGGCGATCTGGGTCCAGCCCTGGCCCGAGAGTTCGTCGATGCCCGCCACTCGTGGCTCCTTCGTTCCGTCGGCAGCCTCCCGCTCGCGGGTGCTGCGGCCCCGTGCCGCCGATCGGGAGCGAACGGCCTGTCGTCGGCCGGGGGTCCGGTGCACCGCCATGCCCACCCTGCCGTGTCGCGGCGCACCGCGCCGCCCGGAGAGGCCGCGCCTCACCCTCGGTGCCGCCCGGCCCCGCCGCCGATGCGGCCACCGATCCGCCGATCGGCCGGGCTCCGGTCCGGGCCCCCGGCGGGGGAACCGGCGGCTCAGCCGGGCGCGACTGCCAACGCCTCGGGGCCCACGTGGACCGTCCGGTGGGTCGACGCCTGCTCCGTCGACGCGCCCCGTCCCCACTGCCCCGGGTTGTCGGGAATGCCGTGACCGGGACGGGGCAGACGGATGCCGTGACCGGACAGGAACCGGGCCGCCCTCGGCCGGCCCGTCGATCCGAGGAGGCACGGCTCTTGGGACTGCTTCGCAGACTCGACGACTACCAGCGCGGGCACCCCCGGGTCGGTCTCGTACCGGCGATCGTCTACAAGTTCGTCGACGACCAGGGCGCCTACCTGGCCGCGCTGATCACCTACTACGGATTCCTCTCCGTCTTCCCCGCGCTGCTGCTCCTGGTCACCGTCCTGGGGTTCGCGCTGCACGGCGACCCCCGGCTCCAACAACAGATCCTGCACTCCGCGCTGGGCCAGTTCCCGGTGATCGGCGATCAGATCGCAGGCAACATCCGCTCCCTCCAGGGCAACGGCACCGCGCTCGGGATCGGTGTGGCGGGCAGCCTCTACGGCGCGTCCGGTGTGGCGCAGGCCGTGCAGAACGCCTTCGACACGGTGTGGGGCATTCCCCGGCACCGCCGTCGTACCGCGGTCGCCGCCAGGGCACGGGGGATTCCGCTGCTGGGGCTGATGGTGGGCGCCGCCGGCGCCTCGGGCGTCCTGACGACCGTCGGTGCCACGGTGGACGTGGGCTCCGCACCGCTGAACTCCCTCCTCCGGGCCGCTGCCGGACCACTGGCGATCGTCGTCAACGGCGCCGCCCTGCTCCTCGCCTTCAAGCTGCTGATCGGTTACGACCTGCGCGTGCGCCTGCTGTGGCCCGAGGCGCTCGGGGCCGCCTTCGTCTGGCAGCTCCTGCTGTCCGCCGGCACCTACTACGTGGGCCACGTGCTGAAGGGGGCCACCGCGACGTACGGCCTGTTCGGCATCGTGCTCGGGCTGATGGCCTGGCTCTACCTCGCGGCGCTCGTCCTCGTCGCCTGCGCGGAGAGCGCGGCCGTACGCCACCTCCGGCTCTGGCCCCGCGGCCTGGCCACCCCCTTCGTCGCCGACCCCGACCTGACGGTCGCGGACCGGCGCGCCTACACCTCCTACGCGACGGCGGCCGCCTTCACCGCCGGGGAGGACGTCAGCGTCGAGTTCCGCGCTCCGACCGGCAGCGCTCCGACCGGCGACGGTCCGGCCGCACCGGGCCGGCACCGGGCTCCCGGACCACCCGCCGTCGACTCCACTGTGAGGCGCGTCGGACGGAGGAGGACCCGATGACGGACACGCACCGGACACACCGGACACACCGGACACAACCGCGGCACCGGGAGCTTGCGGAGGACGTGGAGGTGCCGGAACGCATCGGATACCGCGTCAAGCGGCTCCTGTTGGGCCCGCCCCTGGTCACCGCGCGGCTCCGGGAGGAGAAGCTCTCCAAACCCGTGGCCCTCGGCGTGCTCGCGCCGGACTGCATCAGCTCCAGCGCGTACGGCACGGAGCAGATGCTGACCCAGCTGGTCCCGGTGGTGGGCGTGGCGGGATTCGCCCTGGTCATGCCGGTGACGGGCGTCATCCTCGGGTTGCTGCTCCTGCTCACGCTGTCGTACCGCGACGTGGTGACGACCTACACCCGGGCCGGCGGCTCGTACGTGGTGGCGCGGGAGAACTTCGGCCCCCGCACCGCCCAGGTGGCCGCGGTCGCCCTGCTGATCGACTACATCGTCACGGTGGCCGTGCAGGCGGCCGCCGGCACGGACGCGGTCTCCTCCATGCTGCAACTGCTGTTCCACCTGGACATCCACGCGGACAAGCTGTGGATCACCGTGGGGGTCCTGCTGCTGCTCTGCTACGGGAACCTGCGGGGGATCCGGGAGGCGGGCAGGGCCTTCTCCGTTCCGACCTACCTCTTCGTCCTCACCGCCGGGTTGACGGTCCTGGTGGGTATCGCACGGCTCGTCGCCGGCAACCTGCCGCAGCTGAGCGACGCCGACCTGCACGCGGACGGGACGGTCCCCGTGGGCACGCCGGGAAGTGGTCTGCTGATGGGCGCCTCGTTGTTCGTCCTGCTCCGGGCCTTCGCCAACGGGGGCTCCTCGCTCACCGGTCTGGAGGCGATCTCCAACGGCGTCGGCGCCTTCCGCGAGCCCCGGGGCAGCAACGCACGCCGGACACTGGTGATCATGAGTGTGATCCTGGGCGGGCTCGTCCTGGGCGTGTCGGCCCTCGCCTGGCACACCCACGCCGTCCCGTACGTCTCCGGGAGCCCGACCGTCCTGGCCCAGGAGGCCCACCTGGTGTTCGGCCGGAGCGTCTTCGGGCAGGCGATGTTCGCCGCCGTCCAGGTCGCCACCGCCCTCGTCCTCTACACCGGGGCGAACACCTCCTTCAACGGGTTCCCGTTCCTGGCCAGTTTCGTCGCCGACGACTCCTTCCTCCCCCGGCGGCTGACCCGGCGGGGCCACCGACTCGCCTTCTCCAACGGCATCCTGGTGCTCACGGCCGTCTCGCTCGCGCTGCTGCTCGCCACCGGCGGCCGACTGACCGAACTCGTCTCCCTGTACGCGATCGGTGTCTTCACCGGATTCGTCATGGCGACCGCCGGTCTGGCCAGGCACCACTGGCGACGCCGAGCGGAGCACCGCCTCCTGAAGGTCGCGGTGAACGCGGCCGCGGCGGCCGCCTCCGCCGCCGTGGTGGTCGTCTTCGCCGTCACGAAGTTCACCGAAGGCGCCTGGGTCGTCGTGATCCTCTTCCCCCTCGGGGTGTGGGGCCTGATCCGCACCAACGAGCGCTACCGCACGGAGCAGGCCGCGCTGGACGCCGCACCCGCCACGGCGACGACCGAGACCCGCTCGCGCCACGTCGTGGTGCTCCTGGTCGACCGGCTCGACCTCGCGGCCCTCACGGCCCTCGGCCACGCCCACGCCCTGCGGCCGACCCGACTGCGCGCCGTGCACGTCGCCCTGGACACCGCCCGTGCCGAGGAACTCCGGCTCGCCTGGGAGTCCAACCGGGCCGCGGACGTGCCGCTGGAGCTGGTGGACTGCCCGGACCGCCGGCTGCACCACGCCATCGCCCGGCTCGTCGCCCGCGTCACCGCCGACGGACACACCCGGGTCACGCTGCTCATCGCCCGTCGCTCCTACGGCCCGCTGACGGGACGGCTGTTGCACGCCCGCAGCGGGGACTCCCTCGCCCACGCCGTGAACCGGCTGCCGCACGCCGCTGCCACGATCGTGCCCTTCGACGCCTCCGCCGCCATCGCGGCGTACCGGCGGAGGAACGACGGGCACCCGGCGACGGGGGCGGCGGCCCCTACCCCCGTGGCCCGTTCACGCGATCGTGACGGAGGAGCGGCACGGCCGTCCGGCCGGAGCTGACGGCCACGCGTCGGTCCCCCCTCCCGGCGGCGCGGTCGGCCGACGGCTACTGGACCCGGATGCCGACCAGGCAGGTGTCGTCGTCGGTGTCGGCGTCACTGAAGCGCAACAGGTGGTCCAGATGGGCTTCGAGTCCGCGCGCGCCGGGTTCCCCCACCGCGCGCTCGGAGAGGGCGAGGAGGCTGTCGAGGCAGGCCTGGAGGGGCTTGTCGCGGCGTTCGATGAGGCCGTCGGTGTACAGCACGAGGGTGTCGCCGCTTCGCAGGTGCGCCTCGCCCTCCTCGTAGTCGGCCTGGTCGAGGGCGCCCAGAAGGATCCCGCCGAGCTGGGGGAGCGTCTCGGCGCGGCCGCCGCGCAGCAGGACCGGGGGCAGGTGGCCGGCCCGGGCCCAGCGCAGCCGCCCGCTGCCGGGGTGGTAGAGGGCGCAGACGGCGGTGGCGGTGACGTTGTCGGTGAGGTGGTGCGTCACGCTGTTCAGCCAGTTGAGGAGTTGCGCGGGGCCCGCGCCGGTGGCGGCCAGGCCCCGCAGGGCGTTGCGCAGCGCGACCATGCCGGTGGCGGCCTCGATGCCGTGCCCGGCGACGTCGCCGACGCAGAGCAGCACCTCGCCGGTCGGCAGGGTGAGGGCGTCGTACCAGTCGCCCCCGACCAGGTGGTCCTTCTCGGCCGGGCGGTAGCGCACCGCGACCTGGAGGTCGTGCAGGTCGATCGGCCCGCGGGCGGGCGGCATGATGGCGTGCTGGAGCTGGAGGGCCAGCCGGGCGCGCTCGGCGGCCTGCTGTTCGCTCTGGGCGAGTTGGTCACGGCTGGCGGCGAGTGCGACCTCGGTCCAGTGCTGGGCGGAGACGTCCTGGTAGGCGCCGCGCACCACGGTCGGCTGGGTGTCGGAGACGGCGACGGGTTCGGCGACGACACGGATGTGGCGGGCGACACCGTCGGGGCGTTGCAGGCGGAACGCGCTGGAGGCCGGGCGCCGGTGGTGGAGCAGGGTGCGCAGGAAGCGTTCGATGGTCTGGCGGTCGTCGGGGTGGGCGTGGTCGGCGAGCCGGCCCAGCGCGATCGGGGGTGCGGTCGGCGGGATGCCGTGCAGGTCGAACAGGGTCTCGTTCCAGTGGATCTGACCTGTCGTCAGGTTCTCCTCGAAGCCGCCGATCCGGCCGAGGCGTTGGGCGTGCTGGAGCAGGCGGGCCACCCGGGCGGTGCCGTCGTCGAGCCGCCAGACGACGGCCAGGCGCCGGCCGTGGCGGCTGATCGCCACCTGCGCGGTGGTGCTGAGCGGAACACCGTCCAGGTGGGCGGAGAGCCGCATGTTCCTGGCCCGGAACGGCTCGCCGGTGGCGAAGGTGTGCTCCACCGCTTCGAAGAGGCCTCCGGCCTCCGCGGCGAGCGGGTAGGCCTCCAGCAGCCGGGAGCCCACGATGGCGTTGCCGGGCCGACCGGCGAAGTCGACGAAGGCCGGGTTGACGTGTTCGATGAGGAACTGGACGGGCCCCTCCTCGCTGCCGGGTGCCAGGCACAGGGTCAGGCACGGGTCGAGCAGGCCGTCGGTGAGCTGGCGCAGTTCCTCGAAAGCCGCGTCGGCCGGGCCGAAGGGTCCTTCGGTGTCGTGGTCCCAGGTCTCCAGGGTGGCGGCGGCCAGCTCGGCCAGGGCCTCGAACTGCCGCTGCAGGGACTGGGTCCGCTCGGGCAGCGGGCCGGGCCAGCAGATCTCGAGCACTCCGACCAGTCGTCCCCCGCTGCCGGCGGGAACGGCCAGCCGGCCCCCGGGGGCCTCCAGGCTGCCGATCGAGGGCAGACCGGCGCCGCTGATCGTCGCGTGTCCGACGGCCTCGCGCCGGTCGAGCGCCTGCCGCGCCGGGGTGGGCACGCCGGGCGGTACGTAGCGCCAGCGGAGGACCTCGGCCTCGCTGAAGCCGCCCGCGCCCGCGAGGGACAGGGACTGGTCCGGGTGGGCCGCCCAGATGGCGACGGCGGTGGCGCCCAGGGGGTGCAGGGCGTGTCCGAGCATCGACTGGGCCACGGCATGGGCGTCGGCGCGGGACAGCGTGTCCGCCTGGGTGCTGCGCAGTCGCAGGGCGGCCGACCTGGCCGGCCGGGCGGGCTGACCGGAGGCGGCGACGAAGTCGCCCGCGAGGGCGGATATCCGGTCGCTGCTCGCCTGGTTGACGAGGTCGGCGGCGAGTTCGAGCACGGACGTGCCCGCCCGGTCGGCCAGACCGTCCAGTTGGGACGCGGCCTCGGTGGGGCCGCAGCCAAGCCGTTCGATCAGCACACCGACGGCCATCTCGATCAGTGCCCGCCCCGCGCTGTCGGCCTGTGCCCGCTGGAGCTCGTGCCGCAGGCCCTCGACGGTCGAGGCGAGTCGGCCGATCGCGGCCGCCTCCCCGTCGGCCGTGACTCCGGGCGTGGTGTCGGCCGTGATGGCGGGCGTGGTGCCGGCCGTGATGGCGGGCGTGGTGCCCCGAGGCGTTCCCCGCTGGGCTCCCACCCGGGGCGTGCCGGGGTCGGTCGACGGTACCGCGGTGGTGCTCACGGGGCTCTGTTCGCGGGGGTGGTGCACGGCTTCGGCTCCTCGGGTCCTGCGGGTCGGCGCACGGTCAGGAGGTGAGCTGGGTCGTGATCCTGCTGATCAGTTCGTTCGCGTCGACCGGCTTGGTGATGTAGTCGCTCGCGCCGGCGGCCAGGCTCTTCTCCCGGTCGCCGATCATGGCCTTGGCGGTGACGGCGATGATCGGCAGGCGCGCGTGCTCGGGCCTGGAGCGGATGGCCGCGGTGGCGGTGTAGCCGTCCATCTCCGGCATCATCACGTCCATCAGGATGACGTCGAGGTCCGGGTTCTGGGCCAGGACGTCGAGGGCCGTACGGCCGTTCTCGGCCTGCAGGACGCGCATGCCGTGCAGTTCCAGGATGCCCGTGATCGCGAAGAGGTTGCGGTCGTCGTCGTCGACGACGAGCGCGGTGCGCCCGGTGAGGGTGCCGTCCGTGTCGGGCGCGTGCCAGGCGGGTTGGAGTCCCGGGGCGCGCAGCGGCATGACGTCGCCGGGGCGGTCGGCGCTCATGTGCAGCGCGATGCGCTCGCGCAGTTCGTCGAGGCTGGAGATGAACTCGGCCCGCCGGGCCCCGGCTCCGAGGGCGGCCGCCTCCTCCTCGGCGGCGAGGCCGCGGCTGGTGTGCGCCAGGACCGGCACTCCGGTCAGGGCGGGATCGCGGTCCATCTCGGACACCAGGTCGGCGGCCGCGCCGTCCGGGAGGTCGAGTTCCAGGACCACGCAGTGGCAGGGGCCGGCGGCCAGGGTCGCGGCCGCCTCCTGCGGGCCGACCGCGGCGACGACGTCCACCTCCCGGCCGGTCTCGGCCTCGGCGTAGCGGGCGAGGTCGGCCACCGCGCTCTCGGCGACGAGGGAGAGCAGGCCGTTGGGGCGGCTCTCGACGACGAGCAGGCGGCGGCGCTGGGCGGGGACACCGGCCCCCGCACCGGGCCGGCCGGCGGCCGGTGCCTGCCGGGGGTCGGCGGTGCCGGGCGTCTGCGCGGCCTCGACGGCCTGCGGGAGGGCGGCTCCGGCGTCGTTCCGGTGCACGGGCAGGTAGAGGGTGAAGGTGCTGCCCTGGCCCAGGGCGCTGCGGGCGGTGATCGCTCCGCCCAGCAGGTGGGCGATCTCGCGGCTGATGGACAGGCCCAGGCCGGTGCCCCCGTAGCGGCGGCTGGTGGTCCCGTCCGCTTGCTGGAACGCGCCGAACACGGTCTCCAGGTGCTGGGGCGCGATGCCGATGCCGGTGTCGGTGACCCGCAGCGCCAGGACCGGCGCGCCGTGGCGGAGCGCGTCCGGGACCTCCCCCGGGGCGGCGCGCTCGATGCTCAGTTCGACCCGACCCTTCTCGGTGAACTTCACGGCGTTGGACAGCAGGTTGCGCAGCACCTGGCGCAGCCGGGTGTCGTCGGTGACCAGTTCGCCGGGCACGCCCTCGCCCGTGCTGACGGTGAAGGCGAGGCTCTTCTGGGTGGTCATGGGCCGGAAGGTGGCCTCGACGTACTCCAGGAGCGCGCCCAGCGGGACCGTCTCGTCGGTGAGGTCCATCTTGCCGGCCTCGATCTTGGACAGGTCGAGGATGTCGTTGATGAGCTGGAGCAGGTCGGAGCCGGCGGAGTGGATGATGCCGGCGTACTCGACCTGCTTGGCGTTGAGGTTGCGGGTGGGGTTCTGGGCGAGCAGTTGGGCGAGGATCAGCAGGCTGTTGAGCGGGGTGCGCAGTTCGTGGCTCATGTTGGCCAGGAACTCCGACTTGTACTTCGAGGCGAGGGACAACTGGTGGGCACGCTCCTCCAGTTCCTGGCGGGCCTGCTCGATCTCCAGGTTCTTGGTCTCGATGTCGCGGTTCTGGGCCGCGAGGAGTTCCGCCTTGTCCTCGAGTTCGGCGTTGGACTCCTGGAGTTCCTCCTGCCGGGCCTGCAACTCCGCCGAGCGGGCCTGGAGTTCGGCGGTCAGGCGCTGGGACTCGCCGAGCAGTTCGTCGGTGCGGGCGTTGGCGACGATGGTGTTGAGGTTGACGCCGATGGTCTCCATCAGCTGCTCGAGGAAGTCCCGGTGGACCGGCGTGAACGGCCGCACCGAGGCCAGCTCGATGACGCCGAGGACGGTGTCCTCCGCGACGATGGGCAGCACCACCAGCGACAGGTCCTCCGTCCGGCCGAGGCCGGAGGAGACGGCGAGGTAGCCGGCCGGCAGGCCGTCGACCGCGATGGTCCTCCGGCTGCGGGCGGCCTGCCCGACGAAGGACTCGCCGAGGCGGAAGCGGGTGGGCCGCCCGCCGTCCGGGGCGGCGAAGGAGGCGACGAGCCGGAGCACGGCCTGCGGTCCGCCGTCCTCCTCGGTGAGGTAGAAGGCGCCGCACTGGGAGCCGACCAACGGGGTCAGCTCGTCCATGATCGATTCGGCGACGGCCGCGAGGTCGCGGCTGCCCTGCATGAGCGCGGAGAAGCGGGCCAGGTTGGTCTTGAGCCAGTCCTGTTCCTCACCCGCGCGGGTGGTCTCGCGCAGGGACTCCACCATGAAGTTGATGTTGTCCTTGAGGTCGGCGACCTCGCCGGAGGCGTCGACGGTGATGGAGCGGGTGAGATCGCCGGCCGCGACGGCGCTGGTGACCTCGGCGATCGCGCGCACCTGCCGGGTCAGATTGCCGGCCAGTTCGTTGACGTTCTCGGTGAGCCGCTTCCAGGTGCCGGAGACCCCCTCGACCTCGGCCTGGCCGCCCAGCCGCCCCTCGCTGCCGACCTCCCGGGCCACCCGGGTGACCTCGGCGGCGAAGGCGGACAGCTGGTCGACCATCGTGTTGATGGTCGTCTTGAGCTCCAGGATCTCCCCGCGTGCGTCGACGTCGATCTTGCGGGTGAGGTCGCCGTTGGCCACCGCGGTCGTGACCTGGGCGATGTTGCGCACCTGGCTGGTCAGGTTGTGCGCCATGAAGTTGACGTTCTCGGTGAGGTCCTTCCACGTCCCCGCGACGTTGGGCACCCGGGCCTGTCCGCCGAGCGTGCCCTCCGTCCCGACCTCGCGGGCCACCCTGGTGACCTCGTCGGCGAACGCGGAGAGCGTGTCGACCATGGTGTTGATCACCCCGGCGAGCGCCGCGACCTCGCCCTCGGCCTCCACGGTGATCTTCTGCGAGAGGTCGCCCTTGGCCACGGCCGTGGCGACCTGCGCGATCGAGCGGACCTGGCCGGTCAGGTTGGACGCCATGACGTTGACGTTGTCGGTCAGGTCCTTCCAGGTGCCGGACACGCCGCGCACCGTCGCCTGGCCCCCGAGATTGCCCTCGGTGCCGACCTCGCGGGCCACCCTGGTGACCTCGTCGGCGAAGGCGCCCAGCTGGTCGACCATCGTGTTGATGGTCTCCTTCAACTCCTGGATCTCCCCGCGCGCGTCGACCCGGATCTTCTGGGTGAGGTCGCCCTGCGCGACGGCGGTCGTCACCGACGCGATGGCCCGCACCTGGGCGGTGAGGTTGTCCGCCATCACGTTGACGGACTCGGTGAGGTCCCGCCACGTCCCGGAGACGTCCCGCACGTCCGCCTGACCGCCCAGCCGCCCTTCGGTGCCGACCTCCCGGGCCACCCGGGTCACCTCACCGGCGAACGACGACAGTTGGTCGACCATCGTGTTGACGGTGTTCTTCAGCTCCAGGATCTCCCCGCGCGCGTCCACGGTGATCTTCTGCGACAGGTCACCCCGGGCCACCGCCGTGGCGACCTGGGCGATGTTGCGGACCTGGCCGGTCAGGTTGCCCGCCATGAAGTTCACCGAGTCGGTGAGGTCCCGCCACGTCCCGGAGACGTCCCGCACGTCCGCCTGACCGCCCAGCCGCCCTTCGGTGCCGACCTCCCGGGCCACCCGGGTCACCTCCGACGTGAAGTGCGACAGCTGGTCGACCATGCCGTTGAACACCTCGGCGATCTCACCCAGCAGGCCGTCCGCGGCCGCAGGCAGCCGGGTGCCGAAGTCACCGTCGCGCACCGCCGTCAGACCGGCCAGCAGGAGGCGCAGATCCTTCTCCCCGACCTGCCCGACGCCCGGTCCGGCGGAGCTCGGCCGCCCCGAAGCGGTGGACTGTGTCGATCCGGCCATTGAACGTCGCCTCCAGACCACGCCGACCCACGGGACCGGCGTCCGAGTGCGCGCGCCCCGCCGGAGACGGAGCACAGGCATGTACCGCCCTGGAGGCTACCTCAGCCCTTTCACCCCCGGGAAAAGGCCGAACGCTCGAAGCGACCGCGACGGACCGCCACTTCGCCCTCGCACCCGAGCCGACCGGGGCCGCGCGGACGGCCTCCCGGGTCGCCTCCCGGATGGCCGCCCGGACAGCCGCTGCCTGGTGCCGGCCGCCCGGCACGGGCACCGGCCCGTGTGACCGCTCCCCCGCATCAACCGCCTCTCTCCGGGCACATGTTCCCCACCGCGCCCCACAGCGTGCTTCCATTGCTCGCTCCGCGCACACGACTCCGATACGAGGCCGCACCATGTCCCACACAGACGGAACGGTCGCACCGGACGGCCCCGGAGCGGACGCCGCCCGTCCCCGTCCCCGTCCCCGGCGGGTCGTCACCGCAGGCGACGCCCGCGCCCTGCTCGCCGAGCTCGTCCGAACGCTGGACGGCGACACCGACCGTCTGCTCGCCGACGTCGAACTCGCCGCCACCGAACTGGTCGTCAACGCCCACCGTCACGCCGGCGGGCTGACCGGTTTCCACGCCCGCATCGACCACGAACACCGCCGGATCGTCGTCGAGGTCGAGGACGCCGACGACCGCCACCCCGCAGGCGAGCCGCTCGACCAGCGGGCCCCCGAAGAACCGGGAGGCCGCGGCTGGGCCCTCGTGCAGATCCTCGCGCACACCTGCCGCATCGAGCCGCTACCCGACGGGGGAAAGCGCATCAGCGCCACGTTCGCGTTCTGACCAGCCGAACGAGCGCCGTGCGGCCGGGACGCAGGCTGGGCCGGATGCTGCCGTACGGGGGCGGCAGGGCGCGGCCGGGGTCACCGTAGGGGCATGGACACCATCGCCGTCCTGCAAATGGACACACCGACCAACATCCGGCTCCTCCGGTCCGACCACACCCCCGCCGACCCCGAGACCCCCGTGCACCGAGTGCACCAGGCGCCCGTCGGCCCCTCCGGCTCCTGCGGGCCGCTCACCTTCTGCGGCCTGGACACCGCCGACATGACCATCGCCCCGCAGGCCCCCGGATCCGGCCCGCCGCGCTGGCACGCCTGCAGCAACTGCCAGAGCGCCGCGGCTGCCGGATCCCCCTCCCCCGGGGCGCTCCAGCAGCTCGACCCGCCTCCCGCCCCCGCCTCGGATGCACCGGACTGACCGGCTCCGGCCGCCGAGGTGGACGTGGACCAACTGCGGCGACAGGCCCTGATCGTGACGCCCGACGCGGACGAGCCGACCGTCGTCACCGGGCTGCGGGCCCTGCGGGGCAAGGACTCCCCCGCGCTCTCCGGCGCGACCGTCGCGCGGGACGTCCACACCATCATCGGCCTCGCCGCCTGCGGGGTGGGAGTCGGCCTGGGGCCCTCCCGCATGCTGACCGCCCCACGACGGGGCACCTGGTTCTGCGAGGTGAACCCGCGCACACCCCTGCCCGACCTGGTCCTGTCCTTCCGGGCCCGGGACGGCTCCCCGGCACTGAACGCCTTCCTCGACGTCATCCGCACGAACTGCCCCGCCGTCGACGCCGCCCTGGACCACCAGCTCGGCCCATCCGGCCGACCCGAGGAAGGTGACCGCGGTACGCCCCCTGTCTGACGTCGCCTCGCTCGCCGGCACCTGACATCGCGCACGTGTCATGGTTCCGGTCGATCGGTCCGGCGCGCTGTGTCCGCACCACCCCGCGCCCCTCCCTTCGGTTGGACGACGCGCCGCCGGTCCACGCCGACGTGCGCCTCGACGTCGGGCCCTGGGAGCCGGCCATCAGCCCGCCCCCCGGAATCGACTGCGAGGTGGCGTGCGGAATCCGGTTCGCGGTCTCCAGGGGGGTTCGTGTTACGTTGGCCTGCTTTGCTCCGATCGGAAGGAAAGCGGATGGACGTCCCCTCCCTGCACAGCCAGTTCCTCGACGACCTGCTCCCCCGCCTCCGAGGGGATGCGCGCGTGGCCGGTGTGGCACTCACCGGCTCCCTCGCGGGAGGCCGCCCTGACGCCTACTCGGACGTGGACCTGATCCTGGTCATCGGTGACGGGGCCTACGACGAGGTCATGCGCGAGCGGCTCGCGCTGATCGGCTCCTGGACCTCCCTGGTGGCCGGCTTCACCGGGGAGCACGTCGGCGAGCCGCGCGTGATCATCAGCCTCGTCGGCCCGCCGCTCCTCCACGTCGACTTCAAGTTCGTCCGGGCCTCCGACTTCGCCGAACGGATCGAGGACCCTCAGATCCTCTGGGACCGGGACGGCCTCCTGGCCGGCGCCCTCACCCAACGACCGCCGGTGGCCGAGGCGTTCGACCTCCAGTGGATCGAGGACCGGTTCTGGGTCTGGGTGCACTACGGCGCGACCAAGCTCGGCCGCGGGGAACTGTTCGAGACCGTCGACTTCCTCGCCTACCTGCGCGAGACCGTGCTCGGCCCGCTGGCCGCCCGCCGGGCGGGCACGGCCCCCCGTGGGGTGCGCCACCTGGAGGCCGTCGCACCCGAGGAGGCGCACGAGCTGCGGGCCACGGTGTGCGGCTACGACCGGCACGAGGCCGGGCGGGCACTCCTCGCCGCCGCCGACCTCTACCGCCGGTGGTCCGACGCCGACGCGGCGGCCGTCGAACGGAACCACCACGCCGAGGAACTCGCCGTGCGGTACCTTCGCGACGTCATCGACCAGGACAGCTGACCGAAGCCGGGACGGCACGGGGCAGGGTCGCCGGCCTCGGGATCCCTGTCATCGCTCGAGCGTGACTGCGGCGCCGTCAGCTCGCGGTGCGCCGGGCCGCCACGAGGTCGGCGTGCGGGGCCTGCACGACGTGCAGGCCCGCCGCTTCGAGTTCCGCCCGCAGCAGCGCCGGTTCGACCGGCCACAGGTCGAAGGCCTCCCGTTCCTCGCGCTGGAGCACCCCGTCGCGTTCGACGCGGTAGGTGAAGACCGAGCGGAGGATGCCGCGCTCCGGTTCCAGGGTCAGTTCCGCGCTGTAGAGGTCAGGGCCCACGCGCACCGGGCCCAGGCGTGCTGCGGTCTCGCGGCCGCCGGGCAGCGTCTCGGGCGGCGGGTCGAAGAGCAGCACGCCGCCCGGTGTCAGCGCCCTGGCGACGGCCTGCCAGGTGGCCCGTCGCACGGGCGGTGGGAGGGTGGCGACGACGTTCGACGCGATGGCCAGGTCCACGGCCCGGACGAGTCCGGTCTCCTCGATGGGCTCGGGGTGCAGGGTCACCCGGGCACGTTGGTCGGCACCCAGCGCGGCCAGCCTGGTCAGCAGCGCGGCGCGCATCGGCGCGGACGGCTCGACGGCGTGGACGGGTACGGCCGAGGCCGTCAGCAGGATCCCGGTGACGATTCCGGTGCCCGCGCCGACGTCGAGGATCGCCTGTCGGGCGCGGGCGGCGGGCTCGGCGAAGCGCCGCCGGGCCTGGCGGCGGTCGGTCTCGGCCTGCAGCAGGTCGTAGAACTCGGCGGTGACCGCGTACCCGATGTCCTGGTCGTCACCCACGGTCGTTCCACCGGTCGCGCCCGGACGAGATCGGGGGCCGGCTCGCGGTGTCGGGCAGGGTGCCGTCGACGTCGAACAGCGCTGCGGCGGGCATCTGCACCTCTCCCTTCCTCGTCCCGAGCCGGTATCCGACACTACGGCCGCCCGGCCCGGCACGCGCGGCCGCCGGGTACGCACCCCGCGCCGCACGCCCCGGCGCCACCGGTCCGCCGGGGTTTGCCGCGACGCGATCGGGTTAGCCGCAGGACATGGGACGTCGGCGGCAGGCTGCGCCACCCGTCGACCAGCACACCAACGGACCCGAGGAGCGAGTGACATGCCGCGCGGATCAACACCCAAGCGGGAACGCCAGTACGAGCACATCAAGGACAGCGTCCTGGCGCGCGGGGAGAGCGAGGAGCTGGCCGAGGAGATCGCCGCCCGCACCGTGAACAAGGAACGCGCCCGCCACGGCGAGTCGAAGACCGCCAGCCGCAGCTCGCTCGAGGACATCTCCTCCTCCCGGCGGGGCGGCCTGCGCTCCCACCGCGGCGCCCAGGGGCCCACCAGGGAGCAGCTCTACAACGAGGCGCGGCAGCGCAACGTCCACGGCCGTTCGAAGATGAACAAGCAGCAGCTCGCCCACGCGCTCGGTCGCTGAGGAGGCAGGCATGGCTTCGATTCCCGTACCCCCGGATCCCGACATCGCCCCCGTACCACCGGCGCCGCCGGCGCCACCGGCCCCGCCCGTTCCGCCGGATCCACCGCTGCCGCCCGATCCCCCGGCCCCTCCGGGCTCGCCCGAGCCGCCACCCGATCCCCCGCTGCCCGGCCGCCCCGGCGGCCCCGAGCCCGAGCCCCCGACGCACCCCGGACCCCCGGATCCGGACCGGCCGCACCCGCACGAACCACCGGACTGAACCGCACCGGACCGAACGACGCCGCCGGCCCTCGGTTCCGGAGCGGACGTGACCCGGCCGGGGAGTCCGGCCCCGGGGAGCGAGCGGGCCGCGCAGCGCTCAGGGCACCAGGACGATCCGTCCGAACACCTCGCCCGTGTCCATCGCGCGGTGGGCCGCTGCCGCCTGGTCCAGCGGCAGCACCTCGTGCACCACGCTGCGCAGGTCGCCGCGCGCGGCTCGGGCGAACTGGGACGCCCGTACGGCCTGCCGCTCGGGGCCGGGCACGGTGTCGGAGCTGAAGGTGGCGAACGACAGGGACCTGCGGAAGGCGTCCATCATCCGCATGCCGAAGTCGGCCGGCGGCGGTCCGCCGAGCATGCCGACCGCCAGGTACCGCCCGCCGTCGTTCAACCGGTCCAGGAAGAGCGGGAGTTCGGGGCCCGCCACGACGTCGATCACCACGTCGAAGCCGGCCGGCGCGTCCGGGCCGCCGTCGCCGGAGCGGCTCAGGACGTGGGTGGCGCCCAGCTCCCGGAGGCGGGCGCCGCGCTCGGGCGACGAGGTGGTGACCGCCACCGCGCCGGCGCCGGCCCCGGCCGCGAGCTGGACCGCCGTGATCCCGATGCCGCCGGCCGCGCCGCGCACGAGCAGCGCGTCCCCGGGGGTGAACCGGGCGCGGTCCAGGGCGAAGTGGGCGACGACGCCGGAGCCACCGAGCGTCACCGCGTCGGTGCCGGTGAGTCCCGGGGGCAGGGGCAGTACGTCGTCGACGGAGGCGACGGCTTGCTCGGCGTAGCCTCCGGACAGGCCGGTGAACGCCCACACCTGCCGCCCGGTCCAGGCGGGGTCCACGCCCTCCCCCACCTCGACGACGCTCCCCGCGACCTCGCTCCCGAGGATGTGGCCCGACCGGAACCCGTAGGCGGCGAGGGCTCCCCGGCGGATCACGGCGTCCACGCCGCCCACGCCGATCGCCTCCGTGGCGATGCGTACCTGCCCCGGGCCGGGCGCGGGCTCGGGCAGGTCGACGACCTGTAGGCCTGCGGGGTCTCCGAAGGTCCTGATGCTGACGGCTCGCACGGCTGCTCCCGGGTTCGGCGGGCGGACGGGGCTCGACTGCTGCGACCCTGGGGGCGACAGCACCATCGGACCGTACCGGGCGGGCCCGTCCGTCCGGCGGAAGTGAGAGACGATGACCGGTCATCTGCCTCGCAGGGGGCGCTCCGACGCGCTCGACAACCGGGCCCGGCTCCTGGAAGCCGCCGGCGCGGTGTTCGGCGAGCGGGGCCTGGACGCGCCCGTGCGCGATGTCGCCCGGCACGCGGCACTCAGCCCGGCCACGCTGTACCGGCACTTCCCGACCAAGCAGACGCTCATCGCGGAGGCGTTCGCCGAGCGGCGCCGGGCCTGTCAGGGCGCCGTCAGGGACGCTCTGGGCGACGCGGATCCGTGGCGCGGGTTCCGGGTGCTGATCGAGCGGCTCTGTGAACTCCACGCGCACAGCCGCGGGTTCGCCGACGCCTTCATGACGGCGAACCCCGAGGTCATGGACTTCGCCGCCGACCGGGAGCGGACGCTGCGCGCGGTCACCGAACTGGCGCGCCGCGCCCAGGCGGCCGGCCGGCTGCGGCCCGGCTTCGTCGTCGACGACCTGGTCCTGATGCTCACGGCCCATCAGGGCCTCCTGCACGCGCCGCGTTCCGCCCGGCTCGCGGCCTCCCGCCGGTTCGCCGCGTACGTGATCGCTGCGTTCAGCGCGGTGCCGGACACGCGCGTGCCGCTGCCCGAAGGAGCTCCTTCGCGCCCCTGAGGGGTTCGGTGGGTGCGGCGTCAGCTGCCGTCGGTCACCGGGTGTGCCCGGTGCGCTCGTCGTACGCCTCGCGGGCGGTGAGAACCTCCCCGATGTGCAGCACGGACCACTCCGTGAGCGCCTTCAGCGGTTCCCGCAGCGTCTGCCCCAGTGCGGTCAACTCGTACTCCACATGCGGCGGGACCTCCGGGTAGAGGGTCCGGCTGATCAACCCGTCGCGTTCGAGGGTGCGCAGCGTCTGGGTGAGCATCTTCTCGCTCACCCCCGCCAGCGCCTTCCGGAGCTCGCCGAAGCGCGAGGTCCCGTTGCGGCCGAGTTCGCCCAGGACGAGGACCGCCCACTTGCTGCCGATCCGGTCGAGCAGGTCCCGTGACGGGCAGCCGCGTTCGTACGGGTCGAAGGACGGTGCTGGTCCGGTCGCGTTCTCGACGGCGGTCACACGGCTCACCTCAATGCTTTCGCTCAGGTAAGTACCGTACCAAGAAGTGGCTACTCCCCAACAGAGAGTGTCCAGGTCATGCTGGGTGCCAGCCCGCTGCGGACGGACCGCGGCAGGCGTGCGGGACGCACAGGGAAGGAAGGAACGACCGTCATGTCGATCGTCGTCACCGGAGCCACCGGCCAGTTGGGCAGGCTCACCGTCGAGGCGCTGCTGCGGCGCGGGGTCCCGGCCGCGGACATCATCGCGACCGGCCGGGACGCCTCCCGGATCCAGGACCTGGCCGACCGGGGCGTCACGGTGCGCCGCGCCGACTTCGCCGACCCCGACTCCCTGGCCCGGGCGTTCGCCGGGGCGGACCGGCTGCTGCTGGTCTCGGCCTCGGTCCCCGTGGAGGGGCGGGTCGCCAACCACCGCCGGGTGATCGACGCCGCGGTGTCCGCGGGGGTGTCGCTGCTGGCGTACACGAGCACGACGCACGCGGACACGGCCACCACCGTCATCGGTGCCACCCACGGCGAGACCGAGGCGTACCTGCGGGAGCGCGGCGTCCCCAACGTGCTGCTGCGCAACGGCTGGTACCTGGAGAACTACACCGACCGACTGCCGCAGATCCTGCAGGACGGCGCCCTCGTCGGTGCTGCGGGCGAGGGACGGATCAGCGCCGCGTCCCGCGCCGACTACGCCGAGGCCGCGGCCGTCGTCCTCACCACCGAGGGCCGCACCGGCGCCGTGTACGAGCTCGGCGGCGACGAATCCTTCACCCTGGCCGGACTCGCGGCCGCGGTCTCCGCCGCGTCCGGGAGGCAGGTCGCCTACACCGACCTCCCGGTGGGCGAGCTGAGCCGGGTCCTGGCCGGCGCGGGTCTCCCCGTCGCGCTGGCGGAGGTCCTCGCCGACGCCGACCGCGGCATGAACCGCGGCGAGTTGTACACCGACTCCGGCGACCTGCGCCGGCTGCTCGGCCGCCCGCCGGTGACCCTGACCGAGGCACTCGCGACCGCCCTGCGGCCCTGATGCCCGTTCGACCCCGGTGACCGCTGCGCCGCCGACTGCCTGACGGCTCACACCTGTTGAGCCACGAGGTGGGCGGCGGGGCACGGCCCGGGCACCGGCCGAGGGGTTCGGCCCCGGCGCTCAGACCGCGACGGGTTCCTTCGTCCGGTCGGGCGTCGTGGCCGCGGGCTTCCTGTTCGGCAGCGAGAGCCGGAAGACCTTGTGCCAGGCGGAGAACACCTGCCGGGGCAGCGGCCCGGTGACGTACTCCAGGCCGTACTTCTCGAACAGCGCGCGCACCTTCACCGCGACCTCGGCGTACCGGTTGCTCGGGAGGTCCGGGAAGAGGTGGTGCTCGATCTGGTGCGACAGGTTTCCGGTCATGAAGTGCATGGCCCTGCTGCCGCTGATGTTCGCCGAGCCCATCATCTGCCGCAGGTACCACTGACCGCGCGTCTCGCCCTCGACCGACCGGCGCTCGAAGACCTGCACGCCCTCGGGGAAGTGCCCGCACATGATCACCGAATGGGTCCAGAGATTGCGGACCAGGTTCGCGGTGAAGGTGGCGGCGAGGGTGGTGAGGAAGGACGGGCCGGACAGCAGCGGGTGGATCACGTAGTCCTTGAGCACCTGCTTGCGGATCTTGCGGCCCACGGCCCGGGCCCGGGCCCGGAACTCCGGCGTGCGCCGGCGGTGCTTGCGCAGGTTCTTGCCGAGCTCCAGGTCGTACGCGGCGATGCCGTACTCGAAGAAGCAGGCGTTGACGAGGTTCCACAGCGGCTGGCCGAGGTGGAAGGGGCGCCACTTCTGGTCCTCGTCGACGCGCATGATGCCGTAGCCGAGGTCGTTGTCCTTGCCGATCACGTTGGTGTAGGTGTGGTGCAGCTCGTTGTGCGAGTGCTTCCACTGCTCGGACGGCGAGACGTGGTCCCACTCCCAGGTGGTGGAGTGGATCTTCGGGTCCCGCATCCAGTCCCACTGCCCGTGCAGGACGTTGTGGCCGATCTCCATGTTGTCCATGATCTTCGCCACGGACAGGCCGGCGGTGCCCAGCAACCACGCGGGCGGGAAGATCGAGAACAGCAGCACGCCCCGGCTGGCCAGCTCGAGCTTGCGCTGCACCGAGATGACCTTGCGGATGTAGGCCGCGTCCTTCTCGCCGCGGTCGGCGATCACCTCGTCGCGGATCGCGTCCAGCTCGCGGCCGAGCTCCTCGATCTGCTCCGCGGTCAGGTGGGCGGTGGGGTCGATGGCGGTCAAGGTGCCTCTACCGTTCGATGTCGCAGGAGCCCGCCGCGGCGGACACACAGGTCTGGACGAGGACGCCCGGCGCGGCCTCGGTGATCTCGCCGGTGCGCAGGTCACGGACGGCGCCCGCGGTGAGCGGCGTGACGCAGCCGAAGCAGATGCCCATGCGGCACCCGGACGGCATGAGCACGCCGGCCTCCTCGCCGACGTCCAGCAACGGCGTGGTGCCGTCCGCCTCGACGGCCTTGCCCGTGGTGCTGAACGTGACCGTGCCGCCGGCGCCGCCGCCGGTGAGGACGACGGCGGGGCGGAAGCGTTCGGTGTGCAGGCGCTCCGGGGCGCCGTGCTCGGCCCAGTGCTCCTCGACGGCGTCGAGCAGTCCCCCGGGCCCGCAGGCCCAGGTCTCGCGCTCGGCCCAGTCGGGCACGAGGCCACCGAGGCGCCCGAGGTCGAGCCGGCCGTCGGTCCCGGTGTGCACCTCGATGAGCCGCAGCCGCCCGTCCGCGACCAGGTCGTGCAGGTCGTCGCGGAAGATCACGTCCTGCGGTCGTGGTGTGCAGTGGACCATCACGACGTCATCGAGCCCGGTGTCGCGCAGCATGCCCATGACGGGCGTGATGCCGCTGCCGGCCGTCAGGTAGAGCACCTTGGCGGGCCTGGCCCGCGGCAGCACGAAGTCGCCCGCCGCCTGGTCGAGTTGGACCAGCGTGCCCGGTGCCGTCCGGTGGACCAGCTGGTTGCTGACCCTGCCGTCCGGGATCGCCTTCACGGTGATGGTGATGCGGCCGTCCCGGCGGTCCGGCGGTGAGGTGAGGGAGTAGGAGCGCCACAGGCGCACCCCGTCGACCTCGACCCCTATCCGCACGTACTGACCCGCCACGTGGCCGCGCCAGCCCCGTCCCGGCCTGATCACGACGGTCGCGGCGCCGCCCGCCTCGGGGTGCACGCCCTCGACGCGCCCGCGCAGGTCCGCACCCGCCCGCAGCGGGCTCACCAGGTCGAGGTAGTCCGACGGCAGGAGCGGTGTGGTGACCATCTCCAGCAGTTTCCATGCCCTGCTGCGGAGGGCTGCGCTTGTCATGGCTCCAGCTTGCTGCGCCCCAGGGCGTAAAGTCCTGACCGTAGGATGTGAATCTGGTCGGCCGAATTGTTCGTGGGGAACAAAACGTGAGCCATGCAATCCAGAGGGCCGGCGAGCCGGCCCTGGACGGGACGACGGTCGCCGCGCTCCGGGCCGCGCTGGCGGCCACCGCCGACGAGGTCGTCGAGGCGATCATCGACGAGGTCCCGCCCTATGCCAACGCCCTCTCGGGCCGCATGGGCGCCACCATCCGCCGGGCCGTCCGCACCGCCCTGGGGCACTACCTGGACCTCGCGAGCGGGAACGCCACGGGCGGCGACGCCGGCGACGCGGCCTACGAGCTGGGCCGCGGCGAGGTGCGCGACGGCCGTTCGATGGACGCCCTGCTCAGCGCCTACCGCGTCGGCGCCCGAGTGGCCTGGCGGTGCCTGGCGGCGGGCGCCGTACCCGCGGGTCTGCCCGCCGCCGAGGTCGCCAAGTTCGCCGAGCTGACCTTCGCCTACATCGACGAACTCTCCGCCGCGAGCGCCGCGGGCCACGCCGACGAACTGGCCGCCCGCGGCAGGGCCCACGAGCGCCACCTGGAACACCTGGCCCGCGACCTCCTCGCCGGCGCGAGTCCGGACGTGCTGCTGGCCTCCGCCCAGCGGGCCGGGTGGCAGCCCCCGGTCTCGCTGACCGCGGTCCTGCTGCCCGCCGCCCAGGCCCGGCCCGCCTACCGGCCGCTCGACCCCAGCACGCTCGTCCTCGACGACCTGCCGGACGCCACCGGCGTGCTGCTCGTCCCCGACGCCGACCGGTCACACCTCCTGCGGCAGCTGACCGACCGCACCGCCGTGGTCGGCCCGGCACGGCCCTGGACCCGTGCGTCCGCCTCGTACGCACGAGCCGTACGCGCACGCTCCCTCTCCCCGGACATCCGCGACACCGAGGAGCACCTGCCCGAACTGGTGCTGAGCGCCGACGCGGACGCCTTCGCGGACCTGCGCGCCCGAGCCCTCGCCCCGTTGCGGACCGTGCCGGTCACCACCGCACGGCGGTTGGAGGAGACGCTGCGGGCTTGGCTGCTGCACCAGGGCAGGCGGGACGAGGTGGCGGCGGAGCTGTTCGTCCACCCCCAGACGGTCCGGTACCGGATGTCGCAGCTGCGGGAGCTGTTCCCGGATCTCGCATCGCCGCACCGGGTCCTCGAACTGACCCTGGCGCTGGGCCTCCGGGTCGGCTGACGGCTGGTGGGCGAGCCGTGGTCCTGCGGCTCCGCCTCTTCGTCAGAGCCCGCTTCCTCATCCGCCCACGTACAGCCGGCGGTGCCACCACGGATACGGATCCCCGCTCCAGTCCAGCCAGTGGCTCGGGTCGGGGTCGGGAAGAGTCCTGCGGCGGAACTCCGCGTCGAGGGCGGCAAGAAGCCGCCGGAGTTCGGCGCGCGCTGCGGTCGGGAGGCTGCCCGCCAGGAGCTCCAGGGTGTCCCTGGCCACCGCGAGGTCGTCGTACTGGCACCCCGGGCAGGCCGGGCACTCCGAGGCGACCAGCAGCAGCCTCCGGCCGGGCTGTCGGAGGAACGTCCGGTAGCCGGCGAGCAACTGCGCCGTCCGCCCGGGTCGGATCCCGTAGCGGTGGCCGCCGTGCTCGATCAGGTGGATCGCGGCACTCGTGTCGCGGGACAGTCGGTCGACGGGGAGCAGCTCACGGGCCCACTGGGGCGGTCGGCGTTCCCGTGCGGCGCGGATCGCGCCCGGTCGCTTACGCGGCATGGGCCTTTCTGGTGATCATCATGGGGCCCAGCCTGTCATCGACCGCACTCGATGCGCCACCTCTTTCCCGCACCGGCACCCACGGCGCTACGACAGCGGCAGGGCGCGCCTGAGTGCGCCGAAGGACGCGTCCAGCAGGGCCCGGTGGTCGGGGTCGACGGCCGCGGCGCTCTCCCCCGCCAGCATCCGGCCCGCGGAGGTGAGGCAGCCGGTGCGGTAGGCGGCGACGGCGAGCGCGGCCGTCAGCCGGGGCTGCGGGTCCGGCGAGGTCCGCGCGATCACCTCGGTCAGCGCGCCCTCCAGCTCCTCGACGCCCTCGCGGGCCCGGGCGCGCAGCGACGGGGAGTCCACCACGACCTGCCAGAAGGCCGTGAAGTGATCCCGCAGAGCCGCCAACGGGTAGCCCTCGTCGATGAGTTCGAGGATCCGGCGGTGCAGGGCGGCGAGTGGGGTCTCGGTGGCCGGGCGGTCGCGCACGGCGGCCGTGAACAGCTCGACGACCTCCGGGATGCGATCCAGGAAGAGGTCCTCCTTGCGCGGAAAGTAGTTGAAGACCGTCATGGCCGACACCTCCGCCGCCTCGGCCACCTCCGCGACGGTGACCTGGTCGAACCCGCGCGCCAGGAACAGGCTGGTGGCCACGCCGGAGATCCGCTGCCGGGTCTGCGCCTTCTTGCGCTGACGCAGCGTGAGGTTGCGGAACTGCGGCTCGTCGTCGGTGTCCGGGGTCTTGGCGGCATCCATGACCAAAATTATACCCACAACAGATTTTTAGTGACTACAGTGAAGTCATGGACACGGACATGCGCACAGACGCGGGCACCGGCACGGGTGCGGGTACGGGTACGGACTTCGACGTGGTGGTGGCGGGCGGCGGGCCGGTCGGGCTCATGCTGGCCTGCGAACTCCGGCTCGCCGGAACCTCGGTGCTGGTCGTCGAACGGCTCACCGCGGTGGACGAGACGATCAAGGCCGGCGCCATCAACACGCCCAGCGTAGAGGCCTTCTACCGGCGCGGGCTGCTGCCGGCGCTCGAAGGGATCCATGCGCAGGTGATGGAGAACTTCATCCGCTCCACCCCGCAGCGCCGCCCGGACGGACCGCCCGCCGGCAACCCGGCCCCCGCCGACGGCGCAGCGCCCCCGCGGATGCCGGGGCGGGTCGCCGGGCACTTCGCCGGGATCATGCTGAGCCTCGACCGCTTCGACCCGGCCGACGACCCCGACTTCGCCGACCGCGGCCCCGTCGACAAGGCCGCCCTCATCCCGCAGGCGGCCCTGGAGCACGTGCTCGGCGAACGCGCAGCCGAACTGGGCGTCGAGCTGCGCCGGGGCGTGGAACTGACCGGCTTCGACGCCGACGAGCACGGCGTGACCGTGCACCTCGACGGCGCTGCGCCGGTCCGCACCGGCTGGCTGGTCGGGTGCGACGGCGGCCGCAGCACGGTGCGCCGGCTCACCGGCATCGACTTCCCCGGCACCGCCCCGGAGATCACCGGCCACCAGGCGATGGTGGAGATGACCGGCTCCGAGGGCCTGAACCCGGGCTGGAACCGGACCGCGGTCGGAACGTACGTGCACGGGCCGATGCCGGGCCGGATCCTCACCGTGGAGTTCGACGGTCCGCCCGCGGACCGCCAATCGCCGGTCACGGCCGAGGAGTTGCAGACCAGCCTGCGCAACGTCAGCGGCGTGGACGTGACGATCACCGGGGTGCACAGCGCGACCCGCTTCACGGACAACGCCCGCCAGGCCGGCACCTACCGCGCGGGCCGGGTGCTGCTGGCCGGCGACGCGGCGCACGTGCACTCCCCGTTCGGCGGCCAGGGCCTCAACCTCGGCATCGGCGACGCGATCAACCTCGGCTGGAAGCTCGCCGCCACCGTGCAGGGCTGGGCCCCGGAGGGCCTGCTGGACAGCTACACCGCCGAGCGGCACCCGATCGGCGCCTGGGTCCTGGACTGGACCAGGGCGCAGGTCGCGCTGATGCGGCCCGAGCCGGGCAGCGGCGCGCTGCGCGACGTCGTCACGCAACTGGCCGACACCGTGGCCGGGACCACCTACTTCGTCAAGCAGATCTCCGGCGTGTGGCAGCGCTACGACCTGCCCGGCGAGCACCCCCTGGTGGGCCGCAGCGCACCGGACCTCGAACTCGCCGACGGCAGCAGGCTCGCCGACCACCTGCACGACGGCCGGGCGCTGCTGCTGGACCTCACCGACGACCCCGCACTGCGCGCCCGGGCCGACGGTCACCGCGACCGGTTGCGGATCGTGACGTCCCGCTGCCCCGGCCGGGCCGGGCTCGCCGCCCTGCTGGTCCGCCCGGACGGCTTCGTCGCCTGGGCGGGCGACAGCGGTCAGGCCCCGGACGGGCTCGACGAGGCGCTCGACAGGTGGCTCGGCGCAGCCCGGGCCGGGCTCGACACGACCGGCTGATCCGGGGAGTCCACCGCCTCGGGCCGGGCGGACTCGCCGACCGGCCGGGCCGGGCTCAGTCAGTCCGCGTCGCCCATGGTGCCGCGCTCCGAGCGGAGTTGCTCCTCCGAGGCACCGCGTCGCCAGTAGCCGGAGAACTCGATCCGGGCGCGGTCGTAACCGCGCTCCCGGACGAGGTGCCGGCGCAGGCCCCGGACCATCGCCGACTCCCCCGCGATCCAGGCGTACGGCACACCCGCGGGCAGGTCCGCGGCCCGCACCGCCCCGGCCAGGATCTCGCCCGGCGACGCGGACCCGCCCTCCCTGGTCAGCCAGGTGACGTCGAGTCCGGCCGGGCTCGGCAGGTCCTGGACGTCCTGCCGGTACGGGACTTCGACGAAGGCCCGGCCCCGGGCCGCGGTCGGGAGCCAGCGCAGGATCGCGCCGAGGGCGGGCAGCGCGGTCTCGTCGGCGGCCAGCAGGATCCAGTCCGTGTCGGGCGGCGGCCGGAAGCCGACGCTGCGGTTGTCCGCCGTCGCCGGCCCCAGCAGGACCACCCGGTCGCCGGGTTCGGCCCGTGCGGCCCAGGCCGCGGCCGGGCCGGCGCCGTTCGACGGATGGCCGGACCCGGCGTCGTGCAGGGCGAAGTCCACGTCCACCTCGAGGGGCTGGTAGCGCTGCGCGCGGACCGTGTAGGAGCGCAGGACCGCCCGTTCGTGCTCCGGCTCGGCCAGCCAGGCCTGGTACCAGCCCGCGCCGGTGCGGTCGGGCAGGACCGGAGCCTGCTGGCCCGGCCGCGGCAGGAAGAGGGAGACGCTCTGGTCCCGCCCGCCGGAGGCGAAGCCGGCCAGCCGGTCGCCGCCGAAGGTCACCCGCAGCAGCGTGGGGCCGAGCCGGCGGGTCCGTACCACGTGGGCGTCGAAGAAGCGGAACTGTCCGGCCACGACGGCTGCGGCGGCGGGCGGGTCGGCGGCAGGGTCCGGCCCTGCGGCGGGCCGGCTGGTGATTCCGGGGCGTATCACAGGTGTTCGCCTTCAGGAAGGGACAGTGCCCGGACCGCGAGGCCCAGTGCTCTGCCGGAACCGAACAACATCGAACTTAGCATAGGCTAACCTAAGTTTTGTTCTTGTCCAGAAGAGCCGTCGCACGCTGCGGCCCTTCCCGCGACTGCGGGAAGGGCCGCAGGGATCCCCACCGTCACGCCGGCGGTGCGGTGAACCGGTATCCGGAGTCGATCAGCGTCGGCAGGAACCCGGTGAGGGCCGCCACCGTCTGCGAGCGGTTCCCGCCTCCGTCGTGGGTCAGCACGATCGCGCCCGGTCTCAGCTCCGCCATGAGCCGTCTGGCGATCACGTCCGTCCCGGGCTCCGCCCAGTCCTCCGGGTCGACCGACCAGCCCATGGGCCGCATTCCGAGCTCGGTACAGACCTTGAGCGTCTTGGCGGGCCAGTCCCCGCCCGGGGAGCGGAACCAGGTGGGCTCCTTGCCGGTGATCCCGGCGAGGAGGTCGGAGGTGCGCGTCAGCTCGTCGCGGATGTTCGCCTCGGGGAGCGCACGCAGGTTCGGATGGCTCCAGGAGTGGTTGCCGATGAGGTGACCCCGGCCCGCGATCTCCTTCACCAGACCGGGGTGTTCGGCCGCGTTCTCGCCGATCAGGAAGAAGGTCGCCCGGATGCCGTGCTTCTCCAGGAGGGCGAGCACCTCCGGGGTGTACGTCGGGTGGGGGCCGTCGTCGATGGTGATGGCCACCACCTTGCGGCCGGCGTCGAGCTCGTTCAGCGGCTTGCGCTCGTCCTCCGTGAGGTGCCGCCCGGCGACCGGCGGGGCCGGTGCGGGGGTGGCAGAGGCGGCGGGGGTGGCAGAGGCGGCAGGGGCGGCAGCGGTGGCAGACCCGCTCGGAGCGGCCGCGGCGGGCGACGCCGGAGGCGGTGGGGGCGGCCCGCCGGAGGCGGTGGGCGACGGGCCGCTCGCGACCCCTGCGTCCCGGACACCGGTCCGGCCGCATCCCGAGATTCCGAGGAGCGACAGTCCCGCCGTCGCCAGGAGCAGTCTCCGTGAGGTGATCTGACGATGTGACAACATCCCGAACGCATCCCCACGCCAGGACCCTCCGTCACCACGACACCCTCATTAGGCCTACAGCGTCACCTTGACCACCCGGCCCCCCACCGCCCCGCCGCTCTACCGCTCCCCGGCCGGCTCGGCCCGCAGCCGCCAGCCGGTGCTCGCCTCCTGCTGCCGCCAGAACCGGTGGAAGCGTCCCCGCGCCGCGAGCAGACCCTCCACGGTGCCGTCCTCGACCACCGACCCGTCCTCCAGGAACAGGACCCGGTCGGCAGCGCGGACGGTGGCCGGCCGGTGGGTCACGATGACCCCGGTCCGGGCCCCCGCCCCGGCCGCCAGGGCAGCGGCGACGGCAGCCTCGTTCTCGGTGTCGAGGGAGCTGGTCGCCTCGTCCACGAGCAGCACCGGGGCGGGCTTCAGCAGGGCCCGGGCGATGGCGATCCGCTGGCGCTCACCACCGGAGAGCGCCGTGCCCCCCTCGCCGACGCGGGTGTCCGGGCCGGCCGGCAGCCGGTCGGTGATCTCGTCCACCCGGGCCAGCTCCAGCACCCTGGCCAGTCGTCCGTGCTCCGCCCCCGGATCGCCGACCAGGACGTTCTCGTGGATCGTCCCGTCGAACAGGTAGGAGTGCTGGAACACCATGCTGGTCAGCGCGCGCCGCGCGGCACCGTCGAGCTGGGCGAGGTCCACCCCGTCGACCAGGACGCGTCCGCGGGTCGGGGACAGCAGCCCGGCGAGCAGGGCGAGCACCGTGCTCTTGCCGGATCCCGACGGTCCCACGATCGCGGTGGTGGTGCCCGCCTCCAGGGTGAGGTTCAGGCCGCGCAGCACCGGCCGCCCGCCGTCGTGGTCGAAGTGGACGTCCTCGAACTCGATCCTCGGTGCCCCGACCGGTCCGGCCGCGGTGCCCGTGGGCGTGGTCGGTGCGGCGAGCACGGCGTCGACCCTGGCGAGCGAGGAACGGACCGTCTCGACCGCGGGGGCCAGCCCGGCGAGCGCGGTGAACGGCTCCAGGTAGCGGACGACCACGACGATCAGGGCGACGGCCTCCGGTGCGGTCAGGTCACCGCGCACCGTCAGGACGGCGGCCGTGCCGGCCAGCAGCACCAGGGCCGCCTGGCCCGCGAGGCCGAACAACAGCTGGCCCGGGACCTGGAGCAGCAGCAGTCGCATGGTGGATCCGTGCTGCTCCGCCAGGGCCCGGCCGACCTGGCTGCGGGCCGGCTCGGCCCGCCGAGCGGCCCGCAGCGCCTGCTGGGTCCCGGCGAACTCGATCAGCCGCTCGGTCAGGGCGCTGTTGGTGTCGGCGGCGAGCGCGTCGGCCCGTCGGCTGATCCGCCCGGAGGCCCAGAGCGCCGCCATCAGCACCGGGACGCCGAGGGCGGCCGCCAGCCCGAGCTGCCAGGCGACCGGAACCAGCGCCAGGGCGATCGCGGCGGGCAGCAGGACGGCACCGGCCAACGGCGTGAGCAGGTTGGCGAACAGGCCGACGAGTTCGGGGCCGCCGGAGGCGATCGCCGCGCGGGCCGCCGCGGTGTTGCCCGCCAGCCAGCCCAGCCGGACCTCGGTCAGACGGTCCGCGACCTCGTGCTGGACACGCTCCAGCAGCCCGAACCCCAGGTCGAAGGCGCGCCGGGCCGCGACCGTGTCGACCGCCCAGCCGGCGGCGGTCGCGGCCGTCAGGGCACCCAGCCAGGGCAGTGCGTCGGACGGGTGCGGGCCGAACAGCTCCCGGACCAGCGGCACCAGCAGGACGGCACCGGCCGCGCGCAGCAGGACCGAGGCCAGGGTGAGCGCGCCGTAGGCGATGACCGCCGGACGCCGGTCCGCCGGCAGCAGGCGCAGCAGCGGTCGGATCATCGGATTGCTCCTTCGATGTCGGTCTCGGTCCCGCTCTCGGTCCCGGCCTCGGTCCCGGTCCCGGGACGCCCGTCGCCGGGACGCCCGGAGGCGGGGCCGTCCGGCACGGCGCGCGCACCGTCGGCGTGCCAGAGGCGGTGGTACCGACCGCCGGCGGCGAGCAGTTCGTCGTGGGTGCCGGCCTCCACCACCCTGCCGTCGTCCATCACGGCGATCCGGTCGGCGCCGGTGACGGTGTGCAGCCGGTGGGCGATGACGAGGACCGTGCGGTCCCGGGTCAGCCGGTCGAGCGCGCGCTGCACCAGGTACTCGGACTCCGGGTCGGCGAAGGCGGTCGCCTCGTCGAGGACCAGGACCGGGGTGTCGGCGAGGATCGCGCGGGCGATGGTGAGCCGCTGCCGCTCGCCGCCCGAAAGCTGCGCGCCGTCGCCGAGCACGGTGTCGTACCCCTGTGGGAGCCGGGTGATCCGGTCGTGGATCCGGGCCGCGCGCGCCGCCGCCTCGACCTGCTCGGCGGAGGCGTCCGGGACCGCCAGCGCGATGTTCTCGCGGACGGTTCCACGGACCAGCTGGACGTCCTGGAGGACGAACCCCACCCGGGTGTAGAGCTCGTCGGCGGTCAGCGAGCGGAGGTCGCGCCCGTCGACCCGGATGGCGCCGTCGCCCACGTCGTGGAACCGGGCGAGCAGGGCGGCGAGGGTGGACTTGCCCGAGCCGGAGGGGCCGACCAGGGCGGTCACCGTGCCGGGTCGCAGGGTGAGGGACACGTCCCGGATCACCGGCACGCCGGGCCGGTAGGCGAAGGTGACCCGGTCGAACACGACCGTGCCCAGCGGACCCTCGGAGCCGTCGGAGCCGAGGGGTTCGGCGTCCGGGCGGGTGGCGAGCTCCTCCGCGTCCAGCGTGACGGCGATGGCGCGGGCCGCGAGCATGCCGTCCCGCAGTCCGCCGAGCCCGTAGCCGATCCCGAGCAGCCCGGTGCCGAAGGTGGTGCCGAGCAGCAGGAACGGCAGCAGGTCGACGGGGGCCATCCGGCCCGTGACGATCAGCAGGGTGCCCGTGGTGGCGATCAGCCACAGGAAGGTCGTGGGCCTGGTCACCAGGTCCATGAAGGTCTTCTTGCCGATGAACGGCCGCTGCCAGTCCCCCAGGAACGTCAGGTACTCGTCCAGTCGCCGCCGGAACGTGGAGGCGGCCGCACCGCCGAACACCCGGACCACCGGCTGTCCTTCGAGGTAGGCGCCGGCCTCCCCGCCCATCCGCTCGGCCCATCGCTGGGCCTGTGCGATCCGCGGGCCGGACTGCACCATCATGACCGCCATGGTCACGACGTACACCAGGACCGGGACGAGCAGCACCAGGGCCGGACGCCAGTCCACGACGAACAGGTAGCCGAGCACGGACACCGGGGCGACGACCGCGGCCACCGCGTCCGGGACGGCGTGGGTGACCAGGTAGTGCAGCGACAGGGTGTCGTCCTGGACGACCTTCTTGGTCCCGGCCGATCCGCGCGCGGAGTACCAGCCGAGCGGCAGCCGGGCGAGCTTGCCGAGCAGCCGGGTGCGCAGGTCGCGCGCGAACCGCGCGTCGACCGCGTGCAGCCACAGGGTCAGCGCGGCACCGAGCGCGGTGCCGGCGCCGAGCAGGACGAGCGCGAGCAGGCCGACGGCCCGCAGCCGCGCGTCGTCGGCGCCGTCCAGGAGCCGCCGGGCCAGCTCGGTCAGCAGGACGAACGGGGCGAGTTGCAGGACCGTGACGACGACCTGCAGCAGTCCGGCCGCCAGCAGCGCCCCGCGTACGGGGGCCAACAGCCGTCCGGCCGCCTGGGAGCGCCAGCGGGCGGGGGTCGCAGGAGCGGACGGATCGCTCGGCCGCGCCGGGACGGCCGGGACCTCGGGCGCGGACGGGCCGGTGCCGGGCGCGGCCGGGCCGGTGACCGTCGGCCCGCCGTCGGCGCATTCCTCGCCCGTCGGCGGGCGGGCCGCGGTGATCTCGGGGAGCGGCGCGTTCCCGCCCGCCGGGTCGTCCCGGAGCTTGCCCATGGACCGGCCGTGGATCCAGTAGGCCCGGCCGGTCAGCTCGGACTTGGGGAACCCGAACTCGTCCCGCAGCCGCGTGCGGAGCAGCTTGAAGGTGGTCTGCTCGGTCGCGATCCAGGCGGACCAGTCCGACCAGTCACGGGCCTCGATCGCGGCGGCCGCCCCCGCGCCGCCGTCCCGGGGCACCCAGTGCGCGCGCAGCCGCGGATGGGCCGCCAGGGGTATCAGCCGGTCCTCCGGGACGTGTTCCTCCAGGTACAGCTCCACCGGGACGTCGTGCGGGACGGTCCGCAGGATCGTGTTGATCGCCGGGATCGACGCGGCGTCCCCGCACAGCAGGTAGCCGGCCGGTGGTTCGGCGGCCGGTTCGAAGGTGGTCGACCCGAGCGACACCACCGGCACCCGGTCCCCCGACCGGACGGTCGCGGCCCAGCGCGAGCCGGGGCCGGCGGGCTCGTGCAGGACGAAGTCCACCGCGAAGGCGCCCGTCTCCGGGGAGGCCTCGGTGAGGGTGTAGGCCCGCTGGTGCTCGGCGGCCCCGCCGTCCGGATCGGGGAACCAGAAGCGCAGCCAGGCGGCGGGGCCGGCCGTGACCTCCTCGAACAGCGTCGGCGAGACCAGGCGGACCCGCACGAAGTGCGGTGCCAGCCTGATCTTCTCCACCACCGTCGCCTCGTGGTCGCGGGCGCCGAAGCCCCGGAGGACGGCGCCCTGGAATCCGCGGGTCACCGCTGCCCCCCGTCGGCCGGGAGCCTGACGTCCAGGGCGGCCATCACCTCGGGCAGCGGGCGCCCCGGCGGCGCCGCGTCGGTCAGGCCGCGGATGTACGCGGTGACGACGAGGCGGAAGTAGTCCTCCGGGGAGACCTCGGGCAGGTTCGCGTGGGCCGCCGCGAGCACCCCGTCCGAGGCCAGCAGCGCGCGGGACTCGGCCAGTTGGCGTTCCATCCGGTGATCGCCCCGCCCACCCGCCAGGTAGGCGCCCTGCCGTTCCTGGGCCGCCGCCTGCGCGATGGCGAACCCGGCCACCGAGGTGCAGACGACCACGGCGGTGTCGGGGGTGTGGCCGCGTTCGACCAGGGCCTCGATCTCACCGGCGAGCACCGCGGCCCCCGCGGCGCCCCGCGGGAACAGCTCCTGGAGGTAGCGGGCCATGCCCGGCCGGGCGAGCACGAAGTCCCGCAGGGTGAGCGCGAACCGGAGCAGGTGTGCGTCGACGTCCTCAGGCGGATTCGGGACGCGGAGTTCGGCGAGCATGCTCTCACCGACCAGCCGGTCCAGCCCGGCCTTGCCGTCCACGTGCCGGTACAGCGCCGCGGAGGCGACACCGAGCCGGGAGGCCACGCCCTGGAGGGTCAGGTCCGCCAGGCCGATCTCCCGGCCGACCTGCTCGATCCCGGCGAGCGTGATGCGCGGGGGCCGCCCCTCGTGTCCCCTCGTGCGCGAGGGACTGCTTCCTTGCACCATGCCGAAACCCACACCCCTTCAGATAAGGCTACCCTTAGTTAAGGCCTTAACATAGTGCGGGCGGGCAGGCCGTGGCAAGCCTCGACGGACCGGGCCGGGGCCCGCGCCGAAGGACCGGGCCGGGGCAGGCCCCCGGAGAACCGCCGTCCCCGCCCGGCGCACACCGGCACCGGGCGGGGACGGGGGCGGGGAACAGCGGGTCAGTCCCCCGCCCCGGCCAGGTCGCGCAGACGCCGGTCCAACCGGCGGCCGATCTCCGCGAGCGGCCCGCTCCGGGTCATGTCCTTGTGCTCGCAGGTGATCCCGTGGTTCTCGACCACCCCGTCCACATGGGCCTTCCAGTCCCGGTGGGAGAGCCCCGGATCGATCGGGTCGACCGTCGCGGTGAAGAACAGCAGGTCCCCGTGGAACACCTGGTGCTCGACGCCCTGCTGGAGTTCGGCCGAGGCGACGAACGCCGCCATCACCCCCTGGAGCGTCTCCTCCGACAACTCGGCCAGCACGCCGCCCTGTTCGGCGATGATCCGGAGCACCGCGGCGCGGTCGAGCGGGCTGCCGTCCAGGCGGTCGAGATCGTAGTGGGACATGTAGAGCAGGGAACGCAGGGCCTGTTGGCGGTGGTCGCGGGCCAACTTGCGCCAGGGGTAGCGCGGATAGGAGTCGAGCATCGCCAACAGGGCCACCTGCTCGCCCTGTTGCTGGAGCCGGGTCGCCATGGTGTGGGCGACGACCCCGCCGAAGGACCAGCCGACCAGGTGGTAGGGGCCCTCGGGCTGGACCTCCCGGATCCGCTCCAGGTACTCGTCGGCCAGCTCCGTCAGGGAGCCGGGCACCGGCCGGCCGAGCAGGGTCCGGCTCTGCAGGCCGTAGAGCGGTCGGCGCGGGTCCAGGTGCGGGCGCAGCCCGGCGAACGGCCAGCTCAGCCCGGAGGCCGGGTGGACGCAGAACAGCGGCTCCAGCCCGCCCTCCGTGCGCAGCGGGAGCAGCACGTCGAGGGCCTCCCGGCTGCCGGGGCCGGCGGCGGACTCGGGCGCGCGGTCCGCCCGGCTGTCCAGGTGCCGGGCGAGCTGGGCGATGGTGGGGCGGGTGAACAGGTCGAGCACCGGCACGTCCCACCCCAGCCGGGCCCGCAGCCCGGTCTGCACCCGGGCGAGCAGCAGCGAATGGCCCCCGAGGTCGAAGAAGTTGGCGTCGGCGCCGATCCGGTCCCGGCCCAGGGCCTCGGTCCAGACCTCGGCGATCAGCCGCTCGGTGCCCTCGGCCGGGGCGCGCTGGTCCACCGTGCCGGGGGCGTCGTCGTGCGCCGTCCGCAACGCCTGGTCGGCCAGCGCCCTGCGGTCCACCTTGCCCGAGCTCATCAGGGGCAGGGCCGTCACCACCCGCACCTCGCGGGGTACCAGGTACTCCGGCAGGACGGTCCGCAGCCAGTCACGCAGTTCGGCCGGTTCCGGCCGCTCCCGGGTGCGGTCCGGCGTGCACCAGGCCGCGAGGCGGTCCCCGCCCGGTCCGCCGTCCAGCACCAGCACCACCGCCTGGCGGACCGCGGGGTGCCGGTTCAGCACCGACTCGATCTCCTCCAGCTCGACCCGTACGCCGTGGATCTTCACCTGGTTGTCGGCCCGGCCGAGGAACTCGATGTCGCCGTCGGCGCGGTAGCGGGCGAGGTCCCCGCTGCGGTAGAGCCTCGCGCCGGGCTCCCCGGAGAGCGGGTCGGCCACGAAGGCGGCGGCGGTGCGGCGCGGGTCGTTGAGGTAGCCCCGCCCCAACGGCACGCCGCCCAGGTAGAGTTCGCCCGCGACGCCGACCGGGACCGGACGCATCGACGGGTCCAGCACGTACGCCCGGGTGTTGGGGTTGGGCCGGCCGATCGTGATGCCCCGTTCGGCGGCGCCCCGGTACACCTGGCAGGTGACGCCGATGGTGGTCTCGGCCGGCCCGTAGCCGTGGTAGAGGGTGGCCGCGCCGAGCCGGTCGCGGAACCGTGCGAAGAGCTCGGGCGTGAGGACCTCGCCGCCGCACCACAGGTGCTTGAGCGAAGCGGCGGCGCGGCCGACGTCGAGGCGTTCCAGCATGATGTCGAGGATCGAGGACACCAGGTAGACGAAGGCGATCCGCTCCCGCTCGATCAGCTCCAGCAGGTGCGCCACGTCGCCTTCCCGGCCGGCCCCGGCCACCACCAGCGCGGCCCCGGCCGCCCACGGCAGGAAGATCTCGTTGACCGAGATGTCGAAGGTCAGCGGCGCCTTGTGCAGCACCGGGTCCTCGGCGGTCAGGCCGAGCAGCCCGATCTGCCAGGGCAGGCGGTTGCTGATCGCCCGGTGGCGGATCATCGCGCCCTTCGGCGTGCCGGTGGAGCCGGAGGTGTAGATGACGTACGCGAGGCTCTCCGGGTCGATCGGGACTCCGGGGTCGTGGTCCGGCCGGTCGGCGAACCAGCCGCCGGACGGGTGCGCGGCCAGGTCGAGTTCGACGGCGGCCGGGCCGTCGGGCAGCCCGGACGCCCCGCCGGGGGTGGTGAGCACCGCGGTGAGGCGGGCGTCGGAGGCGATCCCGCTGATCCGGGCCGACGGCCAGCCCGGGTCCAGGGGGACGAACGCTCCCCCGGCCTTCTGGACGGCGAGCAGGGCGATGACGAGTTCCGCGGAGCGCGGCAGGTGGATGCCGACGGTCCGCTCCGGGCCGACGCCGAGGGCGGTCAGCCGGTGCGCCAGCCGGTTCGCCAGCCGGTTGACCTGTCCGTACGTCAGCCGGTGGCCGTGCGCCGGGCGGTGGCCGTCCGCGACGAGGGCGAGCCGGTCGGGGTCGGCGCGGACCCGGTCCTCGAACATCTCCGGGAAGCTGCGCGGATCGACCGGGGCGTCCGTGGCGTTCCAGTCCCGGACGATGCGCCGGCGCTCGGCCTCGGACAGCACCTCCAGCGTGGAGATCCGGCGGTCCGGCGCGTCCACGGCCTGGCGCAGCACCCGGACCAGCCGTTCGACCAGGACGCGCGCGCCCGACTCGTCGAACAGGTCGAGCGCGTACTCCAGGAACCCGTCGATCCCGTCGCCCTCCGGCCGGTCGGCCAGCGACAGGGTGAGGTCGAACTTGGCCGAGCCGTTGTGCGGGCGCAGGGCGGTCGCCTCCAGGCCCGGCAGGCGGACGGGGCGGCGGCCGGAGCCGTAGGAGAGCATCACCTGGAAGAGCGGGTGCCGGGACGGCGAGCGGACCGGGCGCAGCTGCTCCACCAGGCGCTCGAACGGCATCTCCTGGTGGTCGAAGTCGGCGAGGTCCCCCGCCCGGACCCGGGCCAGCAGTTCGCGGAAGGTCGGGTCCCCGGAGGTGTCGGTGCGCAGCACCAGGGTGTTGGCGAACAGGCCGATCAGGTCGTCCAGCGCGCCCTCGTGGCGGCCGGCCACCGGGCAGCCAAGCGGGATGTCCGTTCCGGCGCCGAGGCGGGTGAGCAGGGCGGCGAGGCCCGCTTGCAGGGCCATGAAGGCGGTGGCCCCGCTGTGGCGGGCCAGTGCCCGCAGGCCGCGGTGGAGCTCGGCGTCCAGGTGGACCGGGACGGTGGCGCCGCGGTGTCCGGACACCGCGGGCCGGGGCCGGTCGGTGGGCAGGTCGAGGTGGTCCGGGAGGCCCGCCAACCGTTGTTCCCAGTAGGCGAGTCGGCTGCGGAACAGCGGGCCGTCGCCGGCCAGCAGCTCGGTCTGCCAGAGGGCGTAGTCGCTGTACTGCACCGGCAGCGGGGCCGGTTCCGGGGCCGCGCCCCCCAGCCTGGCGCCGTAGGCGGCGGCGAGGTCGCGGGCGAGCGGGTCCTGGGACCAGTCGTCCCCGGCGGTGTGGTGGAGCAGCAGGACGAGGACGTGCTCGCTCTCCCCGGTGCGCAGCAGCCGGGCGCGGAGCGGGAGTTCACCGGCGAGGTCGAAGGCGTGGCGGGTGGCGGCGGCCAGGTCGTCGGCCCGGTGGCCGGGCCGGGCCGGCAGCAGGTCGAGTTCGACCTCCGCCGCCTCGACCGGGAGCACCCGGGCGGCGGGCTCGTCGCCGTCGGCGACCAGCAGGGTGCGCAGGCTCTCGTGCCGGGCGGCCAGGTCGTTCAGCGCCAGCCGCAGGGCGGGCACGTCCAGCGGGCCGGTGAGCCGCAGGGCCAGCGGGATGGTGTAGGTGGGGCTCGGCCCCTCCATCCGGTGCAGGAACCAGAGGCCGCGCTGGGCGTACGAGAGCGGGATCCGCGCGGGGCGCGGACGGGTGGTCAGCCGGGGCCGCCCGGCGGCGGCGCGGTCCAGCCGGGCGGCCAGGGCGGCCGGGGTCGGGGCCTCGAACAGGTCCCGCACGCCGACGGCCGCGCCGAGCGTCTCGCGGATGCGAGCGGCCATCCGGGTGGCCAGCAGCGAGTGCCCGCCGAGGGCGAAGAAGTCGTCCTCCGGGCCGATCCGGTCCGCGCCCAGGAGGTCGGCGAAGAGTTCGCAGAGCACCTGCTCGCGCGGGCCCCTGGCGTCCCGGCCGGCGTCCGTGCCGGTGACCGCGGGGGCCGGGAGGGCGGCGCGGTCCAGCTTGCCGTTGACGGTCAGCGGCAGGGCGTCGAGCACCACCACGGCGGCGGGGCGCAGGTGTTCGGGCAGCAGGGCGGTGGCGTGCCGGCGCAGGTCGGCCGGTTCCAGCCGTTCGCCGCGGCGCGGTACGACGTAGGCGACCAGGCGGACGTCACCGCCCTCGTCCCTGGCCAGCACGGCGGCCTCCCGTACGGCGGGGTGCGCGGACAGGGCGGTCACCACCTCGCCGGGTTCGATCCGGAAGCCGCGGACCTTGAGCTGGTCGTCGGAGCGGCCCAGGTACTCCAGTCGGCCGTCGGCGTCGCGCCGGGCGAGGTCGCCGCTGCGGTACATCCGCGATCCCGGCGGTCCGTACGGGTCGGGCAGGAACCGTTCGGCGGTCAGCGCGGGGCGGCCCAGGTAGCCGCGGGCGAGCCCGGGGCCGGCCACGTGGATCTCGCCGACCTCGCCCGGGGGCACCGGGCGCAGCGCGGTGTCCAGCAGGCGGACGCGCAGGTCGGGCAGGGGCACCCCGATCAGCCCGGTGGCGCCGGGCTCGGCGTCCGCCCGGGTGAGCGGGCGGACGGTCACGTGGACGGTGGTCTCGGTGATGCCGTACATGTTGGTGATCCGCGGCGCGGTGTCGTCGTGCCGCCGGTACCACGCGCGCAGCGTCGCCGGGTGCAGTGCCTCGCCGCCCAGGACCACGTGCCGGAGGGCCGGCAGGTCGCCGGGTCCCCCGCGCTCGCGGTCGGCGTGGACGAGTTGCTCGAAGGCCGACGGGGTGAGGTTGAGCACCGTGACCGCCTCGCGGACCAGCAGGTCGAGGAACTCCTCCGGGGAGCGGCTGACGGTGTGCGGGACGACGACCAGCCGGCCGCCGTGCAGCAGGGCGCCGAACAGTTCCCAGACGGAGAAGTCGAAGGCGTAGGAGTGGAAGAGCGTCCAGGTGTCGGCGGGCCCGAACGCGAAGGCGGCGGCGGTGGTGCGCAGCAGGCGGACCACGTTGCGGTGTTCGAGGACGACTCCCTTCGGCTCCCCGGTCGAGCCGGAGGTGTGCAGCACGTAAGCGCAGTCGGTGTCCGCCGCGCCCTCGACGGCGGGTGCGGTGGCCGGATGCCGGGCCAGGTCGGCCGCGGTCGCGGGGGCGTCGAGGAGCAGGAGCGGCACCTGGCGATCCGCGGCGGCCCCGCCCGGGTGGCCGGTCCCGTGGTCGCGGTCGGTGACCAGCAGGACCGGGCGGGCGGCCCGGAGTACGGCTGCCGTCCGGGCGGCCGGCTGGTACGGGTCGATGGGGAGGTACCCCGCGCCCGCGCTCAGGACGGCGAGCACCGCCACCACCAGGTCGGCCGAGCGCGGCAGCGCGAGGGCGACCAACTGTCCGCGGTCGGCGCCGTGTTCGCGCAGCAGGGCGGCGAGCCGGGCGACGCGTTCGGCCAGCTCGCGGTAGGTCAGCCGGTGTTCGCCCGCCACCAGGGCGACCGCCTCGGGGCGGGCCGCGGCCTGCGCGCGGAACAGCTCGGGGATGGTCGGGCCGGGTCGGTCGGGGGTGCGTTCCCGCTCGCCGGCGGCGAGTTCGGGCACCTCGGCCCGCTCGTGCTCGGCGAAGGCGTCCAGTTCGCCGATCGGGCGCTCCGGCCGGGCGGTGAAGGCGGCCAGGAAGGCGAGCAGCCGGGCGTGGTGGCGGGCGAGCGCCGCCTCGGTGTGGAGGGCCGGATTGCCGTCGAGGTCCAGCGTGGTGGCCCGGCCGTCCGCGTCGTCCCGGAAGCTGATCGCGAGGTCCTCGATCGGCCCCGGCGAGAGCGGGTGCACCTCGGCGCGCAGCCCGGCGAAGCCCAGCGCGGGGCGGGTCAGGCCGACGTTGACCAGCGGGCCGGTGAGCCGGTCGGTGACGGCCAGGTGCCGTTCGCGTCGGAGTTCCTCGCCCCGCAGCCGGGCGTGCGGGCGGGCCTCGCGCAGCCGGCCGGACACCTGGGCGACCAGTTCGGCGGCGGTCGTACGGGGGGTGACGGTGAGCGGGAGCGGCAGCACGTTGACGGTGTGGGCGGGCACCCTGGCCGCGACCGAGCCGAACCGCCCGGCGTAGGGGAGCCCGAGGGTGATGTCCGTGCGTCCGGTGGCCCGGTGCAGGTAGCCGGCGACGGCCGCGAGTTGGACCTCGGCGCGGGCGGCCCGCAGCGGGCGGCAGGCGGCGTCCAGGGACTCCCGGGTCTCCGCCGGCAGGGCGCCCCGGACCTGCACCAGCGGCTCGCCGGGCGGCGCGCTGCCGGCCGCCGGGGTGACGGGGGCGGGCAGGCCGGCCAGCCGCTCGCGCCAGAAGGCCCGGTCGCGGTCGGGCTGCGCGGAGCGGCGGTACTCGTCCTCCTCGGTGAGGAGGTCGGCGAGCGGGGCGAAGCGGGCGGGCGGGCGGTCCCCGTCCGCCGGGGCCGAGTAGAGCTCGGCCAGGCGCCGCTGGAGGAGTCCGAACCCGTAGGCGTCCAGGGCGATGTGATGGCATTTCAGGTACCACAGGTGGTGGTCGGCGGCCAGCCGGACCAGGGCGGTGCCGAACAGCGGGCCGGTGCCGGGGTCGAGGGGCCGCCGCAGGTCCGCCCGCATCCAGGCCCGCGCGGCGGTGAGCGGGTCCGGCGCGGCGGACAGGTCGATCCGCTCCGGTTCCGGCCGTCCGTCGGCGGGAGCGGTCGGCAGGGCCACCGGCAGCGCGTCGGGGCCCGACTCGGCGTAGCGCAGCCAGAGCGTCTCGGCCTCGACGAGGGTCTGCCCGAGGGCGGCGGCGAACCGCTCCCGGTCGAGCGGGCCGACGAGGTCGACGTACTCGGCGCACAGGTACGCGGCGCTGCCGGGATCGCGCTGCTGGGCGTACCAGATGCCGGCCTGGGCGCCGGTGAGCGGGAGCGGCTCCGGGGTGGGCGGGGCGGCGGGGTCGGCCGACAAGGCGCCGTGGTCGGCGGGGGCGCCGGGGGTGTGGTCGGGCTGGCTCATCGGTCGCTCTCCGGGCCTCGGTCGTCGGTGGAGGGTTCGTGGCGGGCCCGGAACGGGCAGGAGGGCACGGTGCCGTCGGAGGTGTCGGGCAGGAAGTACTGCCGCCACTCCCGGTTGCCCTCCTCCCCGTGGTTGCCGAGTTCCGCGGCGGGTTCGATGCCGTCGAAGCGGCGGATCCGGTTGCGGATGACCGTCCGGGCCCGGGCTCCCCGCGGGGTGTCGGGCTCCAGTCCTTCGAAGACCCAGCGGGGCTGGAAGGTGATCATGAAACCGGGGGCGTGCCGGCTGTGCCGGGTCACATGGGCCGGGGTGTTGCAGACCACGAAGATCTGGGTGCCGGCGAAGCTGAACTCCCACCAGAGCGACTCGGGGTCCGCGGGCACCTCGGCCGGCCAGGGCTGGGCGTCCTTCTCGTGAAGGAACTGGAGCACGGACCAGAAGCGCTCGAAGTAGGCGTCCAGGGAGAGCAGCCGGTCGTCGGGGCGGAAGAGCACGACCAGCGAGGTGTCCTTGCCCAACTCCCGGTAGCAGTCCAGGTAGTCGAGCAGGATGTCGACCAGCGGGCCCCAGGTGCCGTCGTCGTGCACGCTCTCCACGTAGCCGAACCGCAGGGCCTGCTTCTTGGCGGCGGAGACCGCGAAGGTGCAGGGGAAGGGCCGGTCGGGGGCGAGCAGGGTCTCCAGCAGGCCTCTCGCGACGGGAGGCCCCCACTCCGGGGTGCTGCCGATGGTGCAGGCGGCCAGGGCCTGGGCGCTGAGGGGGCCGGCGGGGTCGCCGGATGGATCGAGCGGGCTCACGGCGGGAACTCCATCCCGGGACGTCCGGGCACACGACGGCGCCCGGGGTCCTCGTTCGGTGTAGGACGGCAGGGCGACTTGCACGGGGGCGCGGCCGTGCCCGCGCGGGGCGGGGCGCGGCCGGGCCGCACGGCAGGGCGTGGGCCGGCCCGGGAGGGCGCGAGTCCCGGGCCGGCGGCAGGGGGCCGGCGCACGGGCCGGCGGAGGCGGTGGAGCGATGGGGGTCGGCGGCAGGGAGCCGGCGGCCAGGTCAGAACTGCCGGTACATCTCCTCGGGGATGATCGGCTGGTGGTACGTGCACTCACCCGAGAGCACGGTCGACCCGTGCAGCCGGGAGACCGGGATCAGCACCTTGTCCCCCTCGCCGAGCGCGATCTTGTGGGTGACGTTGTTCCAGAAGTGCATCTGGCCGCGCTCGACCATCACCAGCCGGTGTTCGTTGTGCACATGGGTCGTGGAGGTCTCCTCGTGGCTCTCCACGAAGGTGTCGAGGTCCACCTCGATGCCGGTGTCGGCGATGTGCCGGCTGATCCGCTCGGCCTTCTCCTGGTGCAGCTCGATGCTGTCGGCCCAGGCGAGTTGGTCGGCCAGGTCCGCGTCCCAGAGGGCGGCGAACCAGCGGGCGTCGGAGAAGCCGCGGTGGAAGCGGTGGACCGCCTCCGGACCGTGCAGGGCGGTCAGCGGGCCGAGCAGCGCGTCGATCCGGGCGTCGAGCCGGTCCGCCGACAGCGGGTCGAGGACGTCGAACAGGTCGGTGCGCAGGCCGAGTCCGTCCTCCAGGGCGGCGGCGAAGCGGGCGCCCTCCGCCGCCTCGTCGATCTGCTGGTGCAGCAGGGCGCCGAGGAACTCGGGGTACCTCTCCCGGTCCGCGGACAGGTGGTGCAGCAGGTTGCCGCGCCCGAGCGAGCTGCCGAGGTAGAGCTGCCAGTAGGCGGCCGCACCGGGGCGCAGCCCGGCGGCCGCCAGCAGTGTCCGGTAACTCCCTTGCGCGTCGGCCCAGTTGCGGTAGTGGTCGAGCAGGAGGACGCGGGCGCCGGGGTGTGCCTCGTCGTACTCCCCCAGGGCGGCCCGGCCGGCCGCGGCGCGGGCCGCGGGCAGGTGGGCGCTCAGCTGGAGCAGCAGGAAGGTCGCAGCGGCCTTGCGGTCCCTGGTGGCGCCGGCCGCCGTCACCGCCCTCCCGGGCTGCGCCACCCGGCTCTCGTGGTACTCGCGGACCTCCCGGCGCAGGGCCTCCGGATCGGCGCTGTCGAGCGGCTTGTACTCGCCGTCCAGCAGGGTGAACAGGTGGCGTTCGAGGATGGGCCCGGCCAGCGCGCCGAGCGCCCGGTTGCGGGCGCCGTAGAAGGCCTCGGCGTCGTCGGCGGCGGCCCGGCCGGGCACCGGCGGGAGGTAGAGCAGGCCGGTGTCGTAGATGTTGCGCAGCATCCGGTGGCCGAGCAGCGCGCTCAGCTTGAGGGACTTCGCGGCCGGCATCGGCTTGCCGTAGTCGAGCCAGGCGAGGTCGTCCGGGCGGACCGGGCGCCGGTACGGGTTCTCCTCCGTGGTCAGCTCCTCCCATTCGGCGGCCCGGAAGGCGGAGTTGGCGGCGAACGCCTTCACCGTGCTGTTCGGGTCGCTCGGATCGAGCGCGGGGAGCAGGTCGGCAAGGTCCAGGGACATGGGGTTCCTCCGGGCAGCGGGGCGGGAGAGGTCGGGTCCGGGCAGCGGGCGTATCGCTGTCGACCGAGGACTTAGGTAAGCCTTGCCTTGGTTTGAGGACTCGTCAAGTGTTCCCCTGTGGATCACCCGTTCCAATTCCGGCCATTCGACACGGACCCCGGAAACGCCGCGACGGACCGCCCCCCGGAAACGGGGCACGGTCCGTCGACGAAGCACCGGAACCACGGCCGCCGGAGGACGGCCGGAAGATCAGTGCAAAGACTTGGCAAGCGCCGGCAGGATCTGGTCGGCCGACCACGGGATGCTCAGCACGCTCGGCGCGCTGCTGGCCTGGGCCAGCGTGCGGTTCACCGGCAGGTAGGCACCGGAGGTGACCGCGGGCAGGCCCTTGAAGACCGGGTTCGACTCCAGCTGCTGCTGGTTCTCCGGGGTGCCGTACCAGACCAGCAGCGCCTGCGAGGTGAGCGAGCCCAGGTGCTCCATGCTGAGCGCGTTGGAGAAGCTGTTCAGCTTGGGCGCGCTGCTCACCACCGGGTCGAGGGTCAGCCCCACCTGCTCCAGCACCTTGGTCCGCGCGTCGGTGTAGAGCACCATCCGGCCGTTGCTCGGCTGCGGGTAGGCGTAGACGAAGCTCTTGCCCTTCAACTGCGGGTACGTGGCGGCGTCCTGGGCGAGGCTCCGGTCGACCGCGGCGATCGCCTGGGACGCCTCCTTGCCGCGGCCGAGGGCCTTGCCGATCAGCTCGGTCTGCTCCTGCCACGGGGTCCCGTACGTGGTGCGGCCCTTCAGGTACCCCACGGTGGGGGCGATCTTCGACAGCTTGTCGTAGTCCGCGGACGTCATCCCGGACTGGACGGCGAGGATCAGGTCGGGGCGCAGGGCGGCGATCTTCTCGATCGGGTAGCCGTCCGTGGTGTCCAGCACCTGGGGCCTGGCGTCGCCGAGCGCCTGCTCGGCCCAGGGGCCGACCCCGGTCTTGAAGTCGTCCTCGGTCTTGACGATCGCCACCGGCCTGACCCCCAGGGCCAGCGCCGCGTCCTGGTCGGACCAGCCGAGGGCGACCACCCGCTGGGGGGCCTTGGCGATGGTGGCACTGCCGAACTGGGTCTCGACGGTCACCGGAAAAGCGCCCGGATCGGCCTGCACGGCCGCCGTCGCGGCCCCGCCGCCCCCGGTCGTGCCGCTGCCGCAGCCGACCAGGACCAGGGCCAACAGACCGCTCCCGACGGCACAGACGGATCGGCGGAGGATACGACTCTCACGATTCATGGCATAGCCCTCTCTTCGTACGTCGGCGCGTGCCACGATGGCCTGGCCCGTTTATTGCCGAAGCAGTAAGGGTAGGCTAGCCTAACCATTCGTGCCACGGACCACTTCCCCCCCAAAGGCCGCCGCCGCCAAGCCCGTTGACCCCGTGCGGGTCCGGCGGAACCGCTCCACGGCCGCCCGGTTCGCGGGCCTGGCCGGCTGCGCGGCCGTCCTCGCCCTGACCGCTCTGCTCTCCCTCGCGGTGGGCGCCAAGTCCATCCCCCTGCACACCGCCTTCGACGCGCTCTTCCACTTCACCGGCGGGCAGGACCAGTTGGTGGTGCGGCAGGAACGACTGCCGCGGACCGAACTCGGCCTGGTGGTCGGCGCCGCGCTGGGCCTCGCCGGGGCGCTGATGCAGGCCCTGACCCGCAACCCGCTGGCCGACCCCGGCCTGCTCGGGGTCAACTCCGGCGCCTCGGCGGCCGTCGCCGTCGGCATCGGGTTCGTCGGCCTGCGCTCCCCGCTCGGCTACGTCTGGTTCGCCTTCGCCGGCGCGGCCGCCGTCTCCGTCCTGGTCCACCTACTCGGCTCGATCGGCCGCTCCGGGGCCACCCCGGTCCGCCTGGCCCTGGCCGGCACCGCCGTCACCGCCGCGCTCACCGCCTTCACCTCGGCGATCCTGCTCCTGAAACCCGCCACCTTCGACCAGTTCCGCTACTGGAACGTGGGCTCGGTCGTGGGGCGCAGCGCCGACCTCGTGGTCCAACTGCTGCCGTTCGTCGCCGCGGGCGCCGTGCTCGCCCTGGCCCTCGGCCGTCCGCTGAACGCCCTCGCCCTCGGCGAGGAGGCCGGCCGCGCGCTCGGCGCGCACCCGGGCCGCACCCGGCTGCTCGCCATGGTCGCGATCACCCTGCTGTGCGGGGCGGCCACCGCCGCGGTGGGGCCGATCGGGTTCGTCGGACTGGTCGTCCCCCACCTGGCGCGCTTCCTCACCGGCCCGGACCAGCGCTGGGTCCTGCCGTTCTCCGCGCTGCTGGCACCGGTCCTGCTGATCGGCGCCGACGTACTGGGCCGGGTGGTGACCCGCCCCAACGAGGTCGAAGTCGGCCTGGTCACCGCCTTCCTGGGCGCGCCGGTCTTCATCGCCCTGGCCCGCGGCGGAAAGGTGGCCCGGCTTTGACATCCTCCCCGCCTTAAAGGGCGGGGATTCCTGGCTCACGCTGCCGCAGCGTCCGTCGGACGGTGCGGGCTTCCACGATCAACACCAGCCGGGTTGAGACCAGCCCGGACGAGCATCACGGCGGCGGAGTTCTTGTCGCGAGGCGACGAGACTCCGCACCCGGTGCACGAATAGGTCCTCTCGGAGAGGAGGAGACGGTGCTTGGCTCTCACACCGCAGTGCGCGCAGTCCATCGTGGTGTGCGCGGGGTTGACGAGATGCACGGTCCGCCCGTGCTTGCGGGCCATCTCGACCAGGGTCGTCTTCGTGGCCGCTATCGCGGCGTCGGCGGCCTTACGGGCCATGGTGGTCTTCGCCAGGAACTTCGGCCGGAAGTCCTCGACCACGAGGGTGTCGTGGTCCCGGACGACCTGCTTGGCCCACTTGCGGGCGGTGTCGCTCCGCTGGTCGGCGATCTTCCGGTGGACCTTCGCAGCCTGCCGCTGGGCCTTCCGGTAGCCCTTGGTCTGCGCCTTTGCCTTCGGCTGCCTGCGCCGGGCCATCTGCCTCTGGTAGTGCGCGAGCCTGTGCGCAGCGCTTTTCCCGTGCTGGGGGTGGGGCAGGTCGTGGGCATCGGACGTGGTGGTCGCGACCTCCTTCACGCCCCAGTCGATGCCGATCACCGCACCGGTCTGGGGAAGCGGCTGGGTGCCGACCGCGACGACGAACGAGCAGTACCAGTGCCCGAGGGCGTCCAGGTACACGCGGACCGACGAAGGGCCGGACGGAAGGTCACGCGACCACACCACCGACAGCATGATGCCGCCCGCGAGGTGCAGCCGGCCGTCCCTGATCCGGAAACCACGCCGGGTGTAGTTCAGGCTGGGCCGGGAGTCCCGCTTCCTCTTCGGCTTCGGCATCCCGGCGCGCTGACGCTGCGGCAGACCGGCCTTGATGTCCTTGAGGGCCTTCGCCCGGGCCTTGGCGAAGTCCCGGACGGTCTGTTGCTGCGGAACCGACGCGCCTTCGCGCAGCCACGCCATCGCACCACGGGCCTCGGTCAGGAGCTTGTCGAGGTCGGCCGGCCCGCAGGTGCGCTTCCCACCGGACCGGTTGGCGATGTGCGTCCTGCGGGACATGTGGACGCACTCGTTCCACAGCCACCGGCACCGGCCCCACTCCGCTTCCAGCAGCGCGGACGCCGTCTTCGACACGCGCAGGCGGTAGGTGTACCGGGCGTGCCCGGCCTTCGCCACAACCTGTCGTGTCGTCACAACCCGGAACCTACCGAACCCCACCGACAACGACAGAGGACAGAAGACAGAGCAGATGCGCAAAGGACACCACCACTTCGCAACTCCGAGCCAACGACCCGTCCCTCCCCGGCCCGAAGGCCCGGGCTTCCTGGGAGAAATCTGGTGAACCTCCTCCAGGCCCCGCCGCTGCGCCCGGTCCGGCCCGCGGTCCGGCCCGCCTTCCGGGTGCTGCGGCTCGGCGCGTGGTTCTCCGTCCGGATCCGCCCGCGCGCGGTACTGGTCTCCCTCGCCCTGCTGGCCGCGGTCCTCACGGTCGCGGTGGTCACCCTCACCACCGGCGACTACCGGATACCGGTCCCCGACGTGGTCCGCGCCCTGCTCGGCGGCGGGGACCCCGGGACCCGGTTCGTGGTCGACTCGCTGCGCCTGCCCCGGCTGACCACCGGCATCCTGGTCGGCCTCGCCCTCGGCGCCTCCGGGGCCGTCTTCCAGGGCGTCACCCGCAACCCGCTGGGCAGCCCGGACGTGATCGGCTTCGGCACCGGCGCCGCCTCGGGCGCGGTCGCCGTCCTGGTGCTCGCCCACGGCGGCCCCGGCCAGGTCGCGCTGGGCGCGCTGGCCGGCGGACTGACCGTCGCCACGGCCGTCTACCTGCTGGCCCTGCGCGGCCGTGGCGTCCAGGGCTTCCGGCTGGTGCTGATCGGCATCGGCGTCACCGGCATGCTCACCGCCTTCAACCAGTGGATGCTCACCCGGGCCTCGCTCAACGACGCGCTGACCGCGCAGATCTGGCTCACCGGCAGCCTCAACAGCCGCGGCTGGCAGCAGGCCGGCCCGCTGGCCCTGGCCCTGCTGCTCCTGCTGCCGCCGCTGCTCCTGCTCGGCCCCCGGGCCGACCAGCTGGAGCTGGGGGACGACTCGGCGCACACCCTCGGCCTGCGGGTGGAACGGACCCGGCTGACCCTGATGGTGCTCGCCGTCGGACTGGTCGCCTCGGCCACCGCCGCGGCCGGCCCGATCGGCTTCGTGGCGCTGGCCGCCCCGCAGATCTCCCGCCGGCTGACCCGGTCCCCCGGCGCCGGCTTCGGACCCGCCGCGCTCACCGGCGCCCTGCTGGTCCCGCTCGGCGACCTCGCCGCCCAGCACGTGCTGAGCAGTGAACTGCCCGTCGGGGTGGCGACCGGCGCGCTCGGCGGCGTCTACCTGGCCTTCCTGCTGGCCGCGCAGTGGCGGTCCGCGCGCTGACCCGCGGCTCCAGCCGGACCACCGCACACCAACGGACGAGGGGAGTGGGCCCCGTGCCCCAGGACGGACAGAAGCCTCAGGACGAACGGAACGAGGCACCCGCCGACGCCTTGGGCCCCGGCTACCGGGCCACCGAACGCGACGTACGGCGCTGGGTCTTCGACCGCCAACGCCGGTGGATCGCCGGGGCGATGGTCTTCACCGCCCTCCACCAGACGGCCGAGGCGGCGGTACCGGTCGTGGTCGGTGCCGTGGTCGACCACGCGATCGACGGCGGCGGCCCGGCCGACCTGCTGCGCTGGATCGCCCTGCTGGCCCTGCTGTTCCTGGCGCTCAGCACCGCGATGCGGCTGGCCGGGCGGTGCAACCGGCACGCCAGCCAGGACGCCGCGCACGAGCTCCGGGTGGCCGCGGTGACCCGGATCCTGGACCCGCGCGGCTTCGCCGCCCGGGCCGGCAGCTCCGGCACCCTGCTGAGCACCGCGACCGCCGACGCGCTGCGGATCGGCCTCGGCAACCGGGCCTGGGCGATCGGGGCCGGTGCCGCCGCCGCCCTGGTGTTCGGCGCGGCGGCGCTGCTGCTGACCTCGGTACAGCTGGGCCTGGTGGTGCTGGTCGGACTGGTCCCGCTGCTGGCGGCGACCCGGCTGCTGGCCGCACCGCTCACCGCCCGCAGCAGCGCCGAACAGGCCGAGGTCGCCCGCGCCACCGGAACCGCCGCCGACCTGGTCAGGGGGCTGCGGGTGGTCAAGGGCCTGGGCGCCGAGGACGCAGCGCTGCGCCGGTACCGGGCGGCCAGCGGCTCGTCGCTGGCGGCCACCGTGCGCGCGGCCCGCTGGGAGGCCGGCTACCAGGGCCTCACCCTGCTGCTCAACGGCTGCTTCCTCACCGTGGTCGCCTGGGCCGGGGCCCGACTGGCCGTCGACGGGTCCATCTCGGTGGGCGAGTTCGTCGCCTCGGTCGGGCTGGCGCAGTTCCTGGTCGGCCCCAGCACCCGGTTCGGGATGGCGATGGGCCTGCGGGCCAAGGCCCGGGGCTCCGCCGCCCGGATGGCCGCGCTGCTGGCCGAGCCCTACGCGGTGGTCGGTGGACCGCGCGCCGCGGCCGGACGGCCGGACGGCACGCTGGTCCTCACGGGCCTCGGCGCCGGGCCGCTGCGCCACCTCGACCTCACCGTCGCGCCCGGCACGACCGTGGGCGTGGTGACCCCCGACCCGGCCGTCGCCGCCGCCCTCCTCGACGTGCTGGCCCTCCGGCGGCCGGCCGATCGCGGGCAGGTCGCACTCGACGGCGTCCCGCTGGCCGAGCTGAGCCTGGCCGAGGCCCGCCGGGTGCTGCTCGTCGCGGACCACGAGGCCGACCTCTTCGACCTCACCGTCGCCGAGAACGTCCGCGGCCCGCTCGACGCGCCCGCCGATCCGGCGCTGGTCGCCCGGGCGATGGCCGCGGCCGACGCCGACCAGGTGCTCTCGGTGCTGCCGGACGGCGGGCGGAGCCGGATCGGCGAACGCGGCCGGATCCTCTCCGGCGGCCAGCGCCAACGGGTCGCCCTGGCCCGGGCGCTGGCCGCCGACCCGGCGGTACTGGTGCTGCACGAACCGACCACCGCCGTCGACGCCGCCACCGAGGCCGACATCGCCGACGGGCTGCGCGGGATGCGGGCCGACCGCACCACCCTCCTGGTGACCACCAGCCCGATCCTGCTCCAGACCTGCGACCGGGTGGTGTTCCTGGACGACGGCGCACCGCGCGCGACCGGGACGCACCGCGAGCTGACGATCGACCAACCCTCCTACCGTACGGCGGTGATGGCATGACCCGGGTGTCGGACGAGCGCCTGGAGCGGACGGCCCCGGCGCCGCCCCCCGAGCTGCTCCCCACCGCCACGGCCGCCCAGACCCGGGCCGAGGTCCTCGCCCGGCTGCTGCGCCGCCCCTGGCAGTCGGCGGCCGCGCTGCTCCTGGTCGTGGCCGGGGTGCTGGCCGGACTGGTGGTGCCGCGCGCCCTCGGGCACCTGGTCGACGTGGTCGTGGCGGGCGGTCACCGGACCTCCGCCGTCACCGGACCGGTGGTGCTGATCGGCGCGGCCTGCCTCGCCCAGGCCCTGTTCGCCGGCTGGGGCGCGGCGCTGGTGGCCCGCCGCGGCGAGGAGGTCCTGGCCGGGCTGCGGGAGAGCGCGCTGGGCAGCGCGCTCAACACCGGACTGGCCCGGCTGGAGCGCTCCGGCAGCGGCGACCTGGTGGCCCGGGTCAGCGGGGACGTCAGCGTCCTGGGCGAGGCCGTGCGCACCCTGGTGCCCCAACTCATCGGCGCGCTGCTGGAGATCGGCCTGACCCTGGTCGCCCTGCTGCTGCTGGACTGGCGGCTCGCGCTGGCCGCCCTGACCGCCGTCCCGTTGCAGGTGTGGGCCGTGCGCTGGCTGCGCCGCCGCTCCGGGCCGGTCCGGCGCCAGGAGCGGGTCGCCCAGGGCGAGCAGGCGCAGCAGATCCTCGAGTCGGTGAACGGCGCGCACACCGTCCGGGCCTTCGGCCTCGGCCCCCGGCAGTTGTCGGAGGTCGAGCGGCGCTCCGCCGCCGCCCGCGACCTGGCGCTGCGCTCGACGCACATCGGGACCCGCTTCTTCGGGAAGCTCAACGGCGCCGAACTCACCGGACTGACCGGCCTGTTGGTCGTCGGCTTCCTGCTGGTCCGGGCCGATGCGATCGCCGTCGGCACCGCCAGCGCCGCCGCGCTCTACTTCCTGCGGCTGTTCGATCCGATCAACGGCCTGTTGTCGACGGTCGACGAGGTGCAGTCGGCCTCGGCGGCCGCCGACCGGGTGGTCGGGCTGGCCCTGCTGCCGCGGACCGGAGCGCCGCAACCCACGGCTCCCCGGCGGACCGACACCGCCGCGGGCCCGCGGAAGGCGGCCGCCGTGGAACTCCACGGGGTGGGACACGCCTACCTCCCGGGCCACCCGGTGCTGCACGGGGTGGACCTGAGCCTGGCCCCCGGCGAGCGGGTGGCCGTGGTCGGCACCACCGGGGCCGGCAAGAGCACCCTGGCCCGGCTGGTCGCGGGGGTCCACCCGCCGTCGGCCGGACGGATACTGATCGACGGCCGCCCGGTCGAGGAGCTGACCGACGGCCGGATCCGGCGGATGGTGGCCCTGGTCAACCAGGAGACCCATGTGTTCGCCGGGACGCTGGCCGAGGACCTCCGGCTCGCCCGGCCCGAGGCCGACGACGAGGAACTGCGCGCCGCGCTCGGCACGGTCGACGCCTGGGACTGGGCCGCCGCCCTGCCGCAGGGGCTGGCGACCGAGGTCGGCCAGGGCGGCACCCGGCTCACCCCGATCCAGGCCCAGCAGTTGGCCCTCGCCCGGCTGGTGCTCGCCGACCCCCCGGTGGCGGTCTTGGACGAGGCCACCGCGGAGGCGGGCAGCGCCGGGTCGCGCGCCCTGGAGGCCGCGGCCGAGCGGGCCCTGGCGGGCCGCACCTCGCTCGTGGTCGCGCACCGGCTGACCCAGGCGGTGCGCGCCGACCGGATCCTGGTGCTGGAGGACGGACGGCTGGTCGAGCAGGGGACCCACGAGCAGCTGGCGGCCGCCGGCGGGCGCTACGCACGGCTCTGGGCGGCCTGGAGCGGAGCCCGGGCCTGACCGCCCGCGACGCCCGTCGACCGGCCACAACCGGTCGACGGGCGTCGCCGCTACCCTCCCGGCCCGTTCAGAAGGCCCAGTCGTCGTCGGAGGTGTCCTCGGCCTTGCCCATCACGTAGGAGGAGCCGGAGCCGGAGAAGAAGTCGTGGTTCTCGTCCGCGCCGGGCGAGAGCGCCGCCAGGATCTCCGGGTTGACGGCCGTCCGGTCGGCGCCGAAGCGGGCCGGGTAGCCGAGGTTCATCAGGGCCTTGTCGGCGTTGTAGCGCACGAACACGGCGACGTCGTCCATCAGGCCCAGCGGCCGGTACAGGTCACCGGAGTAGCGCAGCTCCAACTCGTAGAGCTCGTCCAGGAGTTCGTCCGTGAAGCTGCGCATCCGCGCCTGGTCCGCGGCGGAGCGCTGCTCCAGGCCGCGCTGGTACTTGTAGCCGGAGTAGTACCCGTGCACCGCCTTGTCGCGCAGGATCAGGCGCACCATGTCGGCGGTGTTGGTGAGCAGCGCGTGGGTGGAGAAGTGCAGCGGCAGGTAGAAGCCGGCGTAGAGCAGGAGCGAGGAGAGCAGGGTGGAGGCGACCTTGCGCTGGAGCGGGTCGTCGCCGTAGTAGTGCGTGAGGACGGCCTTGCAGCGCTGCTGGAGGACGTCGTTGTCGACCGCCCACCGGTAGGCGTCGTCGATCTCCGGGGTGGTGGCGAGGGTGGAGAACACGGACGAGTAGCTGCGGGCGTGCACGGACTGCATGAAGGCGATGTTGGTGTAGACCGCCTCCTCGTGCTCGGTGCGGGCGTCCTGGATCTGGACGATCTCACCGACCGTGGCCTGCACGGTGTCGAGCATCGTCAGGCCGGTGAACACCCGCATGGTCAGGGTGCGTTCCTCGGCGGTGAGGCGCTGCTGCCAGGCGGCGAGGTCCCCGGAGAGGGGGACCTTCTCCGGCAGCCAGAAGTTGGCGGTGAGGCGGTTCCACACCTCCAGGTCCTTCTCGTCGGTGACGCGGTTCCAGTTGACCGGGCGCAGTCGGGCGCCGGGGTCGTGGCGGTAGGAGGGGGGCGTGACCGAGGGCGTGGCCGGCCGGGTGGGGGTGGTCGTCATGGCGGGGGCTTCCGTGGGGTCGGTGGCGGGCGGCGTCACAGGGTGCAGGACAGGCAGTTCTCGATCTCGGTCCCCGCCAGGGCCTCCTGGCGGAGCCGGATGTAGTAGAGCGTCTTGATGCCCTTGCGCCAGGCGTGGATCTGCGCCTTGTTGAGGTCCCGGGTGGTGGCGGTGTCGCGGAAGAACAGCGTGCAGCTGAGGCCCTGGTCGACGTGCCGGGTGGCGGCCGCGTAGGTGTCGATGATCTTCTCGTAGCCGATCTCGTACGCGTCCTGGAAGTACTCCTGGTTGTCGTCGTCCATTCCGGGGGCAGGGAAGTAGACGCGTCCGAGCTTGCCCTCCTTGCGGATCTCCACCTTGGCGGCGACGGGGTGGATGGAGGCGGTGGCGTCGTTGATGTAGCTGATGGACCCGGTGGGCGGCACGGCCTGGAGGTACTGGTTGTAGATGCCGTGCGCCATGACGGCGGCCCGGAGTTCGCGCCAGTCCTCGACGGTGGGGAGGTGGACGCCCGCCTCCCGGAAGAGCGTGCGGACCCGCTCGGTGGCCGGCTCCCACGTGTGCCCGGTGTACTGGTCGAAGTAGCTGCCGTCGGCGTAGGCGGACTCCTCGAAGCCCTCGAAGGCGGTGCCGCGCTCGACGGCGATCCGCTGCGAGGCGCGGAGGGCGTGGTAGGCGACGGTGCGGAAGTAGGCGTCGGTGAAGTCGACGCCCTCCGCGCTGCCGTAGTGGACGCGCTGCGAGGCGAGGTAGCCGTGCAGGTTCATCTGGCCGAGGCCGATGGCGTGGGAGGCGGCGTTGCCGCGGGCGACCGAGGGGACGGCGTCGATGTTCGACTGGTCGGAGACGGAGGTGAGGCCGCGTACCGCGGTCTCGACCGTCGCGCCGAAGTCGGGTGAGGCCATGGCGGCGGCGATGTTCAGGGACCCGAGGTTGCAGGATATGTCGCGGCCGACCGTGGTGTAGTCCAGGGCCGCGTCGTACTCGCTCGGCGTGTTGACCTGGAGGATCTCCGAGCACAGGTTGGACATGTTGATCCAGCCGGGGATCGGGTTGGCCCGGTTGACGGTGTCCTCGAAGAGCAGGTACGGGTAGCCGGACTCGAACTGGAGCTCCGCGACGGTCTTGAAGAACTCCCGGGCGCTGATGGTGGTCTTGCGGATGCGCGGGTTGGCGACCAGCTCCCGGTAGTGGTCGCTGACGGACAGGTCGGACAGCGGCCTGCCGTACTCGCGCTCCACGTCGTAGGGCGAGAACAGGTGCATGGACTCGTTGCGCTTGGCGAGTTCGAAGGTGATGTCGGGGACGACCACGCCCAGCGAGAGGCTCTTGATCCGCACCTTCTCGTCCGCGTTCTCCCGCTTGGTGTCGAGGAAGCGCAGGATGTCCGGGTGGTGGGCGTGGAGGTAGACGGCTCCCGCGCCCTGGCGGGCCCCGAGCTGGTTGGCGTAGGAGAAGGAGTCCTCCAGGAGCTTCATCACCGGGACGACGCCGGAGGACTGGTTCTCGATCTTCTTGATCGGCGCCCCCTGCTCCCGCAGGTTGGTCAGCAGCAGGGCGACCCCGCCGCCCCGCTTGGACAGCTGGAGGGCGGAGTTGACGCCCCGGCCGATCGACTCCAGGTTGTCCTCGACCCTGAGCAGGAAGCAGGAGACCAGCTCGCCGCGCTGGGCCTTCCCCGCGTTCAGGAAGGTGGGGGTGGCCGGCTGGAAGCGGCCGGTCATCATCTCGTCGACCAGCCCGGCGGCGAGGGCTTCGTCCCCGGCCCCGAGGTAGAGGGCGGTGGCCACCACGCGGTCCTCGTAGCGCTCCAGGTACCGGGTGCCGTCGAAGGTCCTGAGCGTGTAGGAGGTGTAGTACTTGAACGCGCCGAGGAAGGTGCGGAAGCGGTGCTCGTGGGCGTAGGCCTGCCGGTAGAGGCCCTTGACGAACTCCCAGGGGTACCGCCGGATCGGCGCCTCCTCGTAGTAGTCGTTCTCGACCAGGTAGGCGATCTTCTCCTCCAGGGTCGGGAAGACCACCGTGTTGGGGTTGACCTGCTGGAGGAAGTACTGGCGGACGGCTTCGCGGTCCTTGGCGAACTGGATGCGGCCGTCGCAGTCGTACATGTTCAGCATCGCGTTGAGCGCGTGGTAGTCCTTGCGCGTGCCGACCGACTCCTTCCGGTCGGCGGACGGGTCGGCGGGGGCCGCGGACGGCCCGGCGGGGGTGGCGGTCATGCCGCGGTCCGCGGTGTCGTCGAGGAGTGTCGTGTCCAAAACCTCTGGAGTCCTTCCCTCACGGCACGGACGTCGTGCTCCGTGCCCAGCAGTTCGAATCGGTACAGTTCCGGGACACCGCACTTCGCCGAGATCACCCGGCCGGCCAGGCAGTAGTCCGCGCCGAAGTTGGTGTTGCCGGAGGCGATCACCCCGCGCAGCAGGGCGCGGTTCGCCGGGTCGTTCAGGAAGCGGGCCACCTGTTTGGGGACGGCTCCGGCACGCTCGCCGCCCCCGTAGGTGGGCACGATCAGCACGTAGGGCCCGGTGATCCGCGGCATCGGCTCGCGGTGCGGGTGCAGCGGGATGCGGACGGCGGGCAGTCCCAGCCGTTCCACGAAACGCTTGGTGTTCTCCGAGACGCTGGAGAAATACACGAGACCGCTCACCGGTCCGCCGCCTCCTCTGGCTCGCTCCCTTGCGGACTCCGGGGCGGGGAGGGCGGCGGCGCGTGGCGGTTCCCCGGAGGCGGCGCGCCGGACGGACGGGCGCACCGGACCGGGCGGGTCCGTACGACGGCCACGCGGCCCTCCCTCGGGGCCTCGGAGCGCGCACGCCGCCATCCGGCGTGCGCACCGGTGGCAGGTCTTCGGACTCGCGGGCCCGCCCTCCTCGGAGGACACCTACTGGCCGTCGCTTCCCGGGCCGGTTCGGGCCCAGTGCGTAGGACGGCGGTCGTTCCCGCTCACCGCTGCGGGGCAGTCCCGGACTTCCACCGGGTTCCCTCTTGCCTCACCGAGTGCACGAGGCGCCCGGTGAACCACCAGCACCGCAACACTACATCTAGATCCGATTCGACACGCCCATCCCAGATCTTGTGTCTTCGCAAGAACTTAGGTATACCTAAGTCGACGACGCACGAGTGGGTGCCCGAAGGGCCGGAGCACGCCCACCGGGCCCGGGCGCCGCCCGCTCAGCCGGCGGTCGGCATCGGCCAGCCGAGCTGGATGAACATGCCGAGCCGGTCGCTGACCGCGCGGATCTGCGAGATCCTGCCGTCGGTGACGGTCAGCCACCAGATCTGCTCCACCTCGAAGGAGCGGCCGGTGGGCTCGGGCATCCGGGGGTGGTAGCCGGTGTGGGTGCCGGTGACCGTCATCCGGGCAACGACCGTGTCCCCTTCGGCGACCAGGGCGTCGGGGTGCATCCGGGCCTCGCCGAAGGCGTCGAGCTGCCGGCGGAACCCGTCGAAGGCCGCCCCGGGCTCGTCCTCCTCGCCGAAGATGATCTTGTTGTGGTCGATCACGTCGAGCGCCATGTAGTCCGCCAGATCGGCGAGCCGTCGCTCGTCGAGTGCCCGGAAGAAGCCCTCGACGACCCGCTTGTTCGTCGCCGTCGCTGCCCGCATCGCAACCCATCCCAGACTTACGCCGTAAGAATCCCTGTCGGCAGCACGGTAGACTTACGGCGTAAGAATGGCAAGCACGGCCGGAGGAGGACCACCGATGGGGAAGCGGACCCGCGGCGAGCGGGCGGGACTGACGCGGACACAGGTGCTGGACGCCGCACTGGCCCTGGCGGACCGGGACGGCATCGGCGCACTGACGATGCGGCGCCTGGGCGCGGAGCTGGACGTCGAGGCGATGACGCTCTACCACTACGTCCCCAGCAAGGACGCGCTGCTGGACGGCCTGGTGGAACGGGTCTTCACCCAGGCGCTCCCCTCCCCCGACCCGGCGGCGGGCCCCACCGACTGGCGCACCCTGCTGCGGTCCTACGCCGTCTCGCTCCGCGCGGCGCTGCTGCGCCACCCGGGCGTACTCCCGCTCGCGGCGAGCCGTCCGGCGGTGACCCCGGCGACCCTCGACACCGTCGAGCGCGGCCTGAGCGCACTGACAACGGCCGGGTTCCCGCTGGGCACGGCCGTGCACGCGCTCAACACGCTCTCGCTCCTGGTCCTCGGCCACACCGCCGCGGAGGCCGCCCGACCGGCCGCCCCGGAGGGCTCCGCCGGCTCCCCCGCGTGGCTGACGCGGCTCGATGCCGACCGCTACCCGCTGCTCACCGACGCCGCCCGCACCGGCGCGGGCGTCGATGACGCCGAGCGCTTCGCGTTCGCCGTCGACGCGCTGCTCAACGGCTTCGCCGCCGCTCTCCCCGGCGCCGACTCCTCCTGAAGCGGACCGGGACGCGGCGGGCGCCCGTTCCGTCCGTCCGAAGGACCGTCAACCCGCCGCGCCGGGAGGAGATTTCGGCGGATCAGCAATCTTGACCGGTCATCAGATTTAGGCAAGGCTAACCTTATGTCGAGCGCTTCTCCTGACCACGGTCTGACGGGTGTCGCCAAGACCCTCCTGACCCCGCTGTACGGCCGGGCCCACGCCCACGAGCTGGCACCGGACGCGGACTTCCGGGACCCGCTGGCCGCCCGGGTGCTCGCGGGCACCGGGTTCCGGCCCTCGGAGGTGCTGACCGACCGCTCCAACGCCGTCGGGTCGGTCCACCGCGCCGCCGTCCTCGACGGCGTCGCCCGGCGGTTCGCCGAGCGGCACCCCGAGGGCACGGTGCTGTCCCTCGGGGCCGGCCTCTGCACCCGCGACGCCCGCCTGGCGGACGCCGGCTCCGAGCACCTCCGGTGGATCGGCGTCGACACGCCCGAGGTGGTGGAGCTCCGGCGCCGGCTGCTCCCCGACAGCAGGGTCCGGCTGCTGTCCGGGTCGATCACCGAGCCGGGCTGGACCGACGCCGTCGAGGCCGGGCCCGGACCGGCCCTGGTCATCGCCGAGGGCGTGCTGATGTACCTCGACGGCCGGGAGGTCTCCCGCGTGCTGTCCGACGTCCACCGGCGGTTCGGCCCCGGCACCCGGTTCGCCGCGGACTTCTTCCACCCCCTGCTCGCCCACAGCGGCCTCCACCCGATCGTCCGCGCCACCGGCGCCCGGTTCCGCTCGGGAGCGCGGGGCAGCCGGGGACTGGCCGGGCTCGCCCCCGGCTGGCGGGCCGAGGCCGAGCACCCCGTGATGGACCGCATCGGCCCCGCGCAGGGCGCGGCCGCCACCGTGCTGCGTGTCCTGCTGCTCGGCCACCGCCCGTACGCGGTGGCCGAGTTGGCGGCGGACTGAGGGCGCCGACCGGCGCCCTCGATCCACCCGGGCGTCAGGAACGCAGTTCCAGCGTGCAGCACTTCACGCTTCCGCCGGCATACAGCAGCTCGGTCAGGTCCACCCCGATCGGCTCGAACCCCCGCGCCCGCAGCTTCCGCTGGAGACCGACGGCCGCCTCGGGCAGCAGCACGTGGCGGCCGTCCGAGAGGGCGTTGAGACCGAAGACCTCGGCGTCCTCGTCGTCGGCCAGGATCGCGTCCGGGAACAGCTCCCGCAGGACCGCCTGACTGCCCTCGCTGAACGCGGCCGGGTAGTACATGACCTCGTCATCGGAGAGGACGGCGAGCGCGGTGTCGAGGTGGTAGAACTTCGGGTTCACCAGGGTCAGCCCGATGACCGGCACACCGAAGAACTCCTGGGCCTCCCGGTGCGCCCGCGGGTCGGTGCGGAAGCCCGACCCGGCGAGGATCCGGCGGCCGACGACGAGCAGGTCGCCCTCCCCCTCGTTGATGTGCTCGGGCCAGTGGAGGTCGCGGTAGCCCTGCTCGGCGAACCAGGAGAGGTAGGCCGGCCCCTCCGCGGTGCGCTCCAGGTGCCGGAAGCGCGCGCCGAGCACCTTGCCGTCCAGGACGGTGGCGCCGTTGGCGGCGAAGACCATGTCGGGCAGGCCGTCGAGCGGCCGGATGACCTCCACGGCGTGCCCCAGGCTCCGGTAGAGGTCCCGCAGCGCGGTCCACTGGGCGAGCGCGAGCGCCGTGTCGACCGGCTTGTCCGGGTCCATCCACGGGTTGATCGAGTAGGTGACGTCGAAGTGGCGCGGCTCGCACATCAGGAAGCGGCGCGGCCTGGCGACGCGGGCCCGGGGCAGGGGGGTGACGCCGGGCATGGGAATGGTGTCCGTGGCGGGCATGGAGTCCTCTTGATGGTCCGTGAGGGGGGCGCGGGCCGGGGGCGCCGCGCGGGAGGGGTCGCACGAGCGGGTTCGACGTCCGTACGCCCGGGGGTCCGGGCGGAGTTTCGGAGCCGGAGCGAACCGGGCGATGCGCACGGCGCTCGGGGAGGCCCCCGACCAGCGCCTCGATGCGGTTAGGCTAACCTTACCTCACCGTGTCGCACACTTGTCCGCCGGTCACGGCGGTCCGATCCCCAGGAGTTCCCCATGCCACCCGCCATCAGCCCGGACACCCGGCCCCGCACGCCCGGCCGGACCGCAGGCCGCCCGGCCGCCGACGAGGTGCGGTGACCGATGGAACGCATAGCCGTACCCGCTGAGTTCACCGGCCGCACCGTCCTGGTGACGGGCGCGGCCCAGGGCATCGGAGCCGCCGTGGCACGGCTGCTGGCCGCCCACGGGGCCGAGGTCGTCGCCTGCGACCTGCGCCCCTCCGGCCCGACGGTCCGTCCGCTCGACGTCACCGACGCCGACGCCGTCGAGGCCCTCGTCGAGGACGTCGAACGGGAACACGGCCCGCTCGACGTCCTGGTGAACGTCGCCGGCGTGCTGCACGCCGCCCCCGTCCTGGAGACCAGCGCCGAGGACTGGCAGCACACCTTCGCCGTCAACACCACCGGGGTGTTCCACACCTGCCGGTCCGTCGGCCGCCGGATGGCCGCCCGCGGACGCGGGAGCATCGTCACCGTCGGCTCCAACGCCGCCGGCGTGCCCCGCACCAACATGGCCGCCTACGCCGCCTCCAAGGCGGCGACGACCATGTTCATGCGCTGCCTGGGCCTGGAGCTGGCCCGCTCCGGCGTCCGGTGCAACGTGGTCTCCCCCGGCTCCACCGACACCGCCATGCAGCGCGCGCTGTGGACCGACGAGGACGCCGAACGGCGCGTCCTCGACGGCGACCCCGCCGGCTACCGGGTGGGGATCCCGCTCGGCCGCATCGCGGCACCCGAGGACGTCGCGGAGGCCGTCCTCTTCCTCGCCGGCGACCGGGCACGGCACATCACGATGCACGACCTCTACGTCGACGGGGGCGCCACCCTGCGGGCCTGACCCGCCGGGCCCCGCTCCTCCGCCCCGACCGTCCGACCGTCCGACCGCGACTCCCGCACCGTCCCCTGCGGCGCCCCCAGATCGGAGCACCATGACCACGGCTTCCGAGGCCCGGTCCCCCCTCCTCTCACCGCCGACCGGCGCCGACCTCCTCGCGGAGTACCGGCCGGCTGCGGACCGGGCCTTCCTCACCGGCCCCACCCGCAGCCTGCTCGCCGAGGGCCGATACCTGTCGGTCCACGATCCCGCCGAGGCCGGCCGGATGCTGACGGCGGCCCGGGCCGACCTGCCCGCCCCCGTCCTGGTCGGCGCGATACCGTTCTCGCCCGACCGCCCCGCCGAACTCTTCGTCCCCGAGCGGGTCCGCCACGCCGCCCCCGTCGCCGCGAGCCTCCGCGCCCTCCCGGCGCCCGACGCCCCGGCGGCCGGCCCGTGGACCCGCAGACCGGTACCGGCCCCCGACGACTACCGGGCCGCGGTCGCGGAGGCCGTACGGCTCATGGGCGAGGACCCCTCGCTCGCCAAGGTCGTGCTCGCCCGCACCCTGGAACTCGGTTCGCCGGGCGGCACCGACATCCCCGCCATGCTGCGCCGCCTGCTGCACCGTGACCCGCACGGCTACACCTTCGCGGTTCCGGCCGGCGGCACCGCCACCCTGATCGGCGCGAGCCCCGAACTCCTGGTCTCCCGCCGCGACCGGCACGTCGTCTCCAACCCCCTGGCCGGTTCCGCCGCCCGCAGCAGCGACCCGGCCGAGGACCGCCGCCGCGCCGAGGCCCTCGCCCGCTCCGAGAAGGACCTCGCCGAGCACGCCTTCGTGGTCGACGCCGTGCGCCGCGCACTCGCGCCCCACTGCGCCGACCTCGTCGTCCCCGAACGCCCGTCCCTGATCCGCACCGCGGCCATGTGGCACCTGTCCACCACCGTCACCGGCACCCTGCGCGACCCCTCGACGAGCGCGCTGGACCTCGCCCTGGCCCTCCACCCGACCCCCGCCGTCTGCGGCACGCCCACCGACCGGGCCCGGGACCTCATCACCACCCTCGAACCCTTCGACCGCGGCCTGTACACCGGGGTCGTCGGCTGGGGCGACGCCTCCGGCGACGGCGAGTGGGTCGTCACCCTGCGCTGCGCCGAGGCGGACGGCGACCGGCTGCGGCTGTTCGCCGGCGCCGGAGTCGTCGCCGCCTCCGTCCCGGAGGACGAACTCGCCGAGACCGGGGCCAAGTTCCGGACCTTCCTGCACGCCGTCGGACTGGAGAACAGCGAATGAGCCTCTACCCCGCAGAGGTGGCCGAGCGGTACCGGGCGGCCGGCCACTGGACCGGCGAGAACCTGGACGCGATGATCCGCCGCCACGCCGCGACGGCCCCGGACCGGATCGCCGTGACCGAGGGCGACCGGCACTGGAGCTACGCCGAGTTGGACGCCCGCGCCGACCGCCTGGCGGCCGGGCTGCTCGCCCGCGGACTGCGCAAGGGCGACCGGATCGTCCTCCAACTGCCCAACGTGGCCGAGTTCTTCGAGGTCTTCTTCGGCGCGCTCCGGGCCGGTGTCGTCCCGGTGATGGCCCTCCCGGCCCACCGACGGGCCGAGATCGGCTACTTCTGCGAGTTCGCCGGGGCCAAGGCCCTGTTCGTGGCCGACCGCCACGACGGCTTCGACTACCGCGAGCTGGCCGCCGAGGTCTGCGCGGCCGTCCCCGGACTCGGCGAGGTCTTCGTCGTCGGCGACCCCGGCCGCTTCACCCCCTTCGCCGAACTCCGTGCGCAGGACGCCCCCGCACCGGCCGATCCGCCGCACTCCGGCGACCTCGCCTTCCTCCAGCTGTCGGGCGGCAGCACCGGCCTTCCCAAGCTCATCCCCCGCTGCCACGACGACTACCTCTACAGCGTCCGCGAGTCGGCGGTGATCTGCGAGCTGTCCGCCGACACCGTGTACCTGTGCGCCCTGCCGGCCGCCCACAACTTCCCGCTCAGCTCCCCCGGAACGCTCGGCACCTTCCACGCGGGCGGCCGGGTCGTCCTCGCCCCCGAGCCGAGCCCGGCCACCGCGCTGGCCCTGATCGCCCGCGAGCGGGTCACCATCACCGGCGTGGTCCCGCCGGTGGCCCTCGCCTGGGCCCTCGCCGCACCGGGGAGCGGACACGACCTGTCCAGTCTCGAACTCCTCCAGGTCGGCGGCGCCAAGCTCAGCGAGCAGGCCGCCCGCCGGCTCGGCCCGGCCCTCGGCTGCCGGCTCCAGCAGGTCTTCGGCATGGCCGAGGGCCTCGTCAACTACACCCGCCCCGAGGACTCCGAGGAGACCGTGCTGACCACCCAGGGCCGGCCGATCTCCCCCGACGACGAGGTCCGGGTCGTCGACGACGAGGACGTCGACGTCCCCGCCGGCGAGAGCGGCCACCTGCTCACCCGCGGCCCGTACACCATCCGCGGCTACTGGCGGGCGCCCGAGCACAACGCGCGTGCCTTCACCGCGGACGGCTTCTACCGCACCGGCGACATCGTGCGCCGCACGCCCACCGGGCACCTCGTGGTCGAGGGCCGGGCCAAGGACCAGATCAACCGCGGCGGGGAGAAGGTCGCCGCCGAGGAGGTGGAGAACGTGCTGCTCGCCCACCCGGCGGTGCACGACGTGTCGGTCGTCGCCACCCCGGACGAGTACCTCGGCGAGCGCAGCTGCGCCTACGTCATCCTCCACCCGGAGGCCGAACGGCCGCGCCCCGCCGAGCTGAAGGCCTTCGTCCGCGCCGCCGGGCTGGCCGCCTACAAGGTCCCCGACCGCGTCGAGTTCGTCGAGGCGTTCCCCAGCACCGGTATCGGCAAGGTCAGCAAGAAGGACCTCCGCACCGCCACCCGCTAGTCCGGCCCGGCTCAGCCCGGCTCAACCCGGCCCACCAGCCCAGAAAGGCGCCACCCGCATGGCCCTGCCCGCCATTGCCCCCTACGGCCTCCCCGGCCCCGGGGACCTCCCGGCCCGGAAGGTGCCGTGGCACGTCGACCCGGCCCGGGCCGCGGTCCTCGTCCACGACCTGCAGAACTACTTCCTCGGCGCCTTCCCCGCCGAGGGCCCGCCGCTGGCCCCGGCCCTGGCGAACACCGCCCGGATCCTGACCCACGCCCGCGGCCTGGGCATGCCGGTGATCTACTCGCACCAGCGCGGCGGCCAGAGCGCGGCCGAGCGCGGCCTCCAGCTCGACTTCTGGGGCCCGGGCCTGCCCGACGACCCCGCCGCCCAGGGCGTGCCCGAGGTCGTCGCCCCGGCCGGGTCGGACACCATGCTGCTCAAGTGGAAGTACAGCGCCTTCGCCCGCACCGAGCTCGCCGCGATCCTGGAGGCGGCCGGCCGCGACCAGCTGGTGATCGTCGGCGTCTACGCCCACATCGGCGTGCTGATGACCGCGGCCGACGCGTGGTCGCGCGACATCCAGGCGTTCGTGGTCGGCGACGCGGTCGCCGACTTCTCCGCCGAGAAGCACCGCGAAGCCCTGCGCTGGGCGGCGGAGAAGTGCGCCGTCGTCCTCAGCACCGACGAACTCCTGGAGACCGCGTGACCACCGCCGAAGGACGCCTGCTCGCCGAGCGGGTGACGCTGCGCTACGGCGAACGGGCCATCGCCACCGAACTGTCGGTGGCGGTGCCGGACGACTCCTTCACCGTGATCGTCGGCCCGAACGCCTGCGGCAAGTCGACCCTGCTGCGGGCGTTCGCCCGCCTGCTCAAGCCGACCGCTGGCCGGGTCCTGCTGGACGGCGAGCGGATCGGCGCCCTGCCCGCCAAGGAGCTGGCCCGCCGGCTCGGCCTGCTCCCGCAGAGCTCCACCGCGCCCGACGGCATCACCGTCGCGGACCTGGTCGCCCGTGGCCGGTACCCGCACCAGGGCCTGTTCCGCCAGTGGTCCGCGGAGGACGAGCGGGTCGTCGCCGAGTCCATGGCGGCCACCAACGTGGACGCGCTCGCGGACCGCTTCGTCGACGAGCTGTCCGGCGGCCAGCGCCAGCGGGTCTGGCTCGCCATGGCCATCGCCCAGCAGACCCCGCTGCTGCTGCTGGACGAGCCGACCACCTTCCTCGACATCGCCCACCAGGTCGAGGTCCTCGACCTCTGCGCGCGGCTGCACCAGGAACAGGGCCGCACGCTCGTCGCGGTCCTGCACGACCTCAACCAGGCGGCGCGGTACGCCACCCACCTGATCGCGATGCGCGACGGGGCCGTGGTCGCCGAGGGGCCGCCCGGCGAGATCGTCACGGCCGAACTGGTCGAGCGGGTCTTCGACCTGCCGTGCCAGGTGATCGAGGACCCCCAGACCGGCACTCCGCTGGTCGTCCCGCTGGCGCCCGTGCGCCGCGCCGTCGCACGGTGACCGCCGCCCTGCGCGCCGCCCCGACGGCGCGGGCCGCCCGCGCCGAACCGGCGGACGCCGAGGCACTGTTCGCGCTCTCCGCCCCGTTCATGCGCTCCGGCGAACTGCGCGAGCGGCCGCCCGCGGCCTACCGACGGCCGGAGGAGCTGTTCCTGGTCGTCCGCGCCCCGGCGCACGACGCCTACGACGCCCCCGGCGCGCCGCTGGACGCCTGCGTCGCCCTGCGCGTGCTCGCCCCCGAGCGCGGCCACCCCGCCACCGGGCTGCTGCACAACCTGTGCGTACGGGCGGACCGCCAGGGCCGCGGCCTGGGCTCGGTGCTGGTCTCCGCGGTGTCCGCGGCGGCGCGCCGGGCCGGCCTGCGCGCGCTCGTCACCGCGACCACGGGTGACGGGGCCCTGTTCCTGCGGCACGGCTACCGGGAGATCCCGGCCGCGGCGGCCCCGCCCGCCTTCGCGGCCGGGCTCGACCCGGCCCGCGGCTCACGGGTCTTCGCCCGGCCGCTCTGACGGACCGGCGCATGCGAAGGGGCCGGCCGGTGGACGATCCACCGGCCGGCCCCTTCCGTGCGTCGCGGTCAGCCCCGCTTGGAGCGCCACTGGCCGACGATCAGCCAGACCAGGTAGCAGCCGCCCACCACGCCGGTCAGCACGCCGACGGGCAGTTGGGTGGGGGCCAGCAGCCGCTGCGCCGCGAGGTCGCTCAGGGCCAGCAGCAGCGCCCCCAGCAGGGTGGACCCGATCAGGTTGGGGCCGGTGGCCCGGGTGAGCCGACGGACCGCCTGGGGGGCGATCAGCGCCACGAAGGGGATCGGCCCGGCGGCGGCGGTGGCCGCCGCGGTGAGGCCCACCCCGATCAGCACCAGCCACACCCGGGCCCGCTCGGTGCTGACGCCCAGCGAGGAGGCCGCGTCGTCGCCCATCTCCAGCATCCTCAGCGGCCGGCCGAGCAGCACGGCCGCGGGCAGCAGCAGGAGCAGGGCCGCGGCCATCGGCCCGCAGTGCTCCCAACCGCGCGCGTTGAGGCTCCCGGTCAGCCAGACGGCGGCGCTCTGCGCGTCACTGAAGGAGGCCCGGGCGATCAGGTAGGCGTTGAGCGAGGAGAGCAGCGAACTGACGCCGATGCCGACGAGGACCAGCCGGTAGCCCTGGGTGCCGCCCCGCCGGGCCAGCAGGTAGACCAGCACCGAGGTGAGCATGCCGCCCACCACGGCGCCGCCGGCGACCGCCGCCGCGCTGCCGCCGATGACCAGGATGACGGCGAGGGCGCCGGTCGCCGAGCCGACCGTGAACCCGATGACGTCCGGACTGCCCAGCGGATTGCGGGCCAGCGTCTGGAACAGCGATCCCGCCAGGCCCAGCGCGGCCCCCACCAGCAGGGCGGTGAGCAGCCGGGGCAGCCGCACCTCCATGACGATGTACCGGTCCGCCCGGCGGCCCCCGCCGGTGAGCACGTCGACGACGTCGGCGACCGGCATCGGGTAGTCGCCGGCGGTCAGGGACCAGACGGCGGCGCCGATCAGGGCCAGGACGAGCACCGCGCAGACCGCCGTGGCCCGGCGGTGCCAGCGCAGCGACAGTCCGCCGGGCAGGCGTAGCGCCCGCAGCGGGACGGCGCCCGGCCGGGTGGCCGCCGGGGCGGTGAGGGGGGTGGTCGGTGCGGCGGTCTGCTCGACCGCGGTGGAGCTGTTCACAGTTGGGCGATCCTCCGACCGCGTACCAGGGCGATGAAGAGCGGTGCCCCGAGGAAGGCGGTGACGACCCCGACCTGGAGTTCGGCGGGGTGCAGGGCGATCCGGCCGACGATGTCGGACCCGAGCAGCAGCACCGGGGCGAGGACGGCCGAGAGCAGCATGATCCAGCGCTGGTCGGGGCCGCAGACGTGACGGGCGAGGTGCGGAACGGCCAGGCCCACGAAGGCGATGGGCCCGACGGCCGCGGTGGCGGCCCCGCAGAGCAGGGTGACCGCCAGCAGGCTGAACAGCCTGGTCCGGCCGGGGTTGGCGCCGAGCGCGTGGCCCGCGTCGTCGCCGAGGGCCAGCGCGTTGAGCGGCCGGCCCATCAGCAGCGCCAGTACGCCGCCCGCCGCGAGGAACGGCAGCACCTGCCCCAGCACCGCGCCGTCGACCCCGGCGAGGGTGCCGACCTGCCAGTAGCGGAACCGGTTGAGGGTCAGCGGGTCGAGCAGGATGAGGCCGTTGACGAAGGCGGTGAGCACGGCGGTGACGGCGGTGCCGGCCAGGGCGAGCTTGGCCGGGGTCGCCGAGGCCCGCCCGCTGCCGCCGAGGAGTTGGACGACCAGCGAGGCGACGGCGGCACCGGCGAGCGCGAACCAGACGAAGGACCCGAAGGTCTTCAGGTCGAACAGCGCGGTGCCGGCCGCGACGGCGGCCGCCGCCCCGCCGTTGACGCCGAGCAGGCCGGGGTCGGCCAGCGGGTTGCGGGTGAGCGCCTGCATCATCGCGCCGGAGATGCCCAGTGCGGCACCGACGGCGATCCCCAACAACGTCCGGGGGATGCGGGAGTGGTGCACCACGATCCAGTCCTCGGAGGCGGGGTCGTGGTGCAGCAGGACGTGCAGGACCTGTCCGGGGGCGACGGAACGGGCCCCGATCGCGATGCTGGCGAGGGCCAGGACCGCGAGCAGGGCGAGCGCTCCGACCAGCCACGCGGTCCGGCGGGCGGTGCCGGACCGCCGCCGGGGGGTGGCCGCCGTGCCGACGGGGGTGGTCTCGGGGAGGGTCTCGGAGATCATGCGTGGGGCTGGTGCTCGTCCTCGTGGTGGTCGTGGTTGACCACGCCCCGCTTCCAGTAGCCGTCGACGTCGACCTGGTTCTTGGTCAGGCCGCACTCGTTGCGCAGGTAACGGCGGATCGGCTTCAGGCTGTTCGCCTCGCCGGCGACCCAGGCGAAGCCCATGCCCTCGGGCAGTTCGGCGGCCCGGACGGCCCGCTCCAGCAGGTCGGTGCTGCCGCCCTCGGCGTCGCCGCGGTGCACCCAGGTGACGGTGGCGTCGGTGCGGGTGGTCAGGACCTGCTCGTGCTCGGGGCCGGGCACCTCGACGAACGCCAGGACCTTGACGCCCTCGGGGAGCATCTCCAGCCAGCGGGCGAGCGCGGGCAGCGCCGTCTCGTCGGCACCGAGCAGGTACCAGTCGTGGACGAACGGGATCTCCTCGGAGCCGCGCGGGCCGAAGACGCCCAGGCGCATGCCGGGTTCGGCCGAAGCCGCCCAGGTGGAGCCGACGCCGGTGCCGTGCAGGACCATGTCGATGTCCAGTTCGCGGGCCTCGCGCCGGTAGTGACGGACGGTGTAGTCCCGGGTCAGCGGCTCGGACATGCCCTCGGGAGCGTCCATCCAGGTGTCGTTCTGGACGACGGGCTCGACCGGGAGGTCCGCGCCGGGCTCGGCGAAGCAGAGCTTCACGTGGTCGGTGGGGGCCTGCTCGCAGAAGCCCTCCAGGGCGTCGCCCTGGAAGGTGACCCGGACCGTCCCGGGGGCGACCCGGGTGACCTGCTTGACCTCCAGCAGGCGGTACTTGAGCGGGTGGCGGACGATCCGTATGCGCGGCGGTTCCGTGTCGGTCTTCATCGGTCAACCCAATCCGTGACGGGGGCGCGCAGGCCCGGACAGCCGAGTGCCGCCGGCCCGGGGGGAGCCGGGCCGACGGCACAGGGCGCATGTGCGATTAGGTTAGCCTAACCTGCGGTTCACGGACCAGCGGGGTCCCGTTCTGCAGGCCCGGCTCCGCCGGTCCGTCGCTCACCAGTCGGCCGCGCTCCAGCCGGACCACCCGCGGCAGCCGGGCGATGGTGGCCGGCCGGTGGGCGATGACCACCAGCGTGCAGTCGGCCCGCAGTTCGTCCAGGGCGTGCTCCAGGCGTCCGGCGGTCACCGGGTCGATGTCGGCGGTCGCCTCGTCGAGCACCAGGACGGCCGGGTCGGCCAGCACCGCGCGCACCACGCCCAGGATCTGCCGCTCCCCGGCCGAGAGGTTCCCGCCCCGCTGGCCCACCTCGGCGTCCAGCCCCCCGGGCAGGTCCGCCAACCACTCCCGCAGGCCCAGCTGGTCGACGGTCCGTTCGATCCGCTCCCGGTCGGGCGCGCCCTGGACGAGGGCCAGGTTCTCCGCGACCGTGCCGGAGACCAGCCGCACCTCCTGCGGCACCAGCACGACCCGGCGGCGCAGCTCCTCCTCCGGGACGTCCCGCAGGTCGGTGCCGGCGAAGGTGACCGACCCGCCGTCGGGCTCGTACAGGCCGCACAGCAGCTTGGACAGGGTGGTCTTCCCGGAGCCGGTCTCGCCGACCACGCCGGTGCGGCTGCCCCGGGGGAACTCCAGGGTGAGTCCGTGCAGGTCGAGCCCCTCGGCCCGGTAGCCGAACTCCACGGCCGTACAGCGCAGATCGCCGCGGGCGGGCAGCCCGGCCGGGACGGCCCGGGGCACCCGGGCAGGGGTGGTGGCGGCCAGCAGGTCGAGCAGCCGGGCCAGGCCGGTCCGCGCGGTCTGCACCTCGCCGACGAGCTGGGAGAGGTCCGCGAAGGAGTCGAAGAGGTTGCGGCTGGCGACCACGAAGACCACCACCGTGCCGACGCCGACGGCGTCCCGGGTGACCATCCAGCCGCCCACCAGCAGCAGGGCGACGAGCGCCGCGCCCTCGATCAGGCTGACCAGGTCGATCCGGTTCTCCACCCGCAGCGCCCGCCGGGCGGCCCGGACGGCGTGCCGGTTCTCCCGCTCGAACCTGGCGCTCCAGCCGGTCAGGCCGCGCGCCGTCTGGAGCGCCTCACGGGCGGTCAGGGTCTCCGAGAAGGTGGCCGCGACGGTGGCCTCCGCGCTCGCCTTGCCGCCGAAGGCCGACGCGGCGTCCCGCTGGAACCAGCGGGTCACCAGCAGGGTCAGCGGCAGGAACACGGCGAGCTGCACCAGCAGCAGCTGCCAGGAGTAGCCGGCCAGCATGAGGAGGGTGAACACCAGCGTCGCGACCGAGGACACCAGGTTGCGCAGGTGCAGCCGGACGAACGCGGCGAGCGCGGCGACCTCGCCGGTGGCCCGGCGCAGCAGTTCGCCGCTGCGGTGGGTCTCCAGGAAGCGCAGCGGGGCGGTCGCCAGGTTCTCGACGGCCCGTTCCCGCAGGCTCCGGACGACGTTCTCGCCGCTCTTGATCAGCAGCAGCTCGCCGGTCCTGGCGAGCACCAGTTGGGCGAGGCCCAGGGCGGCCAGCAGGGCGACGGCCAGGCCGAGCCGGCCGCGGTCGCCGTCGTCGAGCGCGTCGGTGGCGAGGCCGATGAGCGGGGCCACCGCCACCAGGGCGGCGGAGTCCGCCAGGCCGACCCCGAGGGCGATGCCGAGGCGGGTGCGGTGCGGGCGCAGGAAGGGCATCGCCCGGCGCAGGACGGCCCGTTCGTCGGCCTGCTCGCGGAGCAGCGGCTGCTCAGCCACGGGCCACCTCCATCGACTCCTCGCCGGTCACGGTGTCAGGCCCTTCGGGGTCGGTGCCGCCCTCTGCCCCGCGCGCGGACTCCAGGGTCACGACCCGGTCGGCGGCGGCCAGCACGGCGGAACGGTGGGTGGCGAACAGGATGGTGCGCCCGGTCCCGGCCCAGGCCCGCAGCCGGTCGAGGACCAGTTGCTCGGTCGTGGTGTCCAGGGCCGAGGTGGCGTCGTCCAGCAGCAGGACGGCGGGATCGCCGAGCAGGGCGCGGGCGATGGCGAGGCGCTGCACCTGACCGCCGGACAGGGCGGTGCCGCCCTCGCCGAGTTCGGTGTCGTAGCCGTCGGCCATCGCGGTCAGCTGGTCGTGGATGCCGGCCGTGCGGCAGGCCTGGTGGAGCGTCTCCGGGTCGAGGTCGCGGCCGAGGCGCAGGTTGTCCGCGACCGTCCCGGAGAGCAGGACGGGGCGCTGGGCGACGTAGGCCATCCGGGCGCGGACCTGGTCGAGCGGGGCCCGCCGCAGGTCGGTGCCGCCGTAGCCGACCCGGCCGGTGTCGGGGTCGTCGAGCCGGACGGCCAGCCGCAGCAGGGTGCTCTTGCCGGAGCCGGTGGCACCGCGCACGGCGACGAACTCCCCGGCGGCGGCGCTGAGGTCGACCGGTCCGAGCACGGTCCGGTCGTCCCGGACGGCGGTGACGCCGGTGAACTCCAGGGTGCCGTGCGCGGGCAGGTCCTCGGCCGTGCCGACCGGGGGGTCCGCGACGACGGGCTGGATCGAGAGGGCCTCGTCGATCCGGGCGGCGGCGACGTCGGCCTGACCGCGCTCCAGCAGTCGGTCCACCAGGACCCGGGTGGCGAGCGTGACGATCGCCATCCAGGAGGTGAAGGCGACCAGTCCGCCGATGCTGAGGCGGCCGTCGAGAACGGCGAGGCCGCCGAAGCCGACCCCGGCGGCGACCGCGAGGCGGGGCACGAAGGGGGCGACGGCGGCCCAGCCGGCCTCGATCCGGGCGGCGACCAGGGTGCGTGCGGTCACCTCGGCGCTGGCCGCGTGGTGGCGTTCGACCAGCGGCCGGTGGCCGCCGGTGCCCCGGAGGCCGGTGCCGACCTGGAGCAGGTCGGCCACCGCGTCGGCGCGGCCGCCGTGGGCCCTGGCGAGTTCGCCGCTGGCGGCGGCGAAGCGGCGCGGGTAGTGCAGGTTGACCCAGATCAGGAAGGGCAGGGTGCCGAGGGTCACCAGCAGCAGGCTGAGGTCCAGGGTGGCGATGGCGGGCAGCACGGTGAGGAAGGTCGTGCCGAGGACGACCCAGACGGCCAGGCCGTGCACCCATTCGCGGACCAGATCGGTGTCCCGGGTGGCGCGCATGGCGAGGTCGCCGTGGCCGCGCGAGGCGAGCGCGGCCCGGTCCAGGCCGGACAGGTGGTGCAGCAGGCGGGACCGCAGGTCGGCACCCACCTTGGCGTCGGCGTAACCGGCCCAGTACTGCCAGCCGTAGAGGCCGGCGAACTGGACGAGGGCGGCGATCGCGGTGGCTCCGGCCCAGGTCAGCAGGGCTCCGCTGTCGTGCTTCTGGAGCCCCTCGTCGAGGGCCTTCTGCACGCACCACGGGACGGCCAGCAGGGCGAGCTGGCGGATCGCGGCGGCCGCCCTCGCGGCGGCCACGGTTCCCCGGTGGGGGCGCAGCGAGCCGCGCAGCAGGGCCTTGGCCCGGCGGCGGCGCTCCGCCGAGAGGGCACCGGGTTCCAGGTCCTCGTCGGCTAGTTGCTCGGCGGTCAGGCCGTCGGGCGGCCCTGCGGCGGGTTCTGGCTGGTGGGTGCTCACGGCGATGGCCATCCGTCGGGTAGCGGTGGGAAGTCGGGTAGCGGTGGGAAAAGCAGCGGGCGGGGACGGCGTGCGGCCGTCCCCGCCCGGAGGGGGTCAGGAGGCCTGGGCCTCGGTGCGCGCGATCAGGCTCGCCGGGCGCAGGTCGGTCCAGTTGGCCTCGATGTAGTCGGTGCAGGCCTGGCGGCTGTCCTCACCGTGGACGGCGGTCCAGCCGGCCGGGACCTCGGCGAAGGCGGGCCACAGGGAGTGCTGGTTCTCGGCGTTGACGAGCACGAGGTAGCGGGCGTCGTCGTCCTCGAACGGGTTGGTGGCGCTCATCGGTGTCTCCTTGGGGTTCGTGGCGAAGGGATCGCGGGCTGTGGGGTCGGTGTCGGTCAGCCGGAGCAGGCGGTGCCGTCGCCGGGCTCCGCTCCGAGGGCGGTGTGGACCAGACGGTCCACCAGGTGGTCGGCCAGGGCGGCGACGGTCGGCCGGGCGAGCAGGTCCGCCAGGCAGAGGTCGCCCTCGAACTCCCCGCGCAGCCGCTGGAGCAGCGACATGGCGAGCAGCGAGTGGCCGCCGAGGTCGAAGAAGTTCTCGTCGATGCCGAGCGCGGGCAGGCCCAGCACCTCCGCGAAGGCCGCGTGCACCGCCTTCTCGCTCGGGTACCGGGGTTCGCGCTGCGATCCGGCGGTCGTGTAGTCCTCGGCGCCCGGCTCGGGCAGGGCCTTGCGGTCGAGCTTCCCGTTGACGGTCAGCGGCAGCGCGTCGAGGACGACGAACGCCGACGGGACCATGTACTCGGGCAGCCGGGCAGCCAGCATACGCCGGAGCTCGGTGACCTCGATAAGGGTACCCTCACCCGGCACCAGGTAGGCGGCGAGGCGCTTGACGCCGGGGGTGGACTCACGGACCACCACGGCGGCCTGGGCCACGTCCTCGTGGGCGGCGATGGCGTCCTCGATCTCGCCCGGCTCGACCCGGTAGCCCCGGATCTTCACCTGGTCGTCGGCCCGGCCCAGGAAGTCCAGCAGACCATCGGCCCGCCAGCGCACCACGTCACCCGTGCGGTACATCCGCGAACCCGGCTCCCCGAACGGGTCCGCCACGAAACGCTCCGCCGTCAGAGCGGCCCGGTTCAGGTAACCCCGCGCCAGACCCACCCCGTTCACGTACAGCTCACCCGGCACACCCACCGGCACCGGCCGCAGATGACCGTCCAGCACATGCGCCACCGTGTTCCAGATCGGCCGGCCCACCGTCGCCGTCGCCGAGTCCGGCGTCCCGCCGCCCAGCGTGTTGATCGTGTACTCCGTCGGCCCGTACAGGTTGTAACCCGTCACCCCCGGGGTGTCCCGCAGCCGCGACCACAACGTCTCCGCCACCGCCTCACCACCCAGCAGCACCAGCACCGGACGGTGCCGACCCTCGTCCAGCAGCCCCCGGTCGACGAGGGCCTGGGCGTAGGACGGGGTCACGTTGATCACATCGACGGCGTGTTCGGCGCAGTAGGCCGCGAGGGCCTCGGCGTCGCGGCGCAGGGCCTCGTCGAGGACGTGCACCTCGTGGCCCTCGACCAGCCACAGCAGCTCCTCCCACGACATGTCGAAGGAGAACGACACCGTGTGGGCGATCCGCAGCCGCCGACCGCCCGCCGACGCCACCACCGGATCGAAGATCTCCTGCCGGTGGTTCAACTGCATGTTCGTCAGACCCCGGTACGGCGTCACCACACCCTTCGGCCGACCCGTCGACCCCGACGTGAAGATCACGTACGCCGCCGCGTCCAGGTCGACGGTCAGGCCGAGCGCGGTCGCGGGCAGGGCGTCGAGTTCGGCCGCGGTCTCCGGGGAGTCCAGCAGCAGCCGCTCCACCCCGGGCGCCTCGGGCATCCGGGCCTCGGCGGCGGTGCTGGTCACCAGGCAGACGGGGGCGGTGTCCTCGACCATGAAGGCCAGCCGCTCCACCGGGTAGTCCAGCTCCAACGGCAGGTACGCCGCACCCGCCCGCAGCACCGCGAACAACGCCGCCACCATGTCCAACGAACGCGGCAGCCCCAACGCCACCACCCGCTCAGGACCGGCACCCCGCGCCACGAACAACCGCGCCAACCGGTTCACCCGCGCATCCAACTCCGCGTACGTCCACGCCACCGCACCCTGCACCACCGCCACCTCATCCGGCACCAGCAGCGCACGCTCCGCCAACAGATCCGCCACCGACGCATCCGGGAGCCCACGACCCGTCGCCGCCCACTCCCCCAACAACCCCCGCTCACCCGACGTCAACACGTCCAGGCCGCCGATGCGGCGGTGCGGGTCCGCGGCGACCTGCTCCAGCACCGCGAGCAGCCGCTCGACCAGGGCTTCGGCGGTGGCCCGCTCGTAGAGGTCGGTGGCGTACTCGAAGGCGATGTCGATCTCCTCGGTGGAGGAGGTCTCCTCGAAGTTGAAGTCGAGTTCGAACTTCGCGGCGCCCAGCTCGAAGGGCAGGATCCGGCTCTCCAGGCCGAGCAGTCGCCCGGCCTGGCCGTCGTTGTGCTGGTAGCCGAGCATCACCTGGAACAGCGGGTGGCGGCCGGGCACCCGGGGCGGGTTGACGGCCTCGACCAGCCGGTCGAAGGGCAGGTCCTGGTGGGCGAAGGCGGCCAGGTCGGCGTCCCGGGTGCGGACCAGGAGGTCCGCGAAGGTCGGGTCGCCGGCGAGGTCGTTGCGCAGCACCAGGGTGTTGACGAAGAAGCCGACCAGGGAGTCCAGACCGGCGTCGGAGCGGCCGGCCACCGGGGCGCCGAGCGGGATGTCGTCCCCGGCGCCGAGGCGGTGCAGCAGGGTCGCCACCGCGGCCTGGAGCACCATGAAGGTGGTGGTGCCGGTGGCCCGGGCGGCCTCGCGCAGCCCGCGGTAGACCTCGGGGGTCACCTGGGCGTACACGGTGTCGCCGCGGAGGCCGGCGGTCGGCGTGCGGGGGTGGTCGGTCGGCAGCGGCAGCTCCTCGGGCAGCCCGGCCAGCGCCTCCTTCCAGTAGGCGACCTGGCGGGAGTGCAGGCTCTGCGGGTCGTCGTCGGCGCCGAGCAGCTCCTGCTGCCACAGGGTGTAGTCGGCGTACTGCACCGGCAGCGGGGCCCAGGCCGGGGCGGCCCCGGCCGAATGCGCCGTGTAGGCCTCCGTGAGGTCCCCGATGAACGGGAGCATCGACCACTCGTCGCCGGCGATGTGGTGGAACAGCAGGACGAGGGCGTGGTCCTGCGGACCCACCTCCAGCAGGGTGACGCGCAGCGGTGCCTCGGCCGAGAGGTCGAAGCCGTACCGGACGGCCGCCTCGACGTCGGCGGCGAGCGTCTCCTCACCGGAGCGGACCACGTGCACGGCGTCGGCCGCGGCCGGGGCGTCCAGGACCCGCTGGAAGACGGAGCCGTCGCGCTCGGTGAAGACGGTGCGCAGGCTCTCGTGCCGTTCGGTCACCGAGCGGACGGCGGCGCGCAGGGCGTCCGGGTCGAGCGCGCCGGTGACCCGGACCACCAGCGGCACGTTGTAGGTCGCCCCGGAGTCGTCGAGGTTCTGCAGGAACCACATCCGGCGCTGGGCGTGCGACAGCGGCAGGTCGGCCGGCCGCTCGCGGCGGGCCAGGACGGGGCGCCGCTCGACGTCGCCGCCGGCCCGGTGGGCGAGTCCGGCCGGGGTCGGCGCCTCGAAGAGGTCGCGGACCGTCAGCGGGCTGCCGAGCAGGGTGCGGACCCGGGTGACCAGGCGGGTGGCGAGCAGCGAGTGGCCGCCGAGGTCGAAGAAGTGCTCCTCGGGGCCGACCTCGGTCAGACCGAGCACCTCGGCGAACGCGCCGCAGAGGATCTCCTCGCGGGCGTCGCGCGGGGCGCGGCCGGCGGCGGAGGCGTCGGGCGCGGGCAGGGCGTTGCGGTCGAGCTTGCCGTTGACGGTCAGCGGCAGTGCGTCGAGGACGACGAACGCCGAGGGGACCATGTACTCGGGCAGGCTCCGGGCCAGGGTGTTGCGCACCTCGGCGACGTCGATACCGGTTCCGGCGGGGACGAGGTAGGCGGCGAGGCGCTTGACGCCGGGGGTGTCCTCACGGACCACCACGGCGGCCTGGGCCACGTCCTCGTGGGCGGCGATGGCGTCCTCGATCTCCCCCGGCTCGACCCGGTAGCCCCGGATCTTCACCTGGTCGTCGGCCCGGCCCAGGAAGTCCAGCAGACCATCGGCCCGCCAGCGCACCACGTCACCCGTGCGGTACATCCGCGAACCCGGCTCCCCGAACGGGTCCGCCACGAAACGCTCCGCCGTCAGAGCGGCCCGGTTCAGGTAACCCCGCGCCAGACCCACCCCGTTCACGTACAGCTCACCCGGCACACCCACCGGCACCGGCCGCAGATGACCGTCCAGGACGTGCGCCACCGTGTTCCAGATCGGCCGGCCCACCGTCGCCGTCGCCGAGTCCGGCGTCCCGCCGCCCAGCGTGTTGATCGTGTACTCCGTCGGCCCGTACAGGTTGTAACCCGTCACCCCCGGGGTGTCCCGCAGCCGCGACCACAACGTCTCCGCCACCGCCTCACCCCCCAGCAGCACCAGCACCGGACGGTGCCGACCCTCGTCGAGGAGGCCGCACTCCACCAGCGCCTGGGCGTAGGAGGGGGTGACGTTGATGACGTCGACGGCGTGTTCGGCGCAGTAGTCGGCCAGCCGCTGGGTGTCCCGGCGCAGGGCCTCGTCGAGGACGTGCACCTCGTGGCCCTCGACCAACCACAGCAGCTCCTCCCACGACATGTCGAAGGAGAACGACACCGTGTGCGCGATCCGCAGCCGCCGACCGCCAGCCGACGCCACCACCGGATCGAAGATCTCCTGCCGGTGGTTCAACTGCATGTTCGTCAGACCCCGGTACGGCGTCACCACACCCTTCGGCCGACCCGTCGACCCCGACGTGAAGATCACGTACGCCGCCGCGTCCGGCTCGTAGGGCGCCGCGTAGGGCTCGGCGGGCAGGGCGGCCAGCTCGGCGCGGACGGCCTCGGCGTCCAGCAGCACGGTGTTGGGGTGGGCCGGGACGTGGCCGACGGCCGTGGAGTCGGTGACCAGGCAGACGGGGGCGGTGTCCTCGACCATGAAGGCCAGCCGCTCCACCGGGTAGTCCAGCTCCAACGGCAGGTACGCCGCACCCGCCCGCAGCACCGCGAACAACGCCGCCACCATGTCCAACGAACGCGGCAGCCCCAACGCCACCACCCGCTCAGGACCGGCCCCCCGCGCCACGAACAACCGCGCCAACCGGTTCACCCGCGCATCCAACTCCGCGTACGTCCACGCCACCGCACCCTGCACCACCGCCACCTCATCCGGCACCAGCAGCGCACGCTCCGCCAACAGATCCGCCACCGACGCATCCGGCAGCACCCGACCCGTCGCCGCCCACTCCCCCAGCAACCCCCGCTCACCCGACGTCAACACGTCCAGGGCGTGCACGGACCGGTCGGGGTGGTCGACGATCTGGCCGAGCAGCGAGACCAGGCGCTCGGCGTGCTGCTCGACGACGGCCCGCTCGAAGACGTCCGGGCGGTACTTCCACTCGAAGGTGAGCGCCTCACCGGGGTTGGTGATGAAGATCAGCGGGAAGTGGGTGGCGTCGACGTCCACCACGTCCCGGACGCCCAGGCTCTCCCGGATGCGGTCGCGCACGCCCTCGTCGGCGGGGGTGTTGCGGAGCACCTGGAGGGTGTCGAAGAGCCGGCCGAAGCCGGTGCCGCGCTGGATCTCGCCCAGCCCGGTCTGGTGGTGCGCCAGCAGCGCGGTCTGCTCGGACTGCAGGCGGGTGAGGAAGGCGGTGACGCTCTCCGCCGCGTCCAGCCGGGCGCGGACCGGCACGGTGTTGAGGAACATGCCGATGGTGGCGTCGATGCCGGGCAGCTCGGCCGGGCGGCCGGAGACGGTCGCACCGAAGACGACGTCCTCGCGGGCCGTCAGACCGGAGAGCAGCAGGCCCCAGGCGCCGGAGAGCACCGTGTTCAGGGTCAGGCCGCGCTCCCGGGCGAACGCCGCGATCCGGGCGGTGAGTTCGGCGGATATCCCGGCGGTGACCTCCTGCGGCAGCAGGGCGGCCCGCTCGCGCGCCTGCGGCGCCAGCAGGGTGGGCTCGGTCAGGCCGGCCAGCGACGCGCGCCAGGCCGCCGTGCCCTGCTCGGCGTCCTGGGCGGTCAGCCAGCGCAGGAAGTCGCGGTACGGCAGGCCGGTCGCCGGGGCCGGCTGTCCGGCGCAGTGGGTCAGCAGCTCCTGGAGGAACAGCCCGGAGCTCCAACCGTCCCACAGCAGCGCGTGGTTGGTGATCAGGATGCGCTGCCCGCCGTCGGGGGCGAGGACCGAGACCACCCGCAGCAGCGGCGGGGCGGTGAGGTCGAAGCGGGTGGCCGCCTCGCGCTCGGTCAGTTCGCGCAGCCGGGCGTCGAACTCCTCCGGTGCGAGGGCCGAGAGGTCGATCTCGCCGAGCGGCACGTCCACCGCGCGGGGGACGAACTGCAGCGGGCGGCCGGGCCCGTCCTGGAGGAAGCCGGCCCGCAGGTTGGGGTGGCGCTCCAGGACGGCGGCGAGGGCCGCCCGCAGCCGCTCCAGGGGGATGCGGCGGGTCAGCGACACGACGTCGCGGGAGGTGTAGACGTCCAGGGAGCGGTCGTCGTAGCCGGCCTCGAAGAGCAGGCCCTCCTGGAGCGGGGAGACCGGCCAGATCTCCTCGATCTCCAGCTCCGGGACGGCGGCGCGGACGGCCTCGGCCTCGGCCTCGGTGGCGGCGGGCAGTTCGGGCAGCTCGGGGGCCTGCTCCGCGGTGCCGCGGGCGTCGGCGAGCGCGGCGAGGGCGGCGGGGGTCCGGCCCTCGAACACGTCGCGCGGGCTGAGCGCCAGGCCCTCGGCGCGGGCGACGCCGATCAGGCGGATGGAGGCGATGCTGTCGCCGCCGAGCCGGAAGAAGTCGTCCTCGGCGCCGGTCTCCGGCAGGCCGAGCACCTCGGCGTACAGCTCGCACAGCAGCCGCTCGGTCTCGGTCTCGGCCGCGCGGCCGGCGGAGACACCGGTGTAGTCCAGGGCGTCGTCGGGCAGGGCCTTGCGGTCCAGCTTGCCGTTGACGGTCAGCGGCAGCGCGTCGAGCACGGCGTACGCGGACGGGACCATGTATTCGGGCAGCCGGGCGGCGACCGCGTCGTGCAGGGCGGCCGTGTCCAGGCTCGCGCCCGCGGCGGGCACCACGTAGGCCACCACCCGGTCCACGGCGCCGCGGCGCACCAGGACGGCGCTGTGCGCCACCGAGGGCTGCGCGGCCAGCACCGCCTCGATCTCGCCCAGTTCGATCCGGTAGCCGCGGATCTTGACCTGGTCGTCCACCCGGCCCAGGTAGTCGATGGTGCCGTCGGGCCGGCGGCGGACCAGGTCCCCGGTGCGGTACATCCGCTCCCCGGGCCCGCCGAACGGGTCGGCGACGAAGCGCTCGGCGGTCAGCCCGGGACGGTCCAGGTAGCCGCGGGCCAGCTGGACGCCGGCCAGGTAGAGCTCGCCCGGGGCGCCGGTCGGGACGTGCCGCAGGAGCCCGTCGAGCACGTAGGCGCGGCCGCCGGCCAGCGGGCGCCCGATGCTCGGGGTGTCGCTGTCGGCGAGGTCCGCGAGCAGCGCGTCGACGGTGAACTCGGTCGGGCCGTAGTAGTTCAGCACGGTGACGCCGGGCTCGGCCCGCAGCCTGGTCCAGAGCGGTTCGGGCAGCGCCTCGCCGCCGAGGAGCAGGACCGGCGGGCGGTGCCCGCCGGTCAGCAGGCCGGAGTCCAGCAGCTGCTGGGCGTAGCTCGGGGTGACGTCGAGGGCGTGGACGCCTTCGGCGCGGGTGTAGCCGACGACGGCCTCGGCGTCCCGGCGGTCGTCCTCCCCGAGGATGTGCAGCTCGTGGCCGCCGATCAGCCAGATCAGCTGCTCCCAGGACGAGTCGAAGGAGAAGGAGGCCGTGTGCAGGGCGCGCAGCCGCGGGAGCCCGGCCGCCGCCAGGGCCGCGGCGAAGGGGCCGGTGAGGTGGTCGTGGGCCAGGTTGGCCAGGCCCCGGTGGGTGATCACCACGCCCTTGGGGCGGCCGGTGGAACCGGAGGTGTGGATGATGTACGCGGCCTGGTCCGGGTGGACCGCGCCGCCGCGCTCGGTGTCGGTGAGCGGGCCGTCCGGCATCGCGGCCGCGGCGGCCCGGGTCTCCGGGGCGTCCAGCAGCAGGACGGTGGTGCCGGGCAGTTCCGGCAGCCGCTTCGCGACGGCCGCGGTGGTCAGCAGGACGGCCGGGCGGGCGTCGTCGAGCAGCAGGGCGAGCCGGTCGTCCGGGTGGTCCAGGTCCAGCGGGAGGTAGGCGCCGCCGGTCCGGAGCACGGCGAGGATCGCGGTGACGGTGTCGGTGGAGCGGGGCACGGCGATGGCGGCGACCTTGTCCGGCCCGAGGCCGCGGCAGAGCAGCAGTCGGGCCAACCGGTCGGCGGCGTCGTCCAGTTCGGCGAAGGTCAGCTCGTCCCGGAGGCCGGCCGGCGAGGGGCCGACCAGGGCGCGGGCGTCGGGGGTGCGGCGGGCCTGCTCGGCGAGGCGGTCGGCGACGGTGCCCGCGGGCACCTCCTGGGCCGGACCGGCCAGGGTGGCGGGCAGGGCGGCCCGCTCGGCGGCGTCGAGCAGCTCCAGCCGGTCCAGCCGGGTCTCCGGCGCGTCGGCGAAGGCCCCGAGCAGGGCCAGGAAGCGGTCGGCCAGCCGGGCGGCCTCGGCCTCGGTGAACAGGTCCGGCCGGTACTCCAGTTCGACGCGCAGGTCGGTGCCGGGCAGCACGGTGAGGCCGAGCGGGAAGTGGGTGGCGTCGCGGGCGCCGAGCGCGGTGATGGCCAGGCCGTCGGCGGAGCCGAGGCTGTCGCGCAGCGCGTCGCCGCCGCCCTGGTAGTTCTCGACGACCAGGAGGGTGTCGAAGAGGTCGCCCTCGACGGCGCTGCGGCGCTGGATCGCGCCCAGGCCCAGGTGCTGGTGGGCCATCAGCCCGGCCTGTTCGCGCTGCACCGCGGCGGCGACGTCGGCCAGCGTGGCGCCCGGGGTGAGCCGGACCCGGACCGGGACGGTGTTGATGAACAGGCCGACCATCGACTCGGCGCCCGGCAGGTCGTCGGGGCGGCCGGAGACGGTGGTGCCGAAGACCACGTCGGCGGTGCCGGTGAGCGAGCCGACCAGGACGCCCCAGAGGGTGTTGGCGACGTTGCCGAGGGTCAGTCCGCGGCCCCGGGCGGCGGCGGTGATCCGCTGCGAGAGCTCCGGGCCGGCGTACCGGGTGACCAGGCCGGGTTCGTCGGCGGCGGCCGCCGGCGCGCCCGGTGCCACCGGGTGGGCCTGCTCGACCCCGGCCAGCGCCTCGGTCCAGGCCCGCTCGGCGGCGGCGGTGTCGCGGGTGGCCAGCAGCGCCAGGTGGTCCTTGTAGGGCCGGACCGCCGGGAGCACCGAGGCGTCCCCGGCGGAGCCGTAGAGGGCCAGCAGCTCCCGGAAGACGATCGGCATCGACCAGCCGTCGAGCAGCAGGTGGTGGCAGGTCAGCACCAGACGGGAGCGGTCGTCGCCGAGGCGCAGCAGGGCGAACCGCAGCAGCGGCGGGGCGTCGAGGTCGAAGCGCCGCTGCCAGTCCTCGTCCATGGCGGCGCGGACGGCCGCGTCCTGGGCCTCCCCGGAGAGCGCGGTCAGGTCCGCCTCCCGCAGCGGCGTCGCGACCGAGCGCTGGACGAACTGGACGACGGCCTCCGGGTCCTCGTACCAGAACCCGGCCCGCAGGTTGGCGTGCCTGGTGAGCAGCGCGTCGACGGCGGCGGCCAGCCGGGAGGCGTCGACCGGGCCGGCCAGGTCGAGGTGCGACTGGACGACGTAGACGTCGCGGGCGCGGTCGTCGTAGAGGGCGTGGAAGAGCAGGCCCTCCTGCAGCGAGGAGAGCGGGTAGACGTCCTCCAGATCCGACGGGGCCGTGGTCCGGGAGTCGTCGGTCGGGGCGGTGGAGTCGTTCATCTCGGTCTTCTCGGTCCTGGGGTCGGTGGGGTGGTGGTCGGTCGGGACGGGGGCTGCGGTGCGGTCGCTCATCGGCGGCGCCGTCCGCGCAGCCGGGACTCCAGCCGGTCGATCTGGGTCTGCTTCAGCGAGACCAGGCCGAGGTCGGAGGGGGTGATGCCGCCGGCGTCGCCGGTGGCGGTGTGCCGGGCGAGGGCGTCGAGGGCGGCGAACCAGGCGTCCGCCAGCCCGGCGACCTCGGCCTCGGTGAGCAGGGCCTGCGGCCAGCTCCACTCGACGGCCAGCTCGGGCCGCCCGTCGGTGCCGGTCCGGACGACCGCGTCGATCTCCAGCGGGTAGCCGGCGGCCATCCGGGGGTCGGGCGCGGCCGCCGCCGCGACGGTCTCCCGCTCGGGCTGCGGGGCGAGCGGCCAGCCGCCGAGGGTGCCGCCCCCGGCGTCGCTGCGGCCCCGGTAGTTGAAGAGCACCTGCGAGCGCGGGCAGGCGGCTAGCAGGGGCGCGGTCTGGGCGTTGAGGTGGCGCAGCAGGCCGAAGCCGAGGCCCTTGTCGGGGGCGGCGCGCAGCTGTTCCTTGACCAGCTTGAGGGCCCGGCCGGCGGCGGGGCCGCCGGTGAGCGCCTCGGCGGGGTCGGTCCCGGCGAGGTCGAGCCGGACGGGGTGGACGGTGGTGAACCAGCCGACGGTGCCGGCCAGGTCGGGGGTGTGGTCCCCGTGTCCGCCGCGGCCGTGCCCCTCCAGGTCGACCTGGAGGGCGGGGGCGGCGCCCGGCCGGGCGCCGGCCACGCCGAGGACCAGTCCGGCCAGCAGCACGTCGTCGACGCCGACGCCGAAGGCCTTGGGCACCTCGGTGAGCAGCGGGGCGGTGCGCTCCGCCGGGAGGGTGCGGCGCAGGGTCCGCAGGGTGGCGACGGTGTCGCGCTCCGGGTCGGCGGCGAGCCCGCCGAGCGGTCCGGCCGGCCCGGCCAGGGCGGTGCGCCAGTGGGCGGCCTCGGCGGTGCGGGCGCGCTCCTGGGCGTGCGTCAGCAGGTGCTCCGACCAGGCGCGCAGGCTGTGGCCCTCGGGTTCGAGGACGGGGGTGCGGCCGTCGGCCAGCGCCTGGTAGGCGGTGGCCAGGCCGGGCAGCAGGGTCCGCCAGGAGACGCCGTCCACCGCGAGGTGGTGCACGGTCAGCAGCAGCCTGCCCTCCTGGCCGTCACCGGCGTCGAACCAGACGGCGCGCAGCACCCGGCCGGTGCCGGGGTCGAGCGACGCCGCGGCGGCGTCGGCCTCCCGGGCCAGCAGCCCGGTGCGGTCGGCGGTGCGCGCGTCGACCCGGCGCAGGGTGTCGGCGTCGGTGACCGCCGGTGCCTGGGCGGCCGGGAGGATCTCCTGGGTCCACAGGCCGTCGGTCCGGTCCAGGCGCAGGCGCAGGGCCGGGTGGTGGGCGGCCAGCGCCGCCAGCGCGGCGCGCAGCGGCTGCTCGCGCAGTCCGGCCGGGGTGGTGAGCAGCACCGACTGGTTGAACCGGTCGACGGGCCCGCCGCGTTCGCGCAGCCAGTGCACCACCGGCAGCGCGGGCAGTTCGCCGTCCGCCGGGGGCGCCGCGGCCGGGGTCGCGGCGGGGGCGGCGACCGCGAAGCCCTTGGCCTCGGCGAGGGCGGCCGGGGTCGGGTACTGGAAGACGTCCTTGGCGGCGAGGTCGAACCCGGCCTTGCGGGCCCGGCTGATCAGTTGGATCGAGACGATGCTGTCGCCGCCGAGGGCGAAGAAGTTCTCGTCCGCGCCGACCTCGGCCAGGCCGAGCACCTCGGCGAACACCCGGGCCAGGGCGGCGGCCGGGGAGGCCCCGGTGCCCGTGCCCGCGGCGGGTTCCGGGCGGCGGCCCGGCAGCGGGAGGGCCTTGCGGTCGAGCTTGCCGTTGACGCTCAGCGGCAGCGCTTCCAGGACGGTGACCACGGCCGGGACCATGTGCTCGGGCAGCACGGCGGCGACGGCCGCCCGGACGGCGTCCGGTGCCGCGCTCGCGCCGGCCTGCGGGACGACGTAGCCGAGCAGTTGCCGGGCGCCGCCCTCGGTGAGGGCGCGGGCGGTGACGGCGGCCTGGCCGACTCCGGGCACGGCGGCGAGGGCGGCCTCGACCTCGCCGAGCTCGATCCGGAAGCCCCTGACCTTGACCTGGTCGTCGGTGCGGCCGAGGTACTCGACCTCGCCGTCGATGCGGCGGCGCACCAGGTCGCCGGTGCGGTACATCCGCTCGCCGGTGCCGAACGGGTCGGCGACGAAGCGGCCGGCGGTCAGCCCGGGGCGGCCGAGGTAGCCGCGGGCCAGCTGGACGCCGGAGAGGTAGAGCTCCCCGGGGACCCCGACCGGGACCGGCCGCAGCCGGGCGTCGAGCACGTGCAGGCGGGTGTTCCAGACCGGACGGCCGATGGGCACGATCCCGGCGCCCGCCCAGGCGCGGTGGTAGGTCACGTCGACGGCGGCCTCGGTCGGGCCGTACAGGTTGTGCAGCTGGATCTGCGGCCACAGCGCGAGGAAGCGGTCCACGGCGGTGGCGGGCAGGGCCTCGCCGGAGCAGAACACCCGCTGGACGTCGGCGAAGGCGCGGCGGACGGCGGGGTCCTGCTCGGCGGTGCCGGTGAACGCGGTGAGCATCGACGGGACGAAGTGGCAGGCGGTCACCCCCGCGCGGGCCACCAGTGCGGCGAGGTACTCGGGCTCGCGGTGGCCGCCCGGCCGGGCGAGCACCACCCGGGCGCCGCTGACCAGCGGGAGGAAGAACTCCCAGACCGAGACGTCGAAGCTGGCCGGGGTCTTCTGGAGGATGCGGTCGGCGGGCGTGACGCCGTAGACCTCCCGCATCCAGTCGAGCCGGTTGACGATCGCCCGGTGGGTGACCACGACGCCCTTGGGGCGGCCGGTGGAGCCGGAGGTGAAGATCACGTACGCGGCGTGGTCGGCGTCCGGGGCGGCGGCGGGCGCCGTGCCGGCCGGCGCCTGGGCGTCGACGGTGAGCACCGGCACGCCGGGGACGGCGGGCAGGCCCGCCTCCAGCCCGGGCAGGGTGAGCACGCAGACCGGGGCGGCGTCCTCGACCATGCCGGCCAGCCGTTCGGCCGGGTACTCGGTGTCCAGCGGCAGGTAGGCGGCGCCGGACTTGAGCACCGCGAGCAGCGCGACCATCAGCTCGGCCGAGCGGGGCACGGCGACGGCGACGATCCGGTCCGGTCCGGCTCCGGCGGCGCTCAGCGCCCCGGCGAGGCCGGCGGCCCGCTCGTCCAGCTGGCGGTAGGTCAGCTCGGCGTCCTCGAAGACCACGGCGACGGCGTCGGGGGTGGCGGCGGTGCGCTCGGCGATCCGGTCCAGCAGGGTGCCCCCGCGCACCGGGATGGCGGTGGCGTTCCACTCCCCCGCCAGGCCCCGGTGCTCCTGGGCGGAGGTGGGCTCGATCCGGTCGACCGACCGTCCGGGCTCGGCGAGGGCCTGCTCCATGACGCGCATCAGCCGGCCGCCGAAGAGCCGGGCGGTGGCGCGGTCGAAGAGGTCCTGCGCGTGGATGACGGTCAGGTCGGTGCGGGTGCCGTCGGCGGACTCCACGAAGGTGAAGGCGAGGTCGAAGCGCGCGGCGTGCACCGGGTCGGGCAGCAGCGCGGTGCGGGCGCCGAGGAGCCCGTCCAGGCCGTCGGCCTCCCGGCGGTGCTGGACCATCACCTGGAACAGCGGGTGGCGGCCGAGCGAGCGCTCGGGGTTGACGATCTCCACCAGCCGGTCGAAGGGCAGGTCCTGGTGGGCGAGCGCGCCGAGCACGGTCTCCCGGGAGCGGGCGACGAGTTCGTCGAAGGACGGCCCGCCCGACAGGTCGTGCCGCATGACCAGGGTGTTGACGAAGAAGCCGACCACGGACTCCAGCACCTCGTCGGTGCGGCCCGCGACGGGCGTGCCCAGCGCGACGTCGGCGGTGCCGGCCAGCTTGCCGAGCAGCAGCGCCGCGGCGGCCTGGGTGACCATGAACGGCGTGGCGCCGGTGCGCCGGGCGTAGTCGCGCAGCGCGGTGTGCAGCTCGTCGGGCAGCCGCAGCCGCACCGCGCCGCCGCGGCCGGTGGCCTCGGCGGGGCGGGGCCGGTCGGTGGGCAGCGCCAGCTCGGCGGGCAGGTCCGCCAGGCGCCCGCTCCAGTAGCGGGTCTGCTCGGCGGCCGGGCCCTGCGCCGCGGCGAGGAGTTCGCCCTGCCACAGGGCGTGGTCGGCGTACTGCAGCGGCAGCGGCGCGAACTGCGGGACGGCGCCCGCCCGGCGGGCGGCGTACGCGAGGTCGAGGTCGCGCAGCAGCACGCCCTCCGACCACTCGTCACCGGCGATGTGGTGCAGCGCGATGCTCAGCACGTGCCGCGACGGTCCGGTGGACAGCAGGGTGGCGCGGACCGGGATCTCGGTGGCCAGGTCGAAGGCGTACGCGCCGGCCGCGGCGACCTCCGCGTCCAGGCGGCCGTCGGTGACCTCGGCGGCGGTGAACGGCACCCCGGCCGTCTCCGGGGCCAGGACGTGCTGGTGGGGCCGCCCCTCGTGGTCGGGGAAGACCGTGCGCAGGGCCTCGTGACGGGCCAGCACGTCGCCGAAGGCGGTGCGCAGGGCGGCCGTGTCCAGCTCGCCGTCGATGCGCAGCGCGCACGGGATGGTGTACGCGGTGCTGGGGCCCTGGAGGCGGTGGAGGAACCAGAGCCGGGCCTGGGCGGCCGACAGCGGGATCCGCTCCGGGCGGGGGCGGGCCGCGGGTGCGGTGCGGCCGCCGTTGCCGCCGTCCAGCCGGGCGGCGAACGCGGCGGCGGTCCGGGTCTCGAACAGGTCCCGGATGGCGACGTCCGTCCCGAGGGCGGCGCGCAGCCGGCCGACCACCCGGGTGGCGAGCAGGGAGTGGCCGCCGAGCAGGAAGAAGTCGTCGTCGACCCCGACGGCGGGCAGGCCGAGCACGTCGGCGTAGACGCCGCAGACCACGGCCTCCCGCTCGCTCCGCGGGGCGCGCCCCGCGGGGGCGGCGAAGTCGTCCGCCGCCGGCTCGGGCAGGGCCTGCCGGTCGAGCTTGCCGTTGACGTTCAGCGGCAGGGCGGCCAGCGGCACGATCGCGGCCGGGACGAGGTACTCGGGCAGGGCGTCGGCGAGCGCCTTGCGCAGCACGGCCGGGTCGGTGACGGCGCCGGGCGCCGCGACGACGTAGCCGACCAGGCGCTTGACGCCGCCCGCGCCCGCACGGGCGAGCACGGCCGCCTGGGCGATGCCGGGCTGGGCGGCGAGCACCGCCTCGACCTCGCCTGGTTCGACCCGGAAGCCGCGGATCTTCACCTGGTCGTCGTCGCGGCCGAGGTAGTCCAGGCTGCCGTCGGGGCGGTGGCGGACCAGGTCGCCGGTGCGGTACATCCGCTCGCCGGGCGCGCCGAACGGGTCGGCCACGAAGCGGCTCGCGGTGAGCGCGGGCCGGTTGCCGTAGCCGCGGGCCAGGCCGGGCCCTGCGATGTACAGCTCGCCCGCCACCCCCGCCGGGACGGGGCGCAGCCGGGCGTCCAGCACGTAGACCCGGGTGTTGCCGATCGGCCGGCCGACGAACGGGGTCGGGCTGTCGTCGAGGGCCGCGCCGAGGGTGTCGACGGTGTACTCGGTCGGGCCGTAGAAGTTGTGCCCGAGCACGCCCTCGGTCTCCCGGATGCGGGTCCACAGGGCGTCGCCGACGGCCTCGCCGCCGACCAGGAAGAGCAGCGGGCGGTGCCGCTCGGAGTCGAGCAGGCCCCATTCCACGAGCTGCTGGCCGAACGACGGGGTGACGTCGAGGGTGTCGATGCGGTCGGCGAGCAGCCGCTGGACCAGGGCCTGGGGGTCGCGGCGCAGGTCCTCGCCGTACACGTGGAGTTCGTGCCCCTGGATCAGCCAGAGCAGCTGCTCCCAGGAGGAGTCGAAGGAGAACGAGGCGGTGTGCGCGGCGCGCAGCCGGCGCCCGCCCGCGCGGGCGACGGCCCGGGCGAAGACGGTGTTGCCGTGGTGCTCCAGCATGTTGACCAGGCCCCGGTGGGGCACCTGGACGCCCTTGGGGCGGCCGGTGGAGCCGGAGGTGTGGATGACGTACGCGAGGTCGTCGAGGTGCGGGCGCGCCGGTTCGGCGTCCAGCGTGCCGACCTCGGCGAGGGTGACCACGCCGCGGCCGTCCGCGCCGAGCACGGGGTGGCGTTCGGCGACCTCGGCGGTGGTGAGGGTGAGCAGCGGGTCGGCGTCCTCCAGCATGAGGGCGATCCGCTCGTCCGGGTGGTCGAGGTCGATCGGCAGGTAGGCCGCGCCGGAGGCGAGGACGCCGAGCAGGGCGGCGACCAGGTCGGCGGAGCGCGGCAGGGCCAGCGCCACGACCCGGCCGGGCCCGGCGCCGAGCGCGGCGAGGTGGCGGGCGGTGCGGGTGACCTGCTCGGCGAGTTCGCGGTAGCCGAGCCGCCGGCCGCCGAAGACCACCGCGGTCTCCTCGGGCATCGCGGCGGCGCGGGCGGCGAAGGCGTCGACGACGGTGCCCCCGGGCAGCGCGCGGCCGGTCGCGTTCCACTCCTCCACGACGGTGCGGCGCTCGTCCGCGGAGAGGACGTCCAGGTCGCCGACCGGGGTGTCCGGGCGGCCGGTCAGCTCGGTGAGCACCCGCAGCAGGCGCTCGCCGACGGCCCCCGCCTGGTCGGCGGTGAAGACGTCGGGGCGGTACTCGACGGTGAACCGCGGGGCCTCGCCGGGCAGGGTGAGCAGCGTCAGCGGGTAGTGGGTGGCGCCGCGGTTGCCGATCCCGGCGACCCGCAGGCCGCGGGCGGTCAGGTGGTCCGGGTCGACGGGGTAGTTCTCGAAGACCAGCAGGGTGTCGAACAGGGTGCCGTGCCCGGCCAGCGCCTGGATGTCGGCCAGGCCGAGGTACTGGTGGTCGAGCAGCGCGGACTGCTGCTCCTGGAGCCGGACCAGCGCGTCGAGGACGCGCTCGTCGTCGCGCGGCTCGAAGCGCACCGGGACGGTGTTGCTGAACAGGCCGACCATGGACTCCACGCCGGGCAGCTCGCCCGGGCGGCCGGAGACGGTGGCGCCGAACACCACGTCGGTGCGCCCGGTCAGCCGGCCGAGCAGGATCGCCCAGGCGCCCTGGACCAGGGTGTTGAGGGTCAGTCCGTGCTCGCGGGCGGTGGCGGTGAGGGCCGCGGACAGGTCCGCCGGGATCGGCAGGTCGATCTCGCGGCCCGCCGCGGCGGTGCCGGTGGCCGGGGTGCCGAGCGCGTCGGCCAGCAGGGTCGGCGCGGCCAGGCCGGCCAGCGCCCGCCGCCAGGCGTCGGTGTCGGCGGCCGTGTCCCGGGCGGCCAGCCAGCCGAGGTGGTCCGCGTACGGCGCCGCGGCGGGCAGCGCCTCGACGCTGCCACCCGCCCCGTAGGCGGTGATCAGCTCGCGCAGCAGGACGGGCGTGGACCAGCCGTCCATGACGATGTGGTGACGGGTCAGCAGCAGCCGGTGGTGGTCCGGGCCGAGGGCGATCAGGGCGCAGCGCAGCAGCGGGGGCCGGGCGAGGTCGAAGCGCCGGGCGGCCTCGGCGTCCTCGATCCGGAGGACCTCCTCGTCCCGCAGGTCGTCCGGGACGGCGGTGAGGTCGTGCTCGCTCCAGGGCACCCGGACCCGGCCGGTGACCAGTTGGAGCGGCTCGCCGGAGCCCGTGCCGGAGAAGGCGGCGCGCAGCGCGGTGTGCCGGTTGACGACCGCGTCGACGGCGTGCACCAGGGCGGTGCGGTCGAGCGGGCCGCGCAGGTCCAGGGAGGTGAGGGAGGTGTAGAGGTCGTCGTCGCCCTGCTCGTCCTGGAGGAGGGCGTGGAAGAGCAGGCCGTCCTGGAGCGGCGAGAGCGGCAGCACGTCGCGGGTGTCCGGGTGGTCGGCGGCGACGCGGTCGAGGACGGCCTGGGTGACCCGGACCAGCGGCACGTCGGAGGGGGTCAGGCCGCCGGCGTCGGGGCGGGCGGCGTAGCGGGTGAGCGCGTCCAGGTGGGCGAACCAGTCCGCGGCGATCGCCCGGACCGCCTCTTCCCCGAACAGGCCCTGCGGCCAGGTGAGTTGGACGGTCAGCTCGGGGCCGGAGGCACCGTCGTGGACGAACGCGCCGATCTCCAGGGCGTGGGCGCAGGGCAGCCCGGGGTCGGTGGACGCGGCGATGGCGTCCCCGGCCGCCGGGGCGACCGTCCACTCCTCGCCGGTGGCGGCGAAGCGGCCGAGGTAGTTGAAGAGCAGCTGGGGCTCGGCGAGGTCGGCGAGCGCGGCGGCGGAGACCGGGTCCAGTCGGCGCAGCAGGCCGTGGCCGGCTCCGGCGTGGGGCAGGGCGCGGAGCTGCTCCTTGACCAGGGCCAGGGCGCGGCCGACGGCCGGCTCGCCGGCCAGGGCGGCGGCGGCGTCGACGCCGGTCAGGTCGAGGCGGACGGGGAACTCGCTGGTCAGCCAGCCCACGGTGCGCGAGGTGTCGGCGCCGGGGACGAGCGCGTCCTCGCGGCCGTGGCCCTCCAGGCGCACCAGCAGGTCGGCGCGGGCGTCGGCCCCCAGCCGGGCGCGGCGGCGGGCCAGCAGGGCGAGGGCCAGCCCGGTGAGCAGGACGTGGTCGACGCCGGCCCGGTGGGTGGCGGGCACGGCGCCCAGCAGCGGGGCGGTGCGGTCGGCCGACAGGGTCAGCCGCAGCCGCCGAGTGGTGGCGGCGGTGTCGCGGGCCGGGTCGAGCGGGCGCTCGCCGAGCAGCGGACCGCTCCCCTCCGCCGACACGCCCTGCCAGAAGGGGAGTTCGGAGCGGACGAGGTCACCGGTGGCGGCCTGGGCGAGGCCCAGGGTCCAGGCCCGCAGCGGCGTGGCGACGGGCTCCAGGGGGCGGCCCTCGTAGGCGGCCCGCAGGTCGGGCAGCAGGATGCGCCAGGAGACGCCGTCGACGGCGAGGTGGTGCGCGGCCAGCACCAGCAGTCCGGGGTGGTCGGCCCCGGCGTCCAGGTGGACGGCCTGGAGGACGACGCCGAGCCCGGGGTCGAGGCGGTCGGCGGCGGCCTCGCGCTCGACGGCGGCCGCCGCGGCGAGTTCCTCCGGGGCGACCCGGAGGTGGCGCAGCCGGTCCGCGGCGGGGGCGGAGCCGGCCGGGCGGACCTCCTGGGTCCAGCCGCCGTCCTCGCCGACGTGCAGGCGCAGGCGCAGGGCGTCGTGGTGGTCGGTCAGGGTGTCCAGGGCGTCGGCGAGGCGCTGGGGGTCGAGCCCGGCGGGCACGGTGACCACGGTGTGCTGGCCGAAGCGGGCGACGGGGCCGCCGCGCTCGCGCAGCCACTCGCTGATCGCCGTGGTGGGCAGCGGCCCGGTGGTGTCGACGGCCGGCCGGCCGCTCGGGTCGTCGAGCGTGGCCTCGGCGGCCGCGGCGATCCGTCCGACCGTGCGCCTGTCGAAGACCACCCGCGGGGTGATCCGGAATCCGGCGCGGCGGGCGCGGCTGCCCAGCTGGATGGCGGAGATGCTGTCGCCGCCGAGCGAGAAGAAGTTGTCGTCGACGCCGACCCCGTCGCCGGGCAGGCCGAGGACCTCGGCGACCAGGCCGGCCAGGATCCGCTCGGCCTCGGTGCGGGGGGCGCCGCCGCCGGTGCCGCCGTCGGGCGCGGGCGCCGGCAGGGCCTTGCGGTCGAGCTTGCCGTTGAGGCTCAGCGGCAGGGTGTCGAGGCCGACGAGCACGGCCGGGACCATGTGCTCGGGCAGGGTGCGGGCCAGTTCGGCGCGCAGCGCCTCCGGGTCGCCGGGCGCGGGCACGACGTAGCCGACCAGCCGGCGGGCACCGCCGGGGGTGAGCTCGCGGGCCGTCACGGCCGCCTGGACGACTCCCGGCAGGGCCTCCAGGGCGGCCTCGATCTCGCCGAGTTCGATCCGGAAGCCGCGGACCTTGACCTGGTCGTCGGTGCGGCCGAGGTACTCGACGGTGCCGTCCGGCGCCCAGCGCACCAGGTCGCCGGTGCGGTACATCCGCTCGCCGGGCGCGCCGTGCGGGTCGGCGACGAAGCGGCCGGCGGTCAGCCCGGGACGGCCGAGGTAGCCGCGGGCCAGCTGGACGCCCGCGAGGTAGAGCTCGCCGGGCGTGCCGACGGGGGCGGGCCGCAGGGCGGCGTCCAGGACGTACAGGCGGGTGTTCCAGACCGGGCGGCCGATCGGCACGACGCCGGCGGCCGGGGCGGTGTGGTGGTGGGTGACGTCGACGGCGGCCTCGGTGGGGCCGTAGAGGTTGTGCAGCGGCACCCCGGGCAGGACGCCGTACCAGCGGTCGACCACGTCACCGGGCAGGGCCTCGCCGGAGCAGAAGGCCCGGCGCAGTCCGGCGCAGTGCTCGGCGACGGAGGGCTCCTCCAGGAAGGCGCGCAGCATGGACGGCACGAAGTGCAGGGTGGTGACGGCCTGTTCGGCGATCAGCCCGGCCAGGTAGGCCGGGTCCTTGTGGCCCTCGGGGCGGGCCAGCACGACGGCGGCGCCTTCGCACGGCGCCCAGAAGAACTCCCAGACGGAGACGTCGAAGCTGGCCGGGGTCTTCTGCAGCACCCGGTCGGACGCGTCCAGCCGGTAGGTGTGCTGCATCCAGGCGAGCCGGTTGACGATGGCCCGGTGGGTGACCACGACGCCCTTGGGGCGGCCGGTGGAGCCGGAGGTGTAGATCAGGTAGGCGGCGTGGTCGGGCGACACCTCGGGCAGCGCGGCGGCGTCGGCGTCGGTCGCGTCCTCGGCGGTGGCGGCGTCGGCCGGCGCGTCGGTGAGGAGGGCGAGCGCCCGGGCGGCCTCCGGCAGGCGGTCGAGCAGGGCGGGGACGGTGACGACCCGGACGGGCGCGGCGTCCTCGATCATGTACGCCAGCCGGTCGGCCGGGTAGTCGGCGTCCAGCGGCAGGTAGGCGGCCCCGGACTTGAGGACGCCCAGCAGGGAGACCATCAGCTCGGCCGAGCGCGGCACGGCGACGCCGACCACCCGGTCCGCACCGGCGCCCGCAGCACGCAGGGTGCGGGCCAACGCGTCCGAGCGGGCGTCGAGTTCGGCGTAGGTCAGGCTGCGGTCGTCGGCGACCACCGCGACCGCGTCGGGCGTCTCGGCGGCCCGTTCGGCGATCCGGCTGACCAGGGTGCCCTCACGGACCTCGCGCCCGGTGTCGTTCCAGCCGTGCAGGACGTCGTGGAGTTCGGTGTCGGCGAGCAGCGGCAGTTCGGCCAGCGGGCGGTCCGGGGCGGTGGCCAGCCGGGTCAGCAGGGCCGCGAAGCGCTCGGCGTGGCGGGCGAGTTCGCCCGGGCCGTAGAGGGCGGGGTTGGCGTCGAACTCCAGCACCAGCCGGTCGTCCGGCGTCTTGTGGACGGACAGCGCGAGGTCCTCGACCGGGCCGGAGGCCAGGTTGACGGTGGTCCCGGAGCTGCCGGCGAAGTCGAGGTCGAGGTCGAAGGGCTTGAGGTTGAGCATCGGGCCGTACAGGCGCCCGTCGGTGCCCACCAGGCCGAGCTCCCGCCGGAGGGTCTCGCCGCGGTGCAGCTGGTGCCGGCGCACGGCCTTGAGCTCCTCGGCGGAACGCCGCAGCAGCGCGTCGAAGGTGTCCCGGCCGGTGACCGCCAGGCGCACCGGCAGGATGTTGACGGCCATCCCCGGGACGCGCAGCGTGCCGGGCGCGGTGCGGGCCATCACGTGCATGCCGAGGACGGCGTCGGTGGTGCCGGTCATCCGGTGGAGGTAGGCGGAGAACGCCGCGTTCGCGGCCTCGGCCCAGGTGGCCCGGGCGGCCCGGGCGGCGGCGAGCACGGCCGCGCTGTGCGCGCCGGACATCTCGAACCGGTGGCGCAGGGCGGCGGGGGCGGCCGGGGCGGTGGCCTCGGTGAGGCCGACGACGGCCGGCCGGTCGGCGAAGCGCTCCAGCCAGTACGCCCGGTCGGCCTCCGCTCGCTCGGAGCCGAGGTGGTCGCGTTCGGCGTCGACCAGCAGGGCCGCCGGGCGGAACGGGCTGTCCGGCACCTGCGACCCGGTGGCGAGCGCGGTGTGCACCTCGGCGACCCGCCGGGTGAACAGGGCGACGCTGTAGCCGTCGACGACCAGGTGGTGGAACCACTGGAACCACAGGTGGCTGTTCGGCCCGGTGCGCACCAGCAGCGAGCCGGTGAGGGCGCCGGCCCCGGGCCCCTCCAGGACGGCCGGGACGGCCAGTTGCTCGCGGACCAGGGTGACGGCGGCCCCGACGGGGTCGGTGGCGCCGCTGGTGTCGAGCCGGGGCAGGACCCAGGCGTCGGCGTCGAAGGCGCCGGGCAGCGCGACGGTGCGCCCCTGCCGCTCGGCGAGCCGGATGTGCAGCCCGTCCGCCTCGGCGAGCACCCGGCGCAGCGCCGCCTCCAGCAGGTCGCCGTCGAACTCGCCGTCGATGCGGACGTACTGGCCGACGTTGTACGCCGGGTTGTCCGGGTCGATCCGCTGGGCGGCGAGGACGCCCGCTTGGGCGGCCGTCAGCTCCTGGTGGGCGTCGTCGTGCTCGGCCTGCGTGGACATGGTGGCAGCCATGGGTCGACCCTTCCCGGTTCTCCGGCCCCGCCGACCGTGCCAGTCCGGGGCGCTCGTGCGCGTGGTGAGGTGTTCGGTGTCCGGCCGGGTGGCCGCGTGACGGCGCGGCCACCCGGGTCCGAGTGGGCTAGAGGCCCTTGAGGATGGTCTCGATCTGGTCGAGGACGTTGATCGAGGTGCCGTACCGGTCCGTCGTGGCGTACGTGACGGGGAGGACCTTGCCGGCCTTGACGGCCTTGAGGTTCTGCCACGACGGCTGCTTCTCCAGGTCCTTGGTGTCCTGCGGGACCTCGCCGGTGGCGGCGGTCCTCGGCACCAGGATGATGTCGGCGTCGGCCAGCACGTCGAGCTTCTCGACCGAGTAGGTGACCTCGTGGTCGGTGGTGCCGGCGGAGGCCGTGGAGAACTTCGCGCCGGCGTCGGTCAGGACCCGGCCGACCCAGGAGGTGCTGGTGTCGACGAGGAACTCGCCGCCGCCGTAGGAGGAGGCGATGGTCCACTTGACGTTGTTGAGCTTGCCCGCGTAGTCGGCCTTGATCTTGGCGGCCTTGGTGTCGTAGTCGGACTTCAGCTTCTTGAACTCCGCCTCCTTGCCGACGGCGGTGGCGATCTTCTCCTGGGCGTTCAGCAGGTCGACCGGCTTGTCGATGCCGAAGTACAGGGTGGGGGCGACGCCTTCGAGCTTCTTGACGCCCCAGTCGAAGGCGGTGGCGCCCTCGACGATGATCAGGTCGGGCTTGAGCGAGGCGACCTTCTCGATGTTGATCTCGATGCCGGAGCCGATCGGCTCGATCTTCTTCGCGGCCTCGGTCTGCGAGGGGAGCAGCTCCATCGGGTTGTTGTCGTCGATGGTGCTGGTGCCGACCGGCTGCACGCCGAGGTCGAGCAGGGCGCCGGTGGCGTAGGAGATGCTGACGATGCGCTTGACGCCGGCCGGGACGGTGACCTTGCCGTTGGTGGCCTCGACCTCGACCGGGCCCGAGGAGGCGGGCGCCCCCGAAGCGTTGTCCTTGGCGTCCTTGCTCCCGCCGTTCGACCCGCAGGCCGTGAGGGCGAGGGAGGCGGTGGCGGCGACGGCGGCGAGCCGGAGGCTGCGGGACGTCAGGGCGCGGGTGTTCATGGTTCTCCTCGGTGGAACGTCGTGCACGGCGGACCCGCCGGGCGTGGGGGCGGACCCGCCGGTGGGGGCGGGTGGGGGTGGTCCGGTCGGGGCCGGACCACCCGGGCGGTGCTCGGGCGCGGTCAGGCCCGGCTGAGGTAGGCCGACCAGGAGGCGACGGTCGGCTCGGTGCCGAGGTCGGCCAGCTCGGCGAACTCGGCGCGGGCGCCGCGGGAGCGCCAGATCTCGACCAGGTGCATCACGCGCATGGAGTCGAGGCCGAGGTCGCGCAGGTCGTCCTCGTCGGTGATGTCCTCGGGGCGCTCACCGAGGATCTCGGCGATGTCGGCCCGGACGGTGTCCCGGTCGAAGCCGGTGGGGGCGGAGGAGCGCTCGCCGCTCGGGTCGGTGCTCAAGTCGTCGCTCAGGTCGTCGCTCATGGGGAAGGTCCCTTCGGGCGGGGCGGGTTCGGGGTTCGGCGGGGTCGGGCGCCGGGCTCAGCCGGCCACGCCGAGCCGGCTCTCCTGGGCCCGCAGTTCCTCGCCGGTGCGACGCAGCAGCAGCGAGTCGCAGATCTCCCCGGACCGGACGGCGAGGGTGGAGAGCAGCGAGGAGGTGATGCCGTGGGTGTGCTCGGTACCGCCCTGGAGGTAGATGCCGACGCCGACGTGGTCCTCGGTCAGGACCCGGTGGTCACGGTCGACGCGCAGCCGGCCGAGGCCGTCGGTCAGGCACGCGGGGGCGAGGTCGCCCAGGAGCTCGCGCGGGTCCACGTGGGAGTAGCCGGTGGCCAGGACGACCGCGTCGCAGTCGAGCACGCACTCCGCCCCGGTGGTCACGGAGACGACCGTCGCGGCGACCCCGTCCGGGCCGTGGTCGGCGCCGGTCAGCCGGCTGGCGTTGAGCACCCGCAGGCGCTCCTGGCCGGCCACCCGCTCCTGGTAGACGGTGCGGTACAGCTGCTCGATCAACTCGCCGTCCACCACCGAGTAGTTGGTGTTGGCGTGGTAGTCGAGCAGGGTCCGCTTGCCGTCCTCGGAGGCCGCGTAGAACTCGTCGACGGCGGACGGGTCGAAGATGCGGTTGGCGAACGGGCTGTCGTCGGCGGGGCTGTAGCCGTACCGGGAGAGGACGGCGCAGATCTCCGCGTCCGGGAAGGTCCGGTGCAGGTACTCCACCGCCTCCGCGGCCGACTGGCCGGCGCCGACGACGGCGATCCGGCGGTGCCGCAGCGGCTGCTCCGCCAGCGAGGGGGCCTTGGTCAGCAGGTCCCGGGCGTGCCAGACCCGCTCGCCGAGGGCGATCCCCTGCGGCACCCGGGGGGTGAGCCCGGTGCCCACCGCGATGTTGCGGGCCTGCCGGACCTCCCGGTCGCTGCCGTCGAGCGCCTCGGAGACGACCTCGACGCGCTCGATCCGGCCGTCCGACTCCACCGGGCGGATCGCGGTGACCCGGCGCCCGTAGGCGGTCTGGCCGACGAACTCCGCGGCGCACCACTCGAAGTAGTCGTGGAACTCCAGCCGGGTCGGGTAGAAGGTCTTCAGGTTGATGAAGTCCGCGAGGCGGCCGCGCTCCTGGAGGTACGTCAGGAAGGTGAACCGGCTGCTCGGGTCACGCATCGTCACCAGGTCCTTGAGGAAGGACACCTGCATCGTCGCGCCGTCCAGCAGCATCCCGCGATGCCAGCCGAATCGTTCCTGCTTCTCCAGGAAACGCACCGCCAGCGCCTGACCGGGGGCGCGCCGGTTGTGGTCGTCGATCGCGATGGCCAGGGCCAGGTTGGCGGGGCCGAAGCCTATGCCGACCAGATCGTCGACGCCCGCTCCCTCGTGGATTGCGTCGTTCTCGCGCGACATGACTCGTCCTTCCGTCCTTCTGCTGATCGTTCACAACCCGGGGGAACCCGGTTCGCGGCTTCGAAGAGGCCGCCGACTCGCTTTGGTTAGGCTTGCCTAAGTTCTCTTATTCGGTGCCGACCCGTCAAGTTCGACCGCGGTGATCTCCATCTCCCCCGACCCGCCTTGACCTGCCCGAACCTCCGGACCCGGCCGTCCGCACCCGGCCCGGGTCACCCCGAAGCGACCCCGACGGCGGGCCGGCCCAGCCGACCACCGCTCCGGCTGTCGCTCCGGTCATCGCGCCGGCCGGACGGCGGCACGACCTCCGTACCCGGCGCGTCGGCCCCGAAGGCCCGCACCAGGGCGAACCGTTCCCGGCCGTCCAGGACCCGGACCGAGCCCACACCGCCGCCGAGGGCCGTCAGACAGGCCCTCATCTTCGGCACCATGCCGCCACCGAGGTCCGGCAGCATGGCCGTCAGCTCGTCGGCGTCCAGGCGCGGGATCACCCCGCCCCGCGGCGGCCACGAGGGGTAGAGCCCCGGCACGTCGGTCAGCATCAGCAGCACGTCGGCCCGCAGCGCTCCCGCGACGGCGGCCGCGGCCGTGTCCGCGTTGACGTTGTAGACCGCGCCGTCCGGTCCGGGCGCCACCGAGGACACCACCGGGATCCGGCCGGCCGCGAGCAGGGACTCGATGAGCGAGGGGCGCACCGCGCCGACGTCACCCACCAGGCCGATGTCCACGCGTTCGCCCGCGAGCTCGGCGAAACGTTTCACGGCCGTCATGGTGCCCGCGTCCTCCCCGGTCAGGCCGACCGCGAACGGCCCGTGGGCGTTGATCAGCCCGACCAGTTCGCGTTGGACCTGCCCCGCGAGCACCATCCGCACGACGTCCATGGCCTCCGGCGTGGTGACCCGCAGACCGCCGACGAAGGAGGACTCCAGTCCGAGCCGGCTCAGTTGGGCGCCGATCTGGGGGCCGCCGCCGTGCACCACGACCGGACGCAGCCCCGCATAGCGCAGGAAGACCACATCGCGGGCGAAGGCCGCCTTCAACGTCCCGTCCACCATGGCGTTGCCGCCGAACTTGACGACCACGACGGCACCTTCGAAGCGCCGGAGGTCGGCGAGGCAGGAGCCGAGGTCCGGGGGGCGCGTGTCCGTCCCGCCCCGACCCGCGCCAGCAGAACCCACACGCCCTCGGCCCACGACAGTCCCCCGCATCCGCGATCCGGTCCCGTGCGGCGCCGCAGCGCCACAGCCCACCGGAGCCCCGGACACCGGTCCGGAGAACGTCCGCCCCCACCTGGGGAATTTAGGCAAGGATTACCTTACATTGATCCTCTGATGGCGTCACCCGCCGCCCACCCGGCGCGGAGCCCGTCCCGCCCGCTCCGTCGGCCGCGGGATCGTCGCGGGGGCGCGACGCGCCCACTGAGCACGGCAGGGGTAGGAGCCCGATCCGCTCCTACCCCTGCCGCAGTGGAATCCGGGACGCGTCCCGGAGCCGTCAACTACACCGTGCCGTCTGCTCCACAGCGCTCCGACCGTCCTCCCGGTCGGTGTCGACGGGTCCGGCGTCCGCTGGTGGCGCTACGAGCTCCGACCGTGGATCAGCGGCATCAGCAGTCCGTGGGTCTCCTCGTCGGCGGCGGCCACGAGCCCACGGCCCGCCGCACCGACCGGGGCGCCGTCGATCCCGGTGACGACGCAGCCGGCCGCCCGGCACAGCGCGATGCCGGCGGCGAAGTGCACGCTCCCGGAGAGGTCGCCGCCATCGGTGACGTACGCGGCGCGCTTGCCGGCCGCGACCCAGGCCAGCGCCAGGGTGGTGGACACCACCCGCGGCCGGAAGCGCTCGACGAAGCCCGGACGGGCCAGCAGGTCCACGGCCCGGAATCCCGGCGCGTTCGGGAACGGCGGGTCCAGGTTGACGTCCACCAACCGCGTGGCGGACGTGGGCACCAGCCGGGTGTCGACCCCCGCGTTCCGCACCCAGGAGGTCTCACCGTCGGTGCAGAACACCTCACCGCCGAACGGGTCGGCCACCGCCGCCGCCCCGTCCCGCAGCGCCACGTTGACGGCCACCAGCATGGTGCCCACGGCGTAGTTCAGCGTTCCGCACAGGGGGTCCACCAGCCACTGCCGCGAAGCACCGGCGACGCCCTGCTGCCCGCCCTCCTCGCCGAGCACCGCGTCCTCGGGCCGGGCGGCACGGATGACGTCGAGGATCGCCTTCTCGGCCGCCACGTCGGCGGCGGTGGCGAAGTCCCCGGCGCCCTTGTCGATCCGGTCGAGCCGCTGCCCGTACAGGGCGCGGACCACGTCCGCGCCGGCCCGGGCCGCTGCTGCCGCAATGTCGATATCGCCTGAATCCGCAGATGAGTTGATCATGTTGCGCACCCTACCGAGCGGGGTTCCCGACCGGCTGCCGGTCCGGCCTCAGCTGCAGCGACTGCCGCCGTCCTTCACCTGGCCCGAACGGGCCCGGCCGATTCCCGGTCGGCCGGGCCGGCATCGGAAGACCGCGCGCAACCGTGCCAGGCCTCTCCGGTGCCGAGCACCAGGGGGCCGCCGACGCGGTGCGACCTGGCAGGGTGTGGCTCACCCGGAACGGGCGGGGAGTGGCCCGGGCCCGGCACCGGCGTGCGGTCGTCGCCGCGGCAGCGTGCCCTCGGCACGCGGACCGTTACGCCGCCGGCGCGGCGATGTGGTCGAGCGAGCCGGTCTTGGCCTGGCCGAGGAGGTCGGCGAACTGCTCGGCGCTCAGGTGGATCTGCTGGCCGAAGTCGTCGGTGATACGGATGCGCCGCTCGGCCGGCGCGGCCGGGTCGAGGAAGAGCTCGGGGCAGCCGCAGTTGCAGTTGCCGCAGAAGAGGGCGGCGGGCACGGGTTCGATGTCGGGCATGGCGATCGCCTCACAGGAGGGTGGGCTCGGACGCGGTGGGCGCCCGCGTCGACGATGCCCGCCGTACGGCGCGGATAACCCGAACCTCCGCAGGCGCGGCTCAGCAGGAGACAGCTGTGAGCGGGGCCGAACGGGTGGTGTTCCGGTTTGCGACCCGTCCACGGCGCAACGGGTGCCGAAGACCGGGTGCTCGTGCCGCCGGGCCTGGAAGCTGGGGCGGCACGGGCGCTGCTCAGCTGCCCGTCAGGTCGTGTCGGGGCGTCAGCTCTTCGTGGGGGTGCCCCGATCGGCGCCGTTTCCGTCCATGTCGTCGGGCGGGCAGTTGTCGCTGGTCCCGGCGAGGGTCTGGAACCAGAGGAAGAGGTTGGTGGGGATCGGGGCGGTGACGCCTGCGTTGGGGTCCTGGGCGAGGCGGGTGGCGGTGGCGAGGTCCTTGCCCTGCCGGATCTTGGCGAAGGAGTCGGGGTTGGTCACGCCGATGACGTAGACGGGCCACCACTCGGGGCGGTCCATGTTGCGGTCGGCGATGATGTGGTCGTGTCCGGGGACGGGGACGTTCCTGAGCGCGTCCGGGCTGGCGCCGAGGGCCGCGGCGATCCGGGACAGGTCGATCGTCATCGGGTGGTCGACGCACGGCCCGGCCGGGCACTGGAGGTTGGCCGGGGCCGGGCTGAACAGCGGGACCGGGATGAACAGCGGGTCGGTGAACTCCTCCGAGGTGGTGCCGGGCGGGACGGTGTTGAACTTCTGGCCGACCTCGCAGCCGCTGTCCGCGCCGGAGGTGACGCTCAGGTCGCAGAAGTAGTTCTGGGTGTAGAGGAACTTGACGTCGTGGCCGTTGAACCAGCCGTCGGTGACGCCGATGTTGCGGCACAGGTCCTCGGGCTCGCCGGTCATACAGGGGTGCTTCAGCGGCTGGACGGTGTGCTCGCCCATCGGCGGCGGCCCGAACCCGTCGCCCGCCGCCCGGGTGCCGGTGGCGGTGGCGAGGCCGACGGTCGAGGCGACGGCCAGCAGAACGCTGACGGCGCAGGTGCCGGACCGGGCCAGGTGCCGGCGGGTGGAGACGCGAAGTCGCATCCGGAGTTCTCCTTCGTGTGGTGCCCCGCGCCGCGGGAAGACGGGCGCGGAGGTGGCGACCCGGCCGGTCCTACCGCCGTGCCGGGTCCTTCATGAAGGCACGCGCACCGGATCAGGAGGCGCACCACGCTCCGTGTCCCGCCGGCCCGGTGGGCTTTCCGTCCCAATGGCCCCGGCGTCCGTCCGCCCGAACGTGCGGCACCGCGACGGGCGCGGAACCCTCGGTGGGCCTGCGGTGGACTCAGGACAGGCGCCTGCTGCGGGCGCCGGGTGCTACGGGAGATACCGGTGGTGTCCGGCCACCAGCGCGACCAGGGCAGCCGCGGCGACGGCCTGGCAGCAGGCGGTGAGCGTGGTGGCGGTGAACCGGAGGAGTTGCCCGCCCGTGTCGGGCAGCGGGCCGAGGATTCCGGTGCCGCCGTGGCCGTGGAGCAGGAGGACGGCGAGGCCGGCGGCGCAGACGGCGAGGGCGTAGAGGTCTCCGGCGTGACGGCGCCACACCAGGACGAGGGCCATGGCGAGGGTCGCCGCGGCGGCCTCACCGCGCACGAGGACGCCTTGGCTGACGGTGGCGGCGCCGTAGTGGTGGGCGAGGCGCAGGTGAACAGCTGCGTCGAGCAGCAGGCCGGTGGCGGCGGTGAGTCGCAGGGCCGTCTCGGCGTTCTGCAGACGGCGGATGCGCTCGTGCGCCTCAGGGGCTGCCACGGTGGCTGAGGTGTTCCTTCCGGGCCGGAGTCAGGTGACGGTGAGGGTGCCCTGCATGAACGGGTGGATGGTGCAGGTGTAGGGGTGGGCGCCGGGCTGCTGCGGTGCGGTGAACGTCGCGCTGGCGCCGGGAAGGATGGCACCGGTGTCGAAGGACTTGTCCGTGGCAGTGAGGGTGTGGGTGGTGGAGTCCTGATTGGTGACGGTGACGGTGTCGCCGGGGCGGAGCGTGAACTCGGCCGGTTCGAAGCGGAAGTTCCTGATGGCGACGTGCACGGTACCGCTGGTGTCGTCGCGCTCTGCCGGGGCGCTGCTTCGACTGGCGGGTGTCCGTGTGGCGCTCGGGTGACCGGGACTTGTGGCGGCGCTGGAGCAGGCGCTGATCAGGCAGCACAGCAGGACGGCAACCGGCCGGAGTCGCGGGTGGATCACTGCGGTCCTCCAACGGGGAGGGGGCGCGCGCCTGCGCGGCCGACGGGGTGTCGGTTGCCGGCGGGCAGGCGCGCGCCCGGTTCGGGGACCGTCCGCTCAGACGGTGAGCAGGGCGGGGCCGGCGGCCTTGTCGACGGGCAGGAAGTCGTCGGGGACGGGGTACTGGCCCAGCACGTAGTTGAGGATCGCGGCGTGCATGGCCTCGACGGGGGCGATGGTGGCGGCGGTGGCGATGCCGGCGGGGCTGGTGACGTTGTAGGTCGCGAAGAGGTAGGTCTGGGCGGCCTGCTCCTCCAGCATCAGGGCGAGTTTGGCGACGTCGCCGACGTTCGCGGCCTTGCCCAGCGCCTCGGTGGTGGCGGCCTGGTTGGTCAGCGGCACGTTGGTGATCGCCGGCAGACCGGCGCCGGTGAGGACGGCGTTCCAGGCCTTGGCGTGGTCGGCGTGCTGGCCCATCGCGGTGGTGACGAAGGTGGCGACCGCCGGGGGGACGGTGCCGAGCTTCCCGGCCTTCGCGGCGTCCAGGGCGGCCTGGTACGCGCCGACGGCCTGGTTCTCCAGCGCCACGGCCAGGGCGACGACCTTCAGATCGCCGGTGTACGTGCCGGAGGCCGACGGGGAGCCCGACGGGCCGGATGCGGGGCTGATCGGCGCGGCGTCCTTGACGTTCTTGCTGCTGGAGCAGGCCGCCAGGACCAGGGCGGCGCCCACGCCGCCGGCGCCGAGGAGGAAGCGGCGCCGTCCCGCATCGCGCGGCTCGCCCACCTGACGGGCGCGGACCTCCTCGGCCAGCTCGGCGCCGGAGGCCCGCATCAGCGGCAGGGTCGCCCGGTGGGCTTCGTCCATGTCCCGGGTCAAACGGGCGAGTTCGGCCTCGCCGAGGGCGGGCTCCCAGCTGCGGTCGGTGGTCACTGGAGGGCCCCTTCGGTGATCGGGGAGGCGTTGTCGGTCTTGTAGAACGCGTCGGGGAAGCCCACGCTGCCGGCGGCGGCGGGCAGCTTCGCCGGGTCGACCGGGATGGCGATCAGCTCGGGGGCGTTGCCCGCGAGGAGGGCCTGCACGGCCAGCAGGGTGGCGCGGTGCTGCGCCTCGACGGGGGCCACGGAGGCGAAGAGCTTGCGGAGGTCGGCGTTGGAGACCTGGGCGACGTTCCTGGTGTAGGTCTGGGCGGCGACGTCCTCGAGGGTGATGGCGAGCTTCACGACGTCGGCCGGGGTCTTGATGGTGGGCAGCGTCTGGTCGACGACAGCCTTGTACTTCGGGTCCGGACCGCTCTGCGCCTGGCCCCCCGCCTGGGTGGCGGCGGCGTTGAACGCCTTCGCGTGGGCCTGGTGCTGCCCGGTGGTCTTGGCGATGAACGCGGCGACCGTCTTGTTCCCGTCCTTGATGAACGGCAGCCCGGCGGCGGTCCGGTAGACGGCGACCGCCAGGTTCTCGATCGACGCGGCGGTCTGCAACGCCATGATGTCGTCCGCGGACGTGCCGGCGGACGGCGAGTCCGCGACGGCCCGGGCGGCGCCCAGCAGGCCCACCCCGCCGACGACGGCGGCGAGCGTGCCGCCGCGCTGCCACCAGCGGCGCGCCGGTACCCCGGCCTGCTCGAAGTCGGTCAGCGCGCCGCGGGTGATCCGCAGGGCGTCGCTGTTCAAGTCCTGTGACTGCTCGGTGAGTTCTTCCAGCAGTCGGGTGTCGATGTGCTCGCTGGCCATCATGTCCCGTCTCGGCCTGCCGGTCCGGCCTGATGCCGGACCGCCTTCTCCCGGTCTTCGGCACCCACTCGGCGCCGGATTGGTCCAGGCCCCGCGGCAGACCCTGTTTCACCCCTGCGGGTTGCCTGTGTCACGGCGGGTTGACGAAGGCTCGCGGTGGCTCAGGTCAGTGCCAGGGATCGCAGCAGGTCCACCTCCGTGAAGCCGGCCTGCTCCAGGAGGTGGCAGCGCACGGAGGCGTCCGGGGCCAGCAGGTCGACGGTGGTCAGCGCGTCGCTCCCACCGGCCTGGTCGAGGCGTTCCAGCGAACCCCGGAGACGGTCGCGCCACTTGGCGAGGGCGACGGTCGGCCGTGCGGGTCGGTGCAGGCCATGGGCGGCACCACCGGCCGCGATCCAGCGCGTCGGGCCTCCGGCGGGGAGGTGCGGGCCGTTGTCGCCCTCGGCGTGCCGTCCGGGCCTGTGCAGCAGGAGCCACTGGTCCATGGTTCGGAACCCTGCCTCGGCGAACACCTCGGTGGTCACCGGTCGGTCGTGCAGCGGGAGCCCGGGGAGGCCGGGCTCCAAGGGGCCCGGGTCGGTGAAGGCCGTGACGGCGGTGAGTCCCGCACTGTCCTCGACAACCGCTCGGACGAGCGTCCTCGCGGCCTCCTGGTTCTCCCGGCAGTGCAGCCAGGCCACGCTTCCGGTCAGACGTCCTGTGGCCGCCGGACGGTGCAGAGCCATCGCGCCCAGGACGACGCCGAAGCCGTCGTGGGCCACGACGACCGTCCTGCCGGGGACGCCGGCACCGGGCGCCCGTGCCGGTGACCCGGGGACGGAGGGGACCGCCAGCCGGTCCGCCGCGATCAGGTCCGCGATCTGCCCGTGATCGCCTTCGGCCGCGGGCCGCAGCCACACTGCTCGTGCCCTGAGGACCAACGCCACCACACTCCCGCCGCCTTGCCGCCGAATACCGTTTCCTGTGCCTTCGGCATCGGCGTCGCGATGGACGGGTGCAACCCCACCGAACCACCCGCACGGGCCAACGGGCCAACCGTCCGCGAGGCCCCGAGCCTCGGGCCCGGACTCCGCGGCTGACCGGCCGGTCGGAGTGGACGACGCCTGCGCCGGCGGCCGCCCGGCCGACGCCGAGGGTGAGCCCGGTGCCCCGCTCCCCTGGCTGCCCCGCTCCCCTGGCTGCGCCGTTTCCCGGGTGTGCCGTCGCGTCACGCCATCCGGGTGCCGGCCGGGTAGGCGGCCCGCAGTCGGTCGAAGCCGCGGCCGAGGGCGGCGTCCACGGATTCGCGGACCTCTGCCGCGGGTCGCCCGGCGGCGAGCTGTTCGTGCAGCACGTCGAAGGCCGTGGCGGCGACGGCGGCCGCGAGGGCGGCGAGGAGTTCGGCCTGGCCGGCGCCCGCCCGGGGGCCGAAGTGCTCGGTGATCTCCTGGGCGAGGAGGTCGCGGCGTTCGCGTTCCAGCGGGCTGTACGCGCGCATCAGGGCGGGGCTGTCGAGGAGGATCCGGGCGAACACCCGGCCGCGTTCCACCGTGTCGGCGTCGAGCACCAGCCCGGTGGCGCCCCGGTAGAAGGCGTGCAGGCGGTCGACCAGCCCGGCCACGTCGCCCGCGCCGCCGACGGCCTCGGCCAGGCCCTCGTTGAACTCGCCGCGCCGGCTGAAGAAGATCTCCTCCTTCGAGCCGTAGTGGGTGAACACGGTGGCGGGCGCCACGTCGGCGGCGTGGGCGATGTCGGTCAAGCGCACGGCGTCGAACCCGTGCTCGGCGAAGAGCGCGAAGGCCGCCTCGTAGATCTTGCGCCGGGTGCGCTCCTTCTTGGGCAGACGCGGCGCGGTCGGGGTGTCGGTGGCGGCCATGGGGGCAGCATAGCGCCCGACCAGCGGAATTAGTGGAACTCCATTTTTATAGTTACTCTCAAAATGACCCGGCGGGCCGCCCGCCCCTCGGGGTCGCGCCCGCACATCTGGAGCCGCCATGACCGACCGCCCCTCCGTACCCGCCACCGGCCGGACAGCCGCCCCGACTCCCAGGGCCGTCGGCCGTGCCGCCCGCTCCACCACCCCCGTGCTCTGGATCGCCTGCGCGGCACAGTTCATGGTCATCCTCGACGTGTCGATCGTGAACGTCGCACTCCCGCAGATCCGTTCGGCGCTCGACCTCGGCCCCTCCGGCCTCCAGTGGATCGTCAGCGCCTACACCCTCGCCTTCGCCGGGCTCCTCCTGCTCGGCGGCCGACTCGCCGACCTGGTCGGGCCCAAGCGCGCCTTCACCACCGGGCTCACCGCCTTCACGGCGGCCTCCCTGGTCTGCGGCCTGGCCACCGACGGACCGCTGCTGGTCACCGCCCGCGCCGTCCAGGGCCTCGGCGGCGCGCTGCTCGCCCCGGCGACCCTGACCCTCATCATGACCACCTTCACCGAACCCGGACCGCGCACCCGCGCGATGGGCACCTGGAGCGCCGTCATGGCCGCCGGCGGCGCGGCCGGCGCCGTCCTCGGCGGCGTGCTCACCGAATACGCCGGCTGGCGCTGGGTGTTCTTCGTCAACGTGCCGATCGGCGTGGCACTGCTCGCCGCGACGGTCCCCCTGGTCCCGGCGGCCGCCCGGGCCGCCGCCGGACGCCGCCTCGACCTGCCGGGTGCCCTCACCGTGACCGCCGGGCTGACCCTGCTCACCTACGGCATCGTCGCCACCGAGACCCGCTCCTGGAGCGCCCCCGCGGTCTGGGCGCCGGCCGCCGCCGCGGCCGTCCTGCTGACCGCCTTCACGGTCGTCGAACGGCGCAGCACCCACCCGCTGGTCCCCCTGACCGCGCTGCGCCGCCCCACCCTCGTGCTCGCCAACGCGACCGTGTTCGCCCTGGGCGCCGCGATGTTCGCGATGTGGTTCCTGCTCTCCCTCTACTTCCAACAGGTGCTCCACTACACCCCGTTGCAGGCGGGACTCGCCTTCGTCCCCGGCGGGCTCGCCATCATCGCCGGCGCCCGGGCCGCCACCCGCCTGATCCTGCGCACCAGCCCCGGCCGACTCGCGGCCGCCGGCATGGTGCTCGCCACCGCCGGCTTCGTCTGGCTGTCCCGGATCACCCCCGACAGCACCTACGGCCTCGCCGTCCTGCCCCCGTTCGTCCTCTGCACCCTCGGCCTGGGCCTGGCCACCATGCCGCTCACCGTCGCCGCCACCAGCGGCGCCGCACCCGAGGAGGCCGGACTCGCCTCGGGCCTGGTGAACACCTCCCGCCAGGTCGGCGGCGCCCTGGGCCTGGCCGTCCTCGCCTCCGTCGCCGCCCACACCACCGCCGCCCACGGTGGGACCGCGGCCCAGGCCGCCACCGCCGGCTACGCCCAGGCCCTGCTCACCGCCGCCGCGTTCACCGCGACGGCCGTGCTCCTCGCCCTCGCCCTCGCCCTCCCCAGACTCCGGCCGGGCCGCGCCTGACGGGCGCACCGCACCGACCGGCCCCACAAGGAACACCCCAGGAGTGAAAACGCCACCATGGCCAACGAGTTGAACCACATCATCGTCCACTGCAAGGACCGCCGCCGCAGCGCCGCCTTCCTCGCCGACCTGATGGACGCCCCCGCCCCCGTCGACTGGGCGCGCTTCACCCAGGTCACCACCTCCAACGACGTCGGCATCGACTTCGCCGACGACCTGGTCCCCGCCGACGCCATCAACATCAGCCACCTCGCCTTCCTGGTCACCGACCCGGAGTTCGACGCCGTCCTGGCCAAGCTCGGCGCCGCCGGCCTGCCCTACTGGGCCGACCCCGCCATGAGCCGCGCGGGCGAGATCAACCACGACTACGACGGCCGCGGCCTCTACCTCCTCGACCCCGGCGGCACCGTCTCCATCGAGTTCATCACCACCCCCTACGGCGACGTCCCCCAGCCCCGCACCACCGTCCCCTCCGCCGCCTGACGGAGTCGGCACCCCCGTCGTGCCGTGCCGCCCCGACGCGGCACGGCACGACGCGGCACGACGGCCGTCGGCCGCACCCGGGCGGTTCGGGGCGCCCGCGGATCACCGCGGTGTGATGAAGGCGTCGTTGACGACGTATCCGTCCAGTCCGTGCCGCTCACCGTAGGCGATCAGGTCGCTGCTCCGGTTGATGAACCCGCGTCCCGAGTAGTTGAGCGAGGTGTTGCAGAGGACGCTGAATCCGGTCAGCTCGCCGAAGGCGCCCAGCAGCGCGCCCATCTCCGGGTTCGCGGCCGGGTCGACGGTCTGGACACGGGCCGTTCCGTCGACGTGCGTCACCGCGCGCAGGTCCACGGACTCGACCCGGCTGAAGTACAGCATGTAGGGGTCGGGGACGCCGCCGCTGAACCAGCGGCCCGCGTCCTGCTCGAGACAGATCGGGGCGATGGGGCGGTACCCCTCCCGCTGCTTGATCCTGTTGAGCCTGGCCGTGGTCTCCTCGGTGAAGGGAGCGGCCAGGATCGACCGGTTCCCGAGCGCGCGGGGGCCGATCTCCCAGCGGCCCCGCGCCCAGCCGATGATGTTCCCGTCGCGGAGGTAGCGGGCGACCTCGCCGTGGTTCAGCGGGCGGACCTCGTAGTGTCGCGGGTCGAACCCGACGTCCTCGACGAACTCGCCGCCCGCGTAGACGTCCCACTCCAGGTCGGCCGACCCGGTGTAGAAGTGCTGGGCGTCGATGGCGGTCCCGATCGCGGAGCCGCTGTCGTTGGGGCACGGCGGCACGAAGACCGCGGGGAAGAGCCCGCACTCGCGCCAGCGGCGGTTCCACTCGCAGTTGAGCCCGCAGCCCCCGGAGATGAGCAGCGGGATGCCCTCGGTCAGGTGCTCCCGGGCGTAGGCGTGGAACCGGTCGAAGATGGCGTCCGACAGCCGGGCCGCCAGGTTCCTGTACGCGCTCGATTCGACGCCGATGTTGTGGAACGGGGAATCGGTCATCCGGTCCTTCAGGCTCCCGGTGATGACCTCCTTCTGGCCGAGGATGACGTCGATGACGTCCTGTTCCGCCCGGGTCGCCGGACGGTTCTCGGCGAATCCGGCCAGGGCCATCTGCTTGCCGGCGTCCTGGAACCGGACGAACTCCTGGTGCGGGCTGAACTTCGGGTCGGCGAGCGCGAATCCGTAGGAGTACTTGTTGCCGGGGTAGTTGAGCACCTCCTTGAGGTGGGTCACCGTCCCGCGTTCGTCGATCCGGTAGAACGAGCCGATGTTCCCCTCCCACACCAGGCTGTAGAAGGGCTGGTCCCGGCGCAGGGCCGACATCCCGTAGGACGTCATGATGTGGGAGCGCTCATGGGTGGAGGAGAAGACGCGCACGGGCTTGCCGAAGAACCGGCCGGCCTCGTCCGTGATCGCGGACCCGCCCACACCGAAGTACCCGGCGCGCGCGGGCTGGTCGGTGCACTGGGTCCCCTTGATCCAGCCGCTCACGGCGAGGACGTCCGGCTGCCCGTCCAGCCGGTCCGCCGCCGTCGCGAACATCTCGGCGGTCGGATTGCTGTAGCGCAGGAACGAGTCCTTCTCCGCCTCCAGGGAGAAGAGCAGCCTGCCGTCCTCGACGGCCGCGATCGCCGCGTCATGGCCTTCCTTGAGGGAGAGAATCAGCATGATGGTCCGTTTCTCCTCGGTTTCCACGTCCGACGGTTCGGGGCGGCGGGTTCAGGTTCCGCGCGGTGCGGGTGCTGCGGGCGACGCCGAGAGGGCCTCCAGGGCGAGCCGGTGCAACCGCGGGTTGGCGGACAGGGCACCGGTGCCGTTGCGGGGCGAGGCGCCCAGGAGGTCGGTGCAGAGACCGCCGGCCTCCTCGACGAGGACCTGGACCGCGGCGATGTCCCAGGGGTTGACGACCGGTTCGGCCGCGATGTCGAGGGTTCCCTCGGCGACCATGCAGTGCTGGAGGAAGTCGCCGAAGGCGCGGTCCTCCCAGCAGGCCTCGGCCAGGCGCAGATAGGCCGCACGCGAGTGGAAGACGTCCCAGGTGCGGGTGCTGGTGGTGGACAGGTACGCCTGGTCGAGGCGGGTGCGGCCGGAGACCCGCAACGGCACGGGGGCGCTGTCGGCCGGTCCGCGCCGCAGCCAGGCGCCCCGGTGCGCCGCGGCCCACCAGCGGCTGTGCAGGGCGGGGGCGCTGATCACGCCGACGGTAGGGCGGCCGTCCTCCAGCAGGGCGATCAACGTGGCCCAGACCGGTACGCCGCGCAGGAAGTTCCTGGTGCCGTCGACGGGGTCGACCAGCCAGGTGCGCCCGGACGTGACGGAGCCGCCGGTCTCCTCCCCCGCGAAGGCGTCATCCGGGCGGGCGGACCGCAGTGCCTCGCGCACGGCCGTCTCGACGGCGGTGTCCGCGTCGGTCACCGGCGTACGGTCCGGTTTCTCCTGGACGCGCAGGTCGAGGGCCTGGAAGCGACGGTTGGTGATCCCGTCGGCGAGGTCGCCCAGCCGGAGGGCCAGTTCGAGATCGTCCTGCGGTGCCCCGGGCTGCGTCACCGGACCACGTCCGGGTGCAGTTCGAGCAGGTGGTACTCCATGACGCCCACTTCCTCGATCCGGCGGACCTTGCGCAGCAGCTCGATCCGCAGGCCGGCTTCCCCCGCGATGCCGTCGAGCCGTGCGCGGTCCCCGAGGACGGCGGTGCCCAGCAGCAGCCGGCCGCCGTCGGTCAGGTACGCGTGCGCCCCGGCGAGGTAGCGGGCCTGGCCCCGGTAGCCGGGGTCGAAGACGGCGGAGTGCAGGTCGCTGGAGAGCGCGAAACCGTCCTCCACATAGGTCCAGGGCACGTTCCAGAAGATCGTGTCGAAACGGCTCAGGGGGTCGAGCGCGGCGTACATGTCGCTGTGGAGGGCGTGGACCCGGTCGCCCACCCCGTGCCGCTCGGCGTTGGCGACGGTGTTCGCCACGGCCTTGTCGTTGATGTCCAGAGCGGTGACGGAGGCGCAGCCGCTGAGCGCGGCGGTGACGGAGATGACGCCCGTGCCGCAGCCGACCTCCAGGAACGAGCCGCCCCGGGGGTAGGGCACCATCGAGGCCATCACCTCGGTCGCGGCGCTCAGGGTGGCGGGCCAGACGCCCCGGTGCAGGCTCCACTCCCGTCCCAGCAGGGTGAAGGAGTCCGGCAGGTCGTCACCGGCGAGGACGTGCTGCAGCGCCTTCACCACGTCCTCGGGCGACTCTTCGACAGTCATGGCCACTCCCTCTTCGGCGGTGCGGTGTCGGTCATCGGGGCAGTTCGGCCGCGTACCGGACCAGCGCGTCGCGGTGACGGCCGACCTTGCGGAACGCCTCGGCGTACTGGTCGATGAGCGCCTTGTCCGCGGGCCAGTCGGTGAACGTCGGCAGGGAGAGCGCGTGCTGCTCGACGTGCTCGGCCTGCGAGTCGGCCCCTGCTGCGGGGGCCTTCTTCGGCGTTCCGGGGAAGAGGGGGTTCTCCGGGCGGGCGTAGAGCGGCAGGGTCGACAGCCGGGGGCCGGAGGGCGCGCCGACCTCCATGCCTTCGGCACGCAGCGCCCGGATGAGCACGGACCGCGGAACGCCGCCCAGCGCCTCGGGCCGGTAGAGCGGCTTGTAGCCGTACCAGGCGCCCATGTCGACGTGGTCGGCGACGTGGACCGGCGCCAGGTACTCCACGTCCGCGAGTTGCTCGCCGAAGTGCCGCAGGCAGCGGTGCCGGGCCTCCTTGCGCGCCGGGAAGGCGGCCAGCGCGTGCCGGGCGACGATGGCGTTGAACGGTGACATGCGCAGCTTGAGCCCGAAACCGGTGACCCAGTGGGCCCGCAGGTCCTCGTCGAGGACGGAGTCCCGGGAGCGGTCGCGATAGTGCCCGAGGAGGGTGGCGCGGTCCTGGATCCCGGGGTCGTCGGTGACGAGGATGCCGCCCTCTCCGGCGTAGACGGCCTTGTTGGCCTGGAGCGAGAAGACGGCGGCGTCGCCGAAGGTGCCGACGGGCCTGCCCTTGTAGCGGCTGCCGTGGGCGTGCGAGCAGTCCTCCAGGACGCGCAGCCCGTGCCGTTCGGCGATCGACAGGATGGCGTCCATGTCGCAGGGGTGGCCCCACTGGTGGACGACGGTGACCACCTTGGTGCGCTCGGTCAGCGCGGACCGGAGTGCGTCGGGGTCCAGCCCGCGGGTCTCGGGGTCGATGTCGGCCAGGACCACGTCCCCGCGGAGCGCGAAGACGGGGCTCAGCGCGGCGTGGTAGGTGAGCGCCGGTCCCACGACGTCCACCCCCTCACGCACGCCGAGGGCGAAGTAGGCCGCGAGCAGCGCGCTGGTACCGGAGTTGAAGGTGACGGCGTAGCGGGCGCCGCCCTCCAGGAAGGCGAGGAAGTCGGCTTCCAGCCGGCCGATCGGGCCGCTGTTGCCCTTGATGGAGATGTCGGTGTTCCGCTGCGCGGCCAGCTCGGACAGCTCCGCCTCGTCCGCGGGGGGCGGCCAGACCTCGTGGGGCAGCGGCTGTTCGATGGTGGGCGCGCCTCCGAGGAGGGCGAGCCGTTCGTCGGTGCTCATGTGCGGTCTTCCTGTCGTCGCGGGGTGCGGGGTCAGGCGCACCGGTCGGCGAGTTCGGGCGCCCCGCCCGAACGCTCCCGGTAGATCCCGTCGATCGTGCGGACGGTGGCGAGCTGACGCCGGAGGTGGTCCCGGCGGTAGTCGCGGTCCTCCAGGCGGTCCAGATAGTGGATGATCATGGATCGGGTGATGTCCGCCTTGGAGCCTTCCGAGGCGTAGCGTTCCAACTGCGCCCCGCCGACGGCGTGCAGGGTGGCGGCCCCGGGCGCGACGTTCAACGCGCCGTCCGAACCGAGCACACAGAGGTGCTCGGTCTTCGCGAGGCTGTGGCGGGAGATGCGCAGCGAGCCCGCCAGCCTCCTCGACGGGTAGCTGCACATCAGGCCGACCAGATCCTCCAGTCGGCGGTCCCTCGTCTCCTGGTACTGGTGCACGAAGGCGGCGTGCACCCGGGGGGCTTCGGGGAACAGCCCGCTGAGCACATCGACGAGGTGGTAGCCCATGTCGAGGAGCACACCGCCCCTCGCCTGCTCCCAGGACGCGCGCCAACCCGTGGTCGGACGGGCCAGGTTGAAGTGGTAGTCGTAGGAGAACCAGTAGGGTTCCCCGATCCGCGCGAGGTTGTCCCGGGCGAACCGGAACACCGGGTCGAAGTTCCGTTGCAGCAGGGTGAAGACGCTGCGGTCGGCCTGCTGCGCGAGACGTATCAGGTCCCGGGCCTCCGGTTCGGTGACCGCGAACGGCTTCTCCTTGATGACGTGCCGGCCGTGCGCCAGCAGCCTCGTGCAGACCGGGTAGTGCTCGCCGTGCGGCACGGTCACCACTGCGGCGTCGAAGTCGACTGCCTTCAGCGCGTCGTCGAGGCAGCTGTAATACGGGAATCCCCAGTGGCCGGCGAGCGAAAGGGCGGTCGGCGCGGAGTCGACGCCGCCGACGACCTCCGCACTCTCCCGGATGATCGGCAGATACTCCTTTCCCTGCTGTCCGGCAAATCCGATCAGCAGGACTCGTGGTCGCGGACGCATGTTCTTCGACCTGTCACCGGGCATGCGGAACATTCCCCTCACAGAACACCGCTGGACGATGGTGCGGGCGGCCGGGACGAGCGTGCGAGGAACCGGATTCCGACTTACTCGTCCGCAAACGGTTCGGAAAGCCCGGTGGATCTCCCCGAATGATCGGCGAGCCAGGCGTGTGCCGCGGCGACCACGTCCTTGATGAAGGTGCTTCCGCTGCGCAGCGCGTTCTCGTCGAGCAGCGAGACCTCCCCGGCGGCCAGCCAGGCGAACTCGGTGTGCTTGTTCCGTTCCAGTACGGGCGACGAGAGGTCCCCGTCCACCTCGACGACGTAGTCGGACTCGATGTGCCGGACGCCGCCCCCCGTCCATTCCTGGTGTGCCACCCGGGCGAGAACGCGGCGCAGCCGCCACCCGGTCTCCTCCGCGATCTCCCTGCGGAGCGCTCCCAGGAGGGTCTCCCCCGCTTCCGCCGCTCCACCGACGATGTCCCAGCATCCGGGGAAGAGGGAGCGGTCGGCGGACCGGCGCTGGACGAAGATCCGGCCGGTCGGGTCCCGGATCAGCGCGCCCACCACCGGTCGGGGCTCGGCCACCTCGGTCATGACGGCGCCCCTTCGCGTTCGGAGGGGCCTGATCCGGTCCACACCTGCCACCACACGCCGTCCGGAGCGGATCCGCCGGCCCGATTCCCTCGTTCCCGGGACGCGGAAACGGTGTTTCCGTGCCGCGGGCTGAATGCGTGTGGATTCGAACAGTTTGAACGGAACTGTCGAAGCAAGGTGGAGTAGTATGAATTATTATTGGAGAAGGAATGATCTCGAACCTGCATCTCCACTCTCCGATGCTACCCGGATTTCCGGGGAGCATACGGGGGATGCGATTCTTTGGGCTGCCTTGACTTTCCCTTGACAGAATATCGGCCCGCGTGCTGCGGGGATCACGTGCCGACGGATATCGCGGATCCGACCCGCCGGAATCGCTGGGGCGAACGCGGACCCACTCACGGACCGCTCCGGCCGGCTCCGTGGACGGCGGGTTCCCCAGAGCGCTTTCTTGAGCGATTCTTTCCTGCCACCGCTGACGGATCGTGAGGGAACGGGTTGGCCGGATCGGCCACCCGTCACGACCGCGGCGACACCCGTCTTCGGCTCCCGCCCTCCCCCGGGCCGGCCCTCCGCTCACCGACGGCGTGCGACCACGAAGGCGTAGCCGACCTGCGGGAGTTCGCCGAACCGGGGAAGGGAACGCGTGAAGGCGAAGAACTCGTAGTGGGGGTCGTCGGCGGCGGGCGCGACCTCGGCGAAGGCGTCGGCGAACGCCTGGTAGGTGCGCCGGACGTGGTCTCCGACGTCCTGGAACTCCACCACCTCCAGACCGGCGCGGTCCAGGGCCGCACGGAGCTCCGCCGGCTCGGGGAGCGACGGGGACCGGAACGCCCGGCACGTCCGGCGGACGGTCTCCGCGGCCTCGCCGGTCACCGGCGACCGGAGCAGCACATCGGTGACCACCAGCGGGCTGCCCGGCCGCAGGGTCCGGGCGATCTCGGTGAGTGCGGCGGTCCGGTCGGGAATGTGCATCATCGACTCGATCGCCCAGGCACCGTCGAAGGACGCGTCCTCGAAGGGCAGTGCGCAGGCGTCCGCGTAGCGGAAGTCCACCCGGTCGGCGAGCCCGGCGGCCTCCGCCCGGGCCCGGGCGAGGACGATGTCCTCGGCGCTGACCGAGATGGCCGCCACCTGCACACCGGTGGCCCGGGCGATGCGCAGCGCGGGCCGTCCCGTTCCGCAGCCGACGTCCAGCAGGCGACGGCCGGGCGCGGCGGCCAGCCGCCCGGCCACGAGGTCGGTGAGCCGGTCGGTGGCCTGGTCGAGCGTCCGTTCGTCCGTCGGGCCGTCCCAGTAACCGACGTGGATGTTCCCGTCGACGGCCGCGCCGTCCACGGTCCCGGCGGGCTCGTCACGGTGCGGGTCAGGGCCGGGCGCGGAGGGGGCGGGGTGCTGCACGGACGGGTCATCGGTCATCGGGATCTCCCGGTGTGAGGGGGGTGTCAGACGGCCGACCGGGCCGTCTACGAGATGGGCCGGTGCTCCGACCGGCCGATCGGCGCCTGCCCCGGCCGCCTGCGCGACGCGTGCGGGCCGACAACCCGCACCTCGTCACACCGGTCACCGTCGGGCGGCGTCGGGCGGCGTCCCACCGAACCGGTCCAGCGCTTCCGGCGGCCCGCCGTCGAAGGCGCGGCCGCGGTTCTCCCCGGGTGCGGGCGTCCGGCCCTTGCGTCCCTGGAGTACAACACCAGGTTTCTGACCCGGTGACGCACTGTCAAGGTTTCGCCGCAACCGGTACGACCCGAAGCTCAGGACGGCGCACACCGGTCACCGCGCGCCCGCCACGGGCGTTCAGGCCGTTCCGCCGCGCGGTGCACCGAGTCCGGCTCCTGCTCCGGCCGATCGTGCGCCGTGAAGCCCGACCGGGGCGACTACCCTGGACACCTGACCTGCGGCCGCCACACCGCCCGGGCGGCCGTTCACCTGACACTCCGTCCACCCGGAAGCCCCACCAGCGGAGCAGGCGATGGCGAACGCACAGTCCCCCGTACCGGCCCTCCCCGGAGCCGTCCCCCTCCTGGGACACCTGATCCCCTTCGTCCGCAACCCCATGGCGTTCCTCCACCGCGTGCAGGAGTTCGGCGACCTGGTCCAAGTCCGGTTCGGCAGCACACCGGTCTACGTGGTCACCTCCCCCGAGTTGCTCACCCGGCTGCTGATCACCAACGTCAGGAACTTCGACAAGGGCCGCCTCTTCGACAAGGCCCGGGCCGTCCTGGGAAACGGGCTCCTCACCTCCGAGTCCGACTTCCACCTCCGGCAACGCCGACTGATCCAACCCGCCTTCCACCACGCGAACATCACCGCCTGGGGCGCGACGATCCACCGCACCGCCACCGCCGCCGTCGACTCCTGGACGCCCCACCGGCCGCTCGACGTCGCCGACGCGATGCACCGGATCTCCCTGGACGTGATCGCCGACACCCTCTTCGCCGCGGATGCCAGTCCTGAACTCAAGGCGAAGTTCCTCCGGTCGTCGCCCGTCATCGTCAGGGGGTTCGTCACCCAGATCCTCTACCCCTCCGGCGTCCTGGGGCGCGTCCCGCTCCCCGACAACCTCAGGTTCCGGCGCGCCGCCCGTGAGTTGCGCGGCGCGTTCGACGACCTCGTCGCCGCCCGCCGGGACGGCCCGGCCGACCGCGCCGATCTCATCTCGGCCCTGTGCGGGAGCCACGAGGGCGTCGGCGGCGGCTACGCCATGACGGACGAACAGGTCCGGGACGAGGCCGTGTCCGTCCTCCTCGCCGGCACGGAGACGGTCGCCACCGCCATGGCCTGGCTCTTCCACGAGCTCAGCCTGCGCCCGGAGCTGCAACGGCAACTCCGGTCCGAGATCCGGCAGGTGACCGCCGGCCGCGCGGTGACGGTGGCCGACCTCCCCCGGTTGGCCGGCCTGGGCAACGTCCTCAGCGAGACGCTGCGCCTCCACACACCGAACTGGGTCCTGACCCGCCGCGCCCTGGTCGACACCCGGTTCGGCGAGTACCACCTCCCCGCCGGCGCCGACCTCCTGTTCAGCCCCGCCACCCTGCACCGGGACGCCCGCCGCTACCCCCGGCCCCTGACCTTCGACCCCGAGCGCTGGACCTCCGGGCGCAGCCCCCGGGAGCGGAACACCCTGATCCCCTTCGGCGCCGGACGCCGGAAGTGCATCGGAGAGTCCTTCGCCAGGAACGAGATGCTGCTCATCGCGGCGGCCTGCCTCACCCGCTGGACGCTGGTCCCCGCGCCGCACTCCACCGTCACCGAGTCCAAGTACCTGGGGACGATCCAGCCGAGGGGCCTGAGCCTGGTGCCGACGCCGCACGCTCACCCGCTCACCCGGGCGGACGCCTCGGACGCCCCCCGACCGTGACGGGGTGCGGGAGCGCGCGATGACGCGTCGCGCGCCGGTGTCGGGGCAACCGGCTCCGGGTCAGGCCGACGGGGCGGCGGCGTACCTGGCGAGCATGGTCCGGACGGCCTCCTCGACGGCGTGGTCGACGTCGGCCGCTGCGGGGTCCCAGCCGGTCAGCAGCATGCGGGGCCACAGGACGTAGTTGGCGATCATGCCGAGGAACTGGTTCGCGGCGCTCTCTGCGTCGGGCACCTCGGCGTTGCCCGCCTCGTGCTCGGCTTCCAAGTACCGCTGGACGGAGGCGAAGTAGGGCAGTTTGCCGAGCTCGAACTGCATCCGGCCCAGCTCGGGGAAGCGCGGCAGTTCGGCGATGACGATCCGGAACAGGCCTGCCATACGGGGCCGGCCGATCAGGTCGGCGTAGCGGTTGCCGATGGCCGTCAGCCCGGAGCGCAGGTCTCCCGCCTCCGGCCGCGTCGCAGTGTCGCCGACGTCGCCGGAGTCGCGCTGCCAGGACTCGGTGACGATGGCCTCGAAGAGAGCCGCCTTGGTGGGGAACTGCTTGAACAGGGTGGACTTCGAGACCTCGGCCGCTTCGGCGATCCGCGCGAGGGAGGTGCCGTCGTAGCCGCGGTCCAGGAACAGCTCCGTGGCCGCGGCGGTGATCGCCTCGCGCTTCTGCTGGGCGAGCCTGCGGTGGTGCGCGGTGAGTTCTGCTGCCATGCGGAGAGTATGCCGTAGATGCGAGGCGAGTCACTTGACTCGCCTCCAGGGGCCGCCTACGGTGCATCAGCAAGGCGAGTCGAGTGACTCGCCTCGGATCTGTGACACCTGGTCACGCCCAGGTTGTCGCACCGGGGAGGAAGCTCATGACAATCGACAGGATCGCTCTGGTGACCGGTGCGAACCGCGGCCTCGGGCGCAGCACCGCCGTGGCCCTGGCCGCGCGCGGAGTGCGGGTCGTGGTCACCCACCGCGGCGATGCGGCCGGGGCCGAGCGGACGGCGGACGAGGTGCGGGCCGTGGGTGGGACCGCCGCCGTCCTGCGGCTCGACATCGGCGACATCCCCTCCTTCGCGTCCTTCACCTCCGCGCTGGGCGAGCAGCTGGAACGCTGGGGTGCCTCGCGGTTCGACATCCTGGTCAACAACGCGGGGGTGGGGGTCTTCGGGCCGCTGGAGACCGTCACGGTCGACGACTTCGACACGGTGATGGGCACCAACGTCCGGGGCACGTTCTTCCTCATCCAGGCACTCGTGCCGCTGCTGGCCCCGGGCGGCCACGTCATCAACGTCTCGACGTCGCTGACCCGCCACACCAGCCCCGCCACCTCCGTCTACTCCGCGTCGAAGGCCGCCGTCGAAGCCCTGAGCCGCACCCTCGCCGCGGAGCTCGGGCCGCGCGGCATCCGGGTCAACTCCGTCGCCCCGGGGCCGACCGCCACCGACTTCAACGGCGGAGCGATGCGGGACGACGCCGGAATGCGCGAGGTGCTGGCCGGACGGACCGCGCTCGGCCGCGTCGGCGAACCCGAGGAGATCGGCGACGCCATCGCCACGCTGGCCTCCGAGGGACTGCGCTGGGTCACCGCCCAGCGCCTCGAGGTCTCCGGCGGCGCCTTCCTCTGACGCCGGACGACCGCCGGCACTTCGAGCCCTGCACGTCACCGGGTTCCGTGCCCGGTCACCTGTCCGGAGAACCCGGGCCCCGGCGGGGCGTTCGCGTCGATCGCGCCGCCGGCGCTGGAGCCGGAGCGGGGCTCGGAGCCGGGCTCGGAGCCGGATTCGGACGAGGGCCGAGCCGGTGGCGGGCCGAGGTGCGCCGCAGAGTCGGTCAGTTCTCGGCGAGCCAGCGCGTGACGACGTCACCGAACGCGGCTGCGTCGTCCAGCCAGGGGTGGTGCCCGGCCCCGGGCTGGACGACGAGCTGCACCCAGCCGTCCTTGAACAGCCCGCCGAGCTGCGTCGCGAGCACCGGGCTGGGGCTGAAGTCCAGCTCCCCGACCAGGAGCAGGACCGGGATCTCCAGCCCCGCGATCGCGGCCCGCGTCGCGTCGGGGTCGAACGCGCCCTCCGCGTAGTGCGCCGCGCGGGCCGCACGGTTGAGCTGCGTGGCGCGCCCGGCATGGTGCTCCTGCGCGGTCCCGTCCCACCGGCCGTACCAGAACGGGCCCGCCAGCACGCCGTCCTCGTCGGACCCGACATCCGTCCAGTCCCTGCGGAACGGGCCGATCGCCTCGTCGTACCAGGGCTCGTCCTTCCGCAGCGAGGTCGCGGCCTCGAGGCTGCCCTCGTCGACCCTGATCCCGACGGCCCGCATCCCCGGCGTGATCAGCGCCAGGCTCGCGACCCGCTTGGGGTACCGCTGGAGGTAGAGGACACCGAGGTTCGCCCCGGCCGAGTGGGTGAACAGGTCGACCTTCTCCAGCCCGAGGTGCACGCGCAGGGCCTCGACGTCCTCGACGACACGGTCGCAGCGGTAGCTCCCGGTCTCGGCGGGCTCGGGGGAATCGCCGGTGCCGCGGTGGTCGAGCAGGACCAGCTGCCGGTGGGCGGACAGCCCGCCGAAGTCACCGAGGTACTCCGAAGCGCGCATCGCGCCGCCGGGCAGGCAGATCAACGGCTCGCCCTCACCGATGAGGTGGTAGGCCAGTTCGGCACCGTCGTAGGAGGAGAAAGTTGGCATGCTGCGAGCTTTCCACCCCGTTGTCGATCTTCGCAACGGGGATCCGGATCGCCACCGACCTGCTCGGCACCGCGCGGACCAGCTCCGGGTTCGACGAGCGGGCCGAGGCCCTGCGGGCCACCGGCGCCCGGGGTATCGAGCCGACACCGAACGCCCGTCGGTGGATTGCTTCCTCGTTCCTTCGACCACCGCTTCGGCGAACGCCCGGCGAATCGCCCGACGACGAGCCGCAGCCGACCGCGGCCGGGCGGTTGGTCTGCTCGTAGGACTCGGCCTGCCTGCATTCGGACGGGGTGCGCCCCGGCGCCGCAGGTCGTGCCGAGCGCCTCGGGCGGCGGGGGTGAAGCTGGCCGGAATCCGCCGCCCCGGGCACCCGGGCACCCGGGCACCCGGGCACCCGGGCACCCGGGCACAACCGTGAGGGGAATCCACCATGCCGACCGGCGCGTCCGAGAGGCCCGAAAACTCCGGGCACCACAAGCACCCCGACCACCCCCGCCACACCGAGTTCTCCGAACTACGCGCCAGATGGACCCACCTGATGCTGGGCCGGGACTTCGACCCCGCCGAGCAGCCGTTCAAGTACCGGCTCTCCGTCCTCGGCAAGGAAGCCCGCACCCACCACGAGACGATGCTGCGGGCGCCCGGCCCGCTCTGGTCCGACCTGGACTTCACCGCCACCCAGGACGCGCACACGCGCTCCTCGCGCATGCGCGACAGCTACAAGCGACTGCGGCTCCTGGCCCAGGCGTTCGTCCAACCCGGAACCGGCCTCACCGGCGACGGGAAGCTCCTCGACGCCGTGCTGTACGGCCTGCACCACCTGAACACCACCGTCTACAACGCGTCGACCCCGTCCGACTCCGCCAACTGGTGGGACTGGCAGATCGGCGCGCCCCAGCACCTCCTGGACACCTGCGTGCTGGTGCACCCGCACCTCGCCGCCGAGCGGATCCACCAGTACGTGCAGGCCGTCGACCACTTCGTGACGGACGCAAAGGTCGACAAGTCCACCGGTGCCAACCGGGTCGACCTGTGCCTCGTCCTGGTGCTGCGCGGCCTCGTGGGCGAGCGGTCGGAGAAGGTGGAGCAAGGCGTCGAGGCACTCTCCGCGGTGTTCCCCCACGTCACCTCCGGTGACGGGCTGTACGCCGACGGCTCGCTCATCCAGCACGGGAACGTCCCCTACACGGGCACCTACGGCCAGATTCTGCTCGACGGCCTGGGCCGCCTCCTCGCCCTGCTCCACGGCTCCCGGTGGGCCGTCACCGACCCGCTCCGGCGGAACATCTACGACGCCGTCGACCGGACCTTCGCGCCGTGCCTCCACGACGGGCTGGTGATGGACCACGTCAGCGGCCGGGCGATCAGCCGCCAGGGCGACAGCGACCACGGCCGCGGCCACTCGCTCATCGCCGCCATCGTGCTGCTGGGAGAGTCCGCGACCGTCGCCGATCGTCAGCGCTGGCGGGCGATGGCCAAGGGCTGGCTGCAACGCGACTCCTGGACGGAGCCGCTGAGCGGCCTCGGCATCGACAGTCTGTCGCGGATCAAGCCGCTCCTGGACGACGACGACACGGAGCCCGCCCCGGAGCCGGTCGGCCACACGATCTTCCCGGCGATGAACCGCGCCGTGCACCGCAGGCCGCAGTGGACGGCGACGGTGTCCATGTCGTCCGAGTGGATCACCTACTACGAGACCGGCAACGGCGAGAACCTGCACGGCTGGCACACCGGTCAGGGCATGCTCTTCACCTGGACCGGCGCCGGTGAACTCGGCCAGTACGCGGACGCCTTCTGGCCCACCGTCGACCCGTACCGTCTGCCGGGCACCACCGTGTCGAGGAAGACGCTCGCCGACGGCTACCCGGGCGACTGGCACGATGCCAAGCCGGGCGTGCGCTGGGTCGGCGGCACCACCGACGGGACGTACGCGGCGATCGGCCAGAACATCCGGGGCCTGAACAGCACCCTTCAGGCGAAGAAGTCCTGGTTCTTCCTCGACGACTGCGTCGTGTGCCTGGGCGCCGGCATCCGGGCCGCCGCCCGGGAACTCATCGACACCGTCGTCGACAACCGCAACCTCGGGGAGCACGGCGGCCGGACGTTCACCGCCGGCGACGGGACAACCCTCACCGAGCTCACCGGGCCCTTCCCGCACCGGACGTTCCCGGGCGCCCGGTGGGCCCAACTCTCGGACCACGGCGGCTACATCTTCATCGGCGGCGTCAACCTCCAAGCAGTGTGGGAGAAGCGCGAAGGCACGTGGCGCGCCATCAACCGCGGCGGCTCCACGGCGCCCATCAGCCGCGAGTACCTGACGTTGTACCTGGCACACGGCACCCCGAGCCGACCGGCCGGTTCCGACTACGCCTACGTGCTGCTGCCCGGCGCCGGCCGCGCCACCGTCAAGTCCAGGGCGAAGAAGACCGACAACTGGCTCAAGCTCTCCGCCAACAACGAGAACCAGCAGGGCGTCGCGGTACCCGCGCTCGGGCTCAGGGCCGTCAACTTCTGGTACGGCGGCACGGTCGGCCCGCTCACCGCCACCGCCCCTGCCGCTGTCCTGGTCCGCGAGGTGGACACCACCGGCACCCTCTGCGTGTCCGACCCCAAGCGCACGGGCGAGAGCCTCGACGTCACCTGGGACCGGCCGGTCACCGAAGTGATCTTCCACGACCCCTCGGTGGAGGTGCTGCACTGCGGCACATCGCTGAAACTGCGGATCGATCCGGGCACGGCCGGTACGACCCACCGCTGTGTGGTGCGGACGGCCGCGCCCTGAGGCCTCCGCCGGCCGAACGCCTTCCGATCCTCCCCAGCAGATTCGTTCGTCCTCATGCGAACAGATCACCACTCCGTGCGGGGACCGACGTGCCGCGCATAGCCTCGGATCAGCTGGACGGCTCCGGCCACGCGACGTGCGGACTCTCCCGCGCCATCCGCCGAAGGCCGTTCTCCGTTCTCCGTTCTCACCACACCCACGAAGGAAGCAGCATGTCAAGACGTCGGTTCGGGCGATCCCTCTGCGTGACCGCCATGGCGATCGGATCCCTGGCCACCACCACCTCCACCGCCACCGCAGCCACCTCCCAGGAGATCCCGATCACCAACCCGGCGTTCATCCAGCCCCGGGTGGACCCGAACAACCTCGCCACTTACGACCAGAACAACAACGCGATCGTCGGCTGGCGCGTCATCAGCGGCAACGTCGATGTCTACGGCACCAAGCTCGCCAGGCTCGGGACCGACTTCCAGGCGGTCGACCTCAACGGCAACAAGCGCGGTGGGATCGAGCAGGCCATCCCCATCGCCACTCTCAACCCCGCACCGGCCGCCGTCGTCACGATCGGGTTCCAGGCCAGGAACAACGACCATCCGAACTGCCCCAAGGACGTCGAGCAGAAGTTCCACGTCCAGTTCGCCGACAACCCCGGCGGCAGAGTCTCCTTCAACCTCTTCACCGTGAACGAGCCGGGGCCGTACGCGGACTGGCAGCCGCTGGAGGCGCAGATCACCTCTCCCGCCGGGGTCAAGATGCTCCAGTTCGTCTCGGACAACGACGGCTACTGCAGCGGGCTCATCACCAAGATCACGGCCGTCGAGACCCAGTCGTAGTCGGTCGAGTGCCGGCAGGTCAGGCCACGACCGCCCGAATCGGCGGACCAGGCGCTCGGTCACACAGGAAGCGAATTAGCCCGCCCGCGTTGAACCTCGGCAAGATAGGAGCTACACGAACTTCCCGGTGGTAGGTTCTCCCCCGGAGGCGATTCCGCCCGACACCTGCACCGCGGGGACACCGCGAGAAGAACGTGCATCGAGTCCCGAGACCACGACTCCGGACTCGCCGTCGCCGTATCAATCCTTCTTCGAAGCACCGATCCCCCACGACTGAAGCCGTGGCCGTCTGCTGCTCGAATCCGAAGGTGATCTTCCCGCGCATCCGGCGGTCGACGCGCATCTTCCAGACCGGAGAAATCCAGTGACCATCACCAAGAAAACGGTTGCCGTCATCTCCACGACGGCTGCGATCGCCGGCGCAACGATCCTCGGCGCCGGAGCGGCAACGGCCGAACCCCGCGCCGTGGAGTTCACCAGGACCATCCAGAACGTGTACTACAACCAGAATCTCGACTACCGCAACACCCCCCAGGTCAAGACCCAGCTTCCGGGCGGCGACTTCCAGAACTGGACGTTCAAGCTGGTCGGGCAGACGGCGGATGGGACCGGGATCTACACGATCCGCTGGGGCGAGGTGAGCTGCATCACGAACCTCGGCCTCGACAAGGACGTGATCACGAACGCCTGCGACGACCTCAACCTCGCGCAGCGGTGGATCGTCGAGACCACCTCGGGCCAGACCACGATCGCGAGCCAGAAGAGCCCGAACCAGGTCCTCCAGGCGAACGGGAACGACGAAGTCGTCACCACCACCCCGGTCTTCGGCGACCCTTCGCCGAAGCAGCTCTGGACCCTCTACAAGCCGTAGCCGACCGCCCGGGTCCGCCCGGAATCGGCGGAGGCCAGGCCCACAATCCCCCGGGCGGACCGGAACAGCCCCGCCCGGGTATCACCACCCACACATCCGGAGGAAGAAGTGTCTGACACAAGAGCCCTCAAGCGTCCGATCATCGAGCACCTCGAGCCCGACAACGGGAAGGTCGACCAGACGATCATCATCGGGGGCCAGAACCTGGCCGGCGTCCAGTCGGTGACGTTCGTCGACTCCCACAACAACAAGAAGAGCGGCTCGAACCTCAAGGTGATCTCCAACGACGAAGTGCAGGTCACGGTGCCGAAGGGGCTGACCTCCGGCGTCGCCCAGGTCACCGTCACGAGCCCGGGCGGCACGAGCACACCCCCCACCGACTTCCCGATCATCGGTTAGCCGACCGCGCGGGATTCGGCCAACAGGCGGGTGCGGGATCTTCGGGCCGAGGCTCTCCGAACCGCACCCGCCGTGGCTGTTCCCGCGCCCAGCTTCACGGAACAGGACGCACCGGGTGAACACAACCATCCAGCAATTCGTTCGGATCCACGACTCCAAGCTCTATCAGATGCCCCGCACCCAGACCGACAAGGGCTGGTGTGGATATCTCGTCGGCACCGAGGAAGAACCACCGGAGCGGATCTCGATCGGCGATTCCCTGGACAGCTTCAACGGCCACTACCTCTTCGCCCTGGCTGCCCCTGACCTGAGTACGCAAGAGAACGCAGAACGCTTCATCGAGGAAACGCGATTCTTCCTGGAGCGTTTCACCGGCAGCGATGAACGTGCTTGCGCCTGGCTTGCCGACCCGCTGCCGCCACCCGAAGGTTGGCAAGGTGTCGCCTTCACCTTCGCCAAGAAGATCCTCACCTGGCAGTCAAGTTCCGACTTCAGGCCGCTCCTCCCTGCCGGCGCCACTCTGTCGGTGCCCATCGGAACCACGGTATCGAGCGATGACGCAGGGCTTGTCCTTTCCAGCACAGGGCCCGACGAGATCGTCCTGAAGAATTGGTCACGCGTTCCCACTATCGACCCGTCCAAAGCCCGGGTTCCTCTTCGCGGTCCCTATTCGGGCTGCCTTCTGATCGGCGGGACGCTCTGGCTCTCGTCCATGCTGATCGAGCTGGAGGGCGGCATCCGCTACGCGTATCGCGACCCCGAAGGCTCGCTGATCACCCAGGTCTACCCGCTACTGGACGGCACCGCGCCGATCGAGCTGCCGTACGTGGCCTCGTTCGACCCGTTGGACCCGTTCAACGAGTCCGGCTCCACCGTGAACGAGGTGGACGGGCTGCGGAGAACCGTGTTCGCATTCTCCGCCCCCCAGGCTTCGATCGGCTACGCCAGTCACCTGCGCACGCCGCCGGGAAAGACCGTGAGCCTGATCCCGCTGGGCGGTGTCGACGCCCACGACGAGCCCGTGGCGAACACCGCCGGTCTCGTCTTCGAACGCTCCGACCTCACCGGGAAGGACAGGAACGCCGGCTACCTCACCTTCACCGGCGACTGGGGGATGACGGTCGACGGATCGGCGCCCGGTACCGAGCAGGAGCTGCTCTGCGGCGTCTTCGGCCTCGAACGCATCGCCTTCCGGACTCACACCACCGCACCGGGAGCCGTCTTCGACAGGCTGCGCCTGATGTCGGGCCGACCCGCGTTCGCGGAGCGATTTCCGTACAGGGATGTGTCGTTGACTCAGCCCGCCGACTCGGCACCTCCCCTGACCGACCGGCTGCGCACCTCCTACGCCACGGTGGTCTCCGGGGACTCCCACCCGGTCGAGTACCGTGCGCAGCCGGAGAGCGACCCGCTCTACGCGTCGTCGGCGGCCGGTACCTCCCACAAGGTCCTGGACTTCCTGAACGTCGGCGTACCGTTGCCGGCCGGCCCGGGGTTCGCCATCCCGTTGGTGCCGTCGTCCGGGGTGGGCACCCGGATGAGCGACCCGCAGTTCCCCCGCGAGGAGCTCGGCCCGTTCGAGAGCCAGGTGCTCGCGGTGGCCCGCAAGGCGGCGGTGCGCCCCGCCGCCCTGGAGGCGTTGCGCGCGGCGGTCCGGGACGCGGCCACCCGGGACAAGAAGGGCAAGCTGACGACGGCGACGACACCGCAGGGGTTCCTGGTCACCCTCGACGGTGCACGGTACGAGACCGTCACCATGGCCCGCACCGAACAGCCGGACTTCGCCTTCCAGCATCCCGACGCCGAGTTGATCAGTCTGCTCCAGACCAACCAGCTCTTCGCGGTCGTCGCCGACCCGACGCATCTGGGGGCGTTCGGCGCCGGCAGCGGCGCGGCGTTCCGGAACACCGTGGGGATCAGCGGGTGGACCATGACCGCCAACGTCGGCCGGGCGTCGACCAGTAGCGACTACCGGAACGTCCTGATCCTCAAGTTCTGCGACGGCACGCTGCGCGACCGCGTCGCCAACCCGGACATGTGGAGCGACCCCGAGGACTTCTCGCTCCTACCCGACCAGCCGGACCCGGCCAGCGCACTCACCGGGCTGTCCCAATGGCTGACCGGGTTCATCGAGCAGGCGCAGCGCGAGGCCAAGGACGGCAACACGCTCTACACCGAGTTCGCCCGGGTCGCGACGGACCCGAACTGGAAGGGCCTGCTGGTCCTGCGCGCGGACGTGAATCCGCTGGGCCTGCCGGACCAACTGCGCGGCCTCGCCGCGGGGATCGACTTCGAGCAGTTCTGCGCCCACCACTTCGGCGTCACCGTCACGCCGGTCACCGCACCGGACGGCTCGCTCGGGATCTCCGGCCCCAGCAGCAGCTTCGGGCTGATCGACTACCAGCACCCCCAGTTCCGCGCCTCGGTCGCCAACGGGTCCTCGCCGGACGCGCCGCTGCCCCTGCCGGTCGACGGCCCGTACGGGTTCACCGTCCTCCAACTCCAGGCGCTGTTCCGCAACTCCGTGCTGACGGACTTCCGCAGCCGGGTGCAGCTCACCGCCAACGAGCTGTTCGGTTCCCGGGTGCTGGCCACCTACGGGGCGACCGGGCGCGAGCCCGCCAACGCGGCCGTGCTGAAGGGCACCTACCAGAACCAGGGAGGCGCCCCGACGTACGTCATCGAGAGCAGCGCCCCCACCGTGTTCACGCTGGACAGCAACGTCCTGCCGACGGTCGGGTTCAACCGGATCCAGTTCAACACCCTGACCCCGGGCGCCGGGGCGGACGCCGAGATCCGCAGCCGCCTCCAGGTCTGGGGCAGCCTGGCCTTCGCCGAACTCCCCGGTCTGCAGAAGGGCGAGTCGTTCGACCTGCTCTCCTTCGGCCCCGCGGCGCAGGACGGCGCGAGCAGACCCAGCGCGGACGGGCTCGCCTTCTCCGGCCTGCACCTCGACCTGACATCGGCGGTGGCCACGCCCAACGCGGTCGCCTACGCCTTCGACGCCTCAGGGCTCGCCTTCCACCTGACCTCCAGCACAGCGCGCGAGGGAAGCCTGTTCTCGACGTTCGCCCTCCAACTGGACGGCTTCCACATCGGCTCGGACGACCGGCGCCCGCGCGACCTGGGCTACCTCCCGGTCGACCTCGACGCCTCGATCGACCAGCTCAAGGGGCCGTGGTACGGGATCGCCTACAAGATCACCATGGGCACCCCGGGCGCGCTGGTCTCCCAGGCCGGCTTCACCTCACGGCTGTTGGTCGCCTGGTCGCCCCAGACCAAGGCCGGTGATCCCACCTGCTCCGCCTTCGCCGGCCTGCAACTCCCGGGTGCGGCGCCGGGGGCGAAGGCGCTGAGCCTCGAAGGCATCCTGAAGCTCTCCATCGGCCGACTGCAACTGCTCCGCCAACCCGTCGCGGGCAGCACCCAGCAGAAGGCCTTCGTCCTCAAGCTCGCGAACATCGGCCTGTCCGTCCTCGGCCTGGCGAAACTCCCACCCGGCGTCGCCATCCACTTCTTCCTCTTCGGCGACCCGAAGGGGAACGGTGCACTCGGCTGGTACGCGGCGTACGTCAAGAACGGATGACCATGCCTGTTGGCATTCTGTGCTGGAACATCAGTAATCTCGGAGGATCGGCCGCACCAAAGCATCCCGACTACATCGCGAACGTCGTACAGGCGGCAGAACCGCAGTTCATCGTCCTCATCGAGGTGCTCTCCGACGAGAGTGAGGACAGGGGGAAGCTGCTCCCCACTGACCCCGGCCCCCAGGAATGCCTGACGAAGAGAACGGAGATCCAGACCTACTTCCCGGCCGGGGACTGGAAGCTCGTCCCTCCGCTGCACACCGGCCTACGGGAGGCGGTGGCGGTCTTCTACGACTCGAACCACTGGTACTTCACCGGGCCGAACATTTGGACCGGCACTTCGGAGAAACCGGACCCGAAGAAGACCCTGGCCGGATACCAGCGGGATTTTGCGGATGCGATGGGCAACCGGAAGATTCCCGACGACGCCTTTCACAATCCCGGACTCCGCGAGAACCAGTGTGCCGCGCGAGTGGCCTACTCGGATTCTGCGGGCAACGTGCTCGAAGCGGTCGGTGGCCCGAAGAAGCACGCGCCGTATGTCACGACCTTCGCAGCGGTGGACAAGCCGGGAAAGGTTCGGAAATCTGTATCAATCATTGCCGTGCACGGGTCCAGGGGGAAAGAGAGCGCAGATTACATCAGATCGCTGGCCCGGGTGGCTGAAATCGCCGAAGACCTCCACGACGGGGAAGTGCGGCTCGTCCTGGGCGATTTCAACCTGAACTCCGTCCAGCTGGACAAAACGGACGGCAGGGTTAAGTACAACACCGAATTCAACACTCTGATCGACGATCCCCTGCGCTACACACTCCTTCTGAAGGCAACTGACAGCGTCCACACCGTAGGCGTCTTCGGAGGATATCCATCTCGTTTCTCAACGTCCCTCAGAAGGGGCGCTGCAGCGTCCCTGTGGCCCCGTAGCAATAACGAGACGACCAGATATCCAGGATACTTCTACACAAAAGATGTCAATGACCACTTCAGTCTCGACAATTCTTACATCAAATCCCGTGGAGTGAGCCTCGAAGGCGCCAACCTGACGATCCTCAATCCGGTGGTCGGAGCCCCGTACACCGATGTGTTTCCGCTCGACGAGGAGCACCTCAGGCTGAGAAAGCTCGTTGCCAGCGGGTACCAGATCACCGCGGAATCCGAAGGCAACAGACCGAAATCCTCAGCCGTCGAAGCCAAGTTCAGGGCCGCGTACCAGCCCTTCTACGAAACAAGCGACCACCTGCCGATCCTGATCGAGTTCTAGAGAGCGACCATGGCCCCCAACCCCCTGACCGGCCTGTCCGATGCGCTGAAATCTGCTCAGCAGGATGGGAAGCCGATCTCCCTCTCCGCGGCCTTCATGACGGCCGCCGGGGCGACCCCGCCCAGTGACCTGGACGCCCAGTTGCGCAAGGCGTTCCGGCTGGGCGTCGCCCAAGGTCTCCAGGTCGGGCTCGGCTCCGCCGACATCGGACCGGTTACCGATGACAAGCTCGAGGTGACCGGCGCCCAGGTCTCCTTCCTCGGCCGCGATGCCGCGAACTCGTCCGTCACCTTGCTGTTCACCCGAGCCGCCACAGCCGTCGACGTGCTGGTGGCGGTGGAGATGACCGGCGGATGGACGTTCTCGGACACCTTCACCGCCATGACGAGCCCGCCGTTCACACTCTTCCCCTGCACCAGCGACACCCACCCGACGTTCGCCTTCACCACCTTGGCGGGGCCGTACGCGTGGCAGCCGACCATCGAGGTCCAGCTGAGCCGTGGCCTGAACTTCGTCGGCCGGTTCGCCGATCCGGACGAGCTCGGCCCTTATCTGGACCTCCTGACACTGCAACGGGAACCGCAGGTCGTGCTCGCCGGGCCGATCGCGGTGGATCGGGTGACCGAGGTCGCGGGTGCCCCGGAGACGACCGGGCCGGTGGTGCTCTATCCCCACATGGATCTCACAGCGGTGCGAACCCAGAAGAGCGTGGACCTCTTCGACGGGCTGGTGCAGGCGAAGTCCCCGGGCCTTCGGCTGCTGGTGACGACCACGTCCGGGGAACCGGAGGACAATCTGGTCCACCAGAACGTCCAGCTCCTGGTGACCCTTCAGCTGGACGTCAACGGGACACCGTACGAGCTGCGTGCCCCGGTTTCCACCTGGGGAAAGACCTTCACCATCGACCTGATCGCGCCCGAAGGCGCGCCGAACCTCTCGCTCAGCGAGGCCGTGGCACTCCTGGGTCGCACGACCGGGCAGAATCCCCTGTCCCTGGTCCCTTCCCCGCTCCAGGGGGCGCTGGCCTCCGTAGGTCTGCAAGGTCTGACGCTCAGAGGTCCTCTGGAGCCCCTCCCGGCGAGGCTGGCGTGGGCCAAGGTCGTCCTGGGGGCGAACGGCAAGGTGCCGTTGTTCACCGACCCCTTCAACGGCCAGGCGTTCGCCCTGGACGCCTTCGCCGTCGACTGGACCGTCCTCGATCCGCTGAGCGCCAAGAACCGGTCGAGCCTGGTCTCGGTCTCCGCCAGGTTCAGTCTGTGGCCGAAGGTGTTCAAGGGCGCCTTCGTGGTCTCCATCGACCAGAACCTCTCCCTCCAGGGGCGGTTCGACGGCAGTGTCTCGCTGGCCGATGTCATCACCGGGGTGACCAACGGGGCCGTGCAGCCTCCTGACGGGGTGGCGGTCAAGGTCTCCGACATCAGGCTCAGCGTCGACACCCCGTCGAAGAGCTATGCGCTCTCCGGGGACGTGGACGTCGATGTCTCCTTCATCAGCGTGGACGGCAAGCCGCTGATCACCATCGAGAACATGAACGTCCTCCTCGGCGCGGTGACCCCGAGCAAGAAGCCCGGTACCACCGCCTACCGGGCCGAGTTGAGCGGCTACCTCGCGGTCGGGCCGCTGGCCGCCGACGTCGCCGTCCGCTACCGGAGCGCCGCCAGGTCCAGCCTCTGGGAGCTGCACGCCGCGCTGGCCCGGCCCGTGAAGCTCGGCGAGTTGGTGAACCAGTTCTTCCGGGCCTACGACCTGCCCGCCGACCTGCTCCCCGAAGACCTCACCATCGCCAAGCTCGCCGTCGACGCCACCATCCCGACCACGGCCAAGGGCAAGGTCGCGCAGTACGTCAACGGTTACTGGGTGATCCCGTCCGATGCCGACGCAGAACTGCTCTCGGGGGCGTCCGCCACCCCGCGCACCTACCAGGTCTCCGGTGAGCTCCTCTGGACGATCGCCTGGTTGGGCAAGGCGCAGGCGAGGGCCACCATCGGGCTCCAGTACAGCGACGCCCCGAACACCGGTTTCTCCGGGCAGGTCGTCGGGGACCTGTACCTCCCCTCGCTCGGCACCCACCTGACGGCCGGCTACCGTTTCGGCACCATGGCCCAAGACGCGCTCTTCGCCGGGGCCGTGGCCCTTCCGCCGGGCCGCGTCAGTGGCAAGGACAGCCAGGTGCTGTGGATCCAGTGGGAGGGCGTCACCGGGCAGTACGACAACATCGCCAAGAAGCTCACGCTCAGTCTCGCCGGCTGGACCGTCGGCGGGCTCGTCCAGGCGCTCGTCCGCACCCTCGGCAACCCGTACTTCACCCTCGACGCGCCCTGGGACATGCTGGACAAGATCTCGCTCGACGGGCTGAAGCTCACCTTCGACCTCCGCGACAAGAGTCCAACGATCGAGGCCTCGTACACCCTCTCCTCCCCCATCGACCTGGTCTTCCTGAAGATCACCGGGCTGACCTTCCGCCGCAACGACCAGGGCAAGGTGACACTCCAGCTCACCGGTTCCTCCACGATCGGGGACATCCAGAACTCCCCGCTGATGAAGCCCGGTGGCCAGGACGTCACCAACCTGCCCGCCGCCCCCGGTCAGGGCACCCAGTGGTTCGACCTGCGACTGCTGATGCTGGGCCAGCGGGTCGGCATCAACGGTGCGGCCTTCGACAACGTCGAGAAGACCATCACCTCCCTGGAGAAGATCCCCGGGACCAAGGGCGACACCAGCCCGGTGAAGCCCGATGACGCGGCCAAGGGCCAGGTGCGGTACGACGCCGACTCCAACTGGCTGATCGCCGCCCACTTCCTCCTCCTCAAGGGCACCATCGACGCCAAGCTCGTCTTCAACGACCCGAACCTGTACGGCCTCCGGCTCGCCCTCAACGGGGAGAAGGCGAAGGTGCTCGACGGGCTGGTCCTGGACATCATGTACAAGAAGGTGACCGACGACATCGGGGTCTACGGGCTCGACTTCACCTTCCCCAACTCCCTGCGGAACCTGGACTTCGGGGCGTTCTCCGTCACGCTCCCCTCGATCGGGGTGCGGATCTACACCAACGGCGACTTCCTGATCGACTTCGGCTTCCCGTACCGGATGGACTTCTCCCGCTCCTTCACCGTCCAGGCGATCATCGCGGGCATCCCGGTGCTCGGGTCCGCCGGGTTCTACTTCGGCCGCCTCAGCGTCGGCGCCAAGAACGACCTGCCCGCCAACGCCAACGGCACCTTCGGTACGGCCACCACCTTCGGCATCGGACTCCAGCTCGGGGTCGGGAAGACCATCGAGAAGGGTCCGCTCAAGGCCGGCTTCAGCGTCACGGCGTTCGGCATCATCGAGGGCATCATCGCCGGCTGGGAGCCCGAGAAGGCGCTCGCCACCCGCTCCAGCGCCCTGCAGGGCGACTACTTCTTCCGGTTGCGCGGCACCTTCGGGCTCAGCGGGCAGCTGTACGGTGCGGTCGACTTCGGCGTCATCAAGGGCAGCGTGGACGTCTCGGTCAAGCTGTCGGCGAGCATCGTGTACGAGGCGTACGCGGACATCCTGCTCTCCGCCTCCGCCTCCGTCCGCGTCGCGGTCTCGCTGACCGTCGACCTCGGGCTGTTCAGCTTCGACCTGCACTTCTCCTTCGCCACCACCGTCACCGCCGACCTGACCCTGCGCACCTCCGACCACAACCCGCCGTGGGGCTCGCGCGCCCTCACCAGGTCCAGGGCCCTGGAGCTCCCGACCGTCACGGCGGATCCGGTCTGGAAGACCGTGAAGCGCACGGGCGGCAAGCCGACGATCACGCTGCGCCCCGCCCCCCAGTACACCGTGCACGCCCCGAAGGCCGGATCCACGGCCGCGGAGCAGCAGGGGTCGTTCGTCCTGCTCCTCGCCACCGACGCCCCCGCCGCCACCGGGGACGGCAACGCGTCCGGCTCCTCGTTCCAGTCGCTCTGCGAGGCGTTGCTGCCCTGGGTGATCGACGCCCACCGGAACCTGACCGGCACCGAGGTGGACCTCGACGCGGTGCTCACCGAGCCCGTGCAACGCGCCGAACTCCAGGCACTCGTCGAGGCGTTCGGATCAGGGCAGGCGACGTTCACGGAAGCGGACGTCGAGCAGAAGCTGCTGAGCGCCGGCTTCACCGTGACCGTCGCCGCGGCGACCAAGGACGGCGCCCTCGACAAGGGGGCCACGACCTTCCCCGCCTTCGCCGGCCTGACGGTGACGTTCCCCGCCGGCGACGGCACCGAGACCATCGCCCTCGATCGCTACACCACCATCGACGCCGCCTACCGTGAGCGGCTGGGCAGGTGGTTCGAGGAGTTGGCGGCCCAGGTGGAGCAGGAGCGGAGGAGCGCGCCGGTCGCGGAGGACATCACGGCGGGCAGCCGGACCCAGCCCCTCGCCCAGTACCTGTTCGAGGACTGGTTCCGGCTGGTGATCCGCCAGTTGCTCCAGACCGGAGCGGACTCGTTCGGTGACTACCGCTACCCGCTCACGGAGAAGGCCAACGGACTCAAGGCCGTCCTCGACTGGGCGCACGGCCGCGGCAACGAGCACCTGACCGCGCTGGACGTGGCACTGCCGAACGCCACCGTTGCGCTGGCCCCCGGCAAGAAGCTCAGGATCGACTGTCCCGCCTACACCGTGCAGAACGGCGACAGCCTCACCGGCATCGCCGCCCGCTACTCGGGCACCGGTTCGACTCCGCACTGGAGGTGCGACCCGGCGGAGTTGCTGCGCCTCAACCAGGACCGGCACGGGCTGGTCGCGGCCGGTGCGGTGATCAGCAGCTCCGGCAAGGGCCCGTACACCACCCAGCCGGGTGATTCCGTCAGCTCGGTGGCGGCGGCCCTGGGACTCACCGTCGAGCAGCTGAGCGCTGACACGGCCCTGGTGGCCAGGACCGATCTGCTGGCGCCGGCCGTCCCCGTCGACATCCCCGTGATCAGGTACACCACCGACCGCGGCGACTCCCTCCAGGCCGTCGCCCAGCGGTTCGGCACACCGCTGGCCACCCTGGTGGAGGACGCGGAGAACCAGGGCGTCACCGGGCTGTTCGACGCCGATGCCCTCCACCTGCCCGACCTGGAGGAGCTGTTGCTCTCGGACGTGCTCGCCGCGATCAACGCCGACGGGCAACCGGCCCACATCGCGGGCATGGCGGCCCGCTACTCCCTGCACGGGATGCGGCTGCCCCAGCTGGACGGACTCACGCTCAACGAGTTCCGCTATCCCACCGACCAGGCCGACTACGGCCTCTACCAGCTCAGCGGGCAGCAGTTCCCGGTGCCCGAGACGATCCCGACCGCCTACGGCATCACCCTGGGCAAGGGCCCCGGTCTCGACTGGCTCACGTTCTCCGAGGCTGCGGCCACCATGGACCTCTCCGAACCGGCGCGTCGGCTGCGCCACGTCCGCGACTGGGCCCGGAAGAACGGCTACGACCCGAAGCCGACCCTCGAACTCCAGCCCTCCGCCACTGCCCAGGGCAAGCGGTACGCCGCCCAGTCGGCCACCCCGTGGTCCACCTCCGACCAGGCCGCGCTCACCGCCCTCGCCAGCTCGGCCGCCATCGCCCGGGCGGCCGCTGCCGCCCCACAGGCGCAGCCGCTGCTGTGGGACCTCCCGCCCAGCCTGCTGCGCCACGTCGAGCAGCGCGAGGCCGCGCTGGCGGCCCGCTTCACCCCCGCGCGGGCCCTGCCCTACCTCCCCCTGTTCACCCCCGAGACCGCGACGGCCGACCCGACGACCGCTCACGCCGTCTTCACGCCGGTGTCCGACTACGTGTACGCGACGCGCGTGCAGTTCCAGGTGAAGAAGCTCGCCCAGACCGACGGCGGGGCACCGCAGACCCCGCAGGCCAACGATGTCCTGCCGCCCGACAGCGGCAACAAGGGCGGGCCTGCCCCGCTGGCGCCCTTCACGTACCAGGTGACCGGCCCGAGCCCGGCCGACGCCGCGCTGCTGGAGCGGCTGCTCACCACCCTCGGCACGGAGGGCACCCCGGCGATCGACCTGATCAGCGGTCTGTTCCTGTTGCTGCCGGACTCCGGCCTCGGCCGCGCCGGGCTGACCAGCCGTGGCACGGACGAGGTGCTGGCCTTCCTGACCCGCACCAACCTGACGACCGAGACCGCGCCTCCCTCCCTGCGCATCGGCCGGGCCGGCGAGGAGCCCGCACGCGGGATCGTCACCCCGCCGGCCGAGGTCGTGCGACTGCTGTGGGAGCTGTCCACGGTCCGCACCGGCGGCTACTACCTCTACTACCAGGTCCCCCAGGAGGGCGTCGGCCTGCCCGACTCGGTCTTCGACAGCAGCGGCACGGCCACCCTGACCCTGGTGATCACCTACCGCCGGGACGGCAGTGGCGGGCAACCGGGCGACGGCCGGCTCACCGGCTACGTCAACTCCCTGCTCACCACGGGGGCGATCGACCCCGAGCACGCCGCGCTGACCTTCTGCTCCCGGTCCTCCCGGGCCCGGGCCGGCGCTCTGGGCGGCCACGAGACGCTGGCCGACCTGGCCGCGCTCCACGGCACCGACCCGGGCGTCCTCGCCCGGCTGAACGCCACGGTGCCGCTGTCCGCCGGGCTGAAGGTCCCCGTTCCGGACGGCCTGCACCAGATCGACGCCAAGGACCTGGCGACCGGGGACGCGCTGGCCGCCGTCGCGGCCCACTGGTCCGAGAACGCCGCCCAGCAGATCACCAGGGAGCAGTTGGCCGCGTACAACCCCGGCGTGGTCCCGGGGCTCGGCACGGCCCTGCGCATCCCGCCGATCACCCGGGTCACCGCCTCGGGGGACACCCTGCAGCGACTCGTCGAGCACTACGGGACCTCCGCCGAGGAGCTCGGCTGGGGTGCCCGGGACGTACCGGGCATCTTCCCCGCCACGACGCAGCCGTTGACCGACTCCGAGGAGCTGACGGTCTCCCCCGTCCTCGGCACCGGCAACACCGGCATCAGGCTCACCCGCGCCACCCCGGGCGCCCCGGGCGACCTGCCGGAGAACCCGACGGACCAGCAGATCACGGAGTTCTCCACCACCACCCTCGGCCAACTGTTCTCCCTGCTCTCCCCCGGAGTCGAGGGCAACGCCTTCTTCACCGCGAGCCCCCGGGGACTGCCGGCCGGGCCGGTCGACGCCTCCGAGGACGGCCCCCACCTGAGGTCGCTGCGCAGGCGGGAAGCGGCCCGCGCGCTGCTGCTGGACCTGAAGGGAGCGCCGGAGCAGTCCTACCGGCAGACCGTGGGCTTCCGCAGCTGTGCCAAGGTCAACCCCGCACCCGACGTCGAGCCGTCCAGCGGCCTGCCGGCCCGGGCGGACAACCCGTACGCCGGGGTCGGCACGCCGGTCCAGCTCCGGCTGTGCTGGCACGACGTCTTCGGCAACCTGGCGGTCACGCCCTTCGACGCTCCGGCCGCGGACTCCACCGGCCCGCTGGACCGCAGGCCCGACCCGCTGCACTACGAGGACCGCTTGATCGGCCTCGCCCAGTGGCCCAACGTCCGCTCCGGCTACTCCTACCAGGGCGAGGCCGGCTCCCCCACCCTGGCGGTCGGCCTCCGGCTGATGACCGAGGCCTACGAGGAGCCGACCGTCGACACGGACCCCCGCGCCCGGATCCTCGCCACCGGCCTGCCCGACTGGCAGCAACGTGCCGTCAACGACCTCCGGACCTTCACCACCGTCTACTACCAGCTCAACCAGGACTACACCGGCGCCGGCGTGCCGGGGCTGAGCGGCAACGCCATGGCCCTGACCTGGACCAACAGCCTGCTCAAGGACCCGGAGCAGCCGCTGACCGCCGAACAGGCGGCGCAGCTGCGGTCCTTCGTCGCCCACTGCGTCACGTACCTGGGCAAGCGGGCCGCCGGGCAGAGCGGTGGTACGGCTCCCCGCATCGATCTGACGACGGCCCTGGACCTGAAGGACCTCACCGCCGACGACATCGTGCCGCTCACCCTGACCCTCACCCTGACCCGCCGGGACGAGTTGGTCGACCCCGCCCTGCGGGCCACCCCGGTCCACGCGGACACCACGGCGATCATGCCGATCGGGGGGGCTGACGACAGCACCGAGGTCTCGCTACGGACCTTCGCCGAGGGCATGCAGGAGGCTTTCCGCACCGCCGACTGGCAGTTCCGCGTGGGCACCTCGGCCGCGACCACCGCGCACGGAGCGGACGACGGCGCCACGCTGTGGGCCGTGCGGATGGGCCTCACGCCGGGAAAGGGCCTCGGCTGCACCGTTCAGGGCGGCCCCGGCTTCTACGCCCCGAAGCCGCTGGCCACCGCGCTGCGGGAGGTCACCGCGACCATCGGCCGGTACACCACCGGACAGCCGTTCACCCCGGCTTCCCGATCCCTCACCTTCACGGGCATCGACCCCAACGTCTGGGCCCGGCGGGCCCTGACCGCGATCGACGCCTTCCTCAGTCCCACCTTCACCTCCCCCGCGCGCATCGTGGACCAGCTCACCACCACCGACCCGGAGCGCAACGGCGCGCTGCCGCAGATCCTCGAACAGAAGAAGCGGCTCGCGGCGGCGATCGCCGCCACCGTCGCCCCGATCCTGGTGGACAGCCCGACCGACGGCCTCACCCTGACCGCCGCCGCCGACAAGATGGAACAGGCACTCCTGGATCACCTCGGAGCGGCCTACACGGTCAGCGCCGTCACCGTCCTGCCGATCACCGACGCCCGCGTCCGGGAGCCACTGCCTCCGGGCGTCACCGACGCCCCCCGCTTCTACGGGCAACCGCAGCGCGATCCCGGCAAGAAGAGCGCGGTGGTGCAGGACTTCGCCCTGTCCACCGCCAAGATCGCGCTGACCCCGCAGAGCGGGACCGGGGACAGCCGGCTGGCCTTCGTGTTCGAGTCCAAGAACGCCACCGCCCGTACCCATGTCCGGCTCGACGTGCAGTACCCGGTGACCCACCTGGAACACGACATCAGGAACGTGGCGGGCATCGAGGACTACCGGAGCAGCCGTTGGATCACCTGGGTGACCGGCCCGATGACGGTCCCGCTCGGGTCGATCGACTTCCCGGTGGTGCTGCGCGAGCTGCCGCAGCCGCCCTCGGTCACCGACCAGACCGCCCTGCCGACCGCGCGGGACGAGAAGGGGTTCCCGAAGCGGGGCGCCGGGCTGACACCGCGGGAGCTGACCGAGTGGGACTACGCCTTCGACTACCGCTACGACAGCGCCGCCCAGGACCGCGTCCACGCCCACGTCGTCTTCAACACCGCCGGCCGAACCAGGGCGCGGGTCGCCGACGCCGAAGCCGAACTGTTCGCCGCCCTGGCCCAGTTCACCACCATTCACCCGGAGGTCGACGCCGACCTGGAGACCTACCTGCGCCCGGTCGGCGCCGACGCCAAGGCCACGGACACCGAGGTGGTCAACGGCGCATCCGCCCTCGCGGCCCTCGTCCGGCTCACCACCGAACTGGCGAACGCCTACGAGAAGTGGGCCAAGGCCGGGCCGAGGGCGTTCACCGGAGGGGAGGGTCCGCGACGGATCGAGTACGACTTCCAGCTCGGGTTGAGCGAGGACGCGGGCCGGGCCCGGGTGGACGTCTACTGCGACAAGGCGAAGACGCCGGAGCCACAGGTCCGGGTCGCCTGGCCGACCTACACTCCGAAGCCGGTGACGCCGCCGCCGGGCGCCCAGTACGCGTGGGAGTTCCGCGACCAGGACGGCGTCGAGCTCCGCTACGCCGACGCGCCCGCCGAGCGCTCCGTGGGCTTCTCCAAACTGGGGGTCTTCAGCCACCAGGACGGCCACGCCTCCGTCAAGGTGGTCCGCAACGAGGACCTGGTGCCGGAGAAGACGACGGCCGCGGGCTTCGTGTTCACCACCCCCACGGTGGCCTTCGCCGATCCGGTGGTACCGCTGATCGCCCATGACTCGTACGACCTCGGGTCGCTGACGGTCGCGCAGAGAACCGTGAAGGGCTACCTCACCGAGTTCGTCGAGCAGTTGCTCGCCGACAGCGGGAACCTCGCGGTGGCCGTGAAGCTCTCCGCGGCCTATGCGTTCCGCCTCCAGAAGGACATCCCGGAGCTGCCGCTCACGGTCCTGCCGATCAGTCTGCTGCCCCTCACCGCGACGGACTCCGCCGGCTGGATCGACCAGGTGGCCCGGAGTGTGGAGGACTTCCGCGCGACGTACCGGCCGGTGAACGACGACAGCGCGAGGGTCACCTTCCGACTGGAGGTCTTCGCCGGCGGGGAGGCACAGCACTCCATGCCGCTGCTGACGATCCGCGACCTCTTCGTCATGGTGAACCGACTGGTCTAGTCCTCGAACGACCGTGGCTGAGCCGCCGTCCCGCCGCTCGGGGAGGGCGGCTCGGCCACGGCCGAGGGCGCGGTCGACGACGATCTCGATGACCGCCCGCTCCGGGCTCTCCCGGGGCGTGCGGTAGCACTCGGCGCAGCGGCGTTCGGGTTCGGAACCCGCCCGCGCAGGCCGCCGACCGACCCGGTCGATGGTCCGGATCTCGGGCCGCGTCCTGCGGCCGTGCCCGCCCCCGGGCGGAGCGCCGTTGGGTCGGTTTCCCGCCGCAGCGGCGGGGACTCCCTCGTTCCGGGTACGGCCGGGTGCGGTCACACCGTCGGGGTGGCCGCCCAGGCGCCGTAGCCGCCGATGAGGTCGTAGACGTGCGGGTGGCCGTGGTGGCGCAGCAGGCTGGCGGCGATGGAGGAGCGGCTGCCGCCGGCGCAGTGCAGGACGATGCGCCGGTCGGTGGGCAGTTCGCCGTGGCGGGCCGGGAGTTCGGCGAGCGGGAGGTGGAGCGAGCCGGGGATGGCGCCGGTCTCGCGCTCGGCGGCGCCGCGGACGTCGACGACCAACGGGGGCTGCTCGCCGACGAGTTCGGCACGCAGGGTGTGCACGGTGAGCCGGGCGCCCTGGCGCATCAGCTCGGGGTGGGTGAGGAAGAGCTCCTCCGGGTCGGCGAGGTGGCCGGCGACCTTGTCGAAGCCGATCCGGGCGAGGCGGGTGACGAGTTCGGCGCCGCGCTCCTCCGGGGCGATGACCAGGATCTCGCGGTCCGGGGTGAGGACGGTGCCGGACTGTTCGGCGAAGCGGCCGTCGGCGGGGACGTTGAGCGAGCCGGTGAGGTGTCCGGCGGCGAAGGCGGCCGGGTCGCGGCCGTCCACCACCAGGGCGCCGTCGGCGCGGCGGGCCAGGAAGCCGTCGGCGGTCAGGGCGCGGACGGCGGCCGGGTCGAAGAGCTCGCGGTCGCGGCGGTTGAGGTCGGCGTCGTAGCCGAAGTAGCCGGGGGCGGTGGGCTGGCCGGCGGTGACCAGGGCGACGAAGGTCGGCTCGTCCATGGGCGCGCAGGCGTAATTGGTGGCGCGCTCGCGGCCGATGGTGGACTGGCGGTCGGTGGAGAGGTTCTTGCCGCAGGCGGAGCCCGCGCCGTGGGCGGGGAAGACCAGGGTCTCGTCGGGCAGGGCCAGCAGCTTGCGGTGCACGCTGTCGTAGAGCATGGCGCCGAGCTCGTCGGCGGTGACGCCGGTGGAGGCGAGCAGGTCGGGGCGGCCGACGTCGCCGATGAACAGGGCGTCGCCGGTGAGCACGCCGTAGGGGACGGCGTCGTCGGGCTGTTCGAGGACCAGGACGCTGATCGACTCGGGGGTGTGGCCGGGGGTTTCGAGGATCTGGAGGGTGACGTCGCCGAGTTCGATCCGTTCGCCGTCGGTGAGCTTGCGGATCGGGTACTCGGTCTCCGCCCGGTGCCCGTAGCCGATCCAGGCGCCGGTGCGGTCGGCCAGTTCCAGGTGGCCGGCCAGGAAGTCGGCGTGGAAGTGGGTGTTGATGACGCCGACGACGGTCAGGCCGCGAGCGGTGGCGTCGGCGAGGTACTCGTCGACGTCCCGGCGGGGGTCGACGATCACCGCCCGGCCGGTGGTCTCGTCGGCGATCAGGTACGAGGCCTGGGAGAGACAGTCGAGGTAGAACTGCGCGAAGTACACGGGGAATCCTCCTGGGCGGCGCCGGGTGGCGCGGCGCGGTCGTGATCTCAGCGATACCCCCCGTGGTATAGAAGCCAGCATACGGCCTCCAGGGCCGATACGGACGGGGGTATCGCGGAAGGATTTGATAATACCCCCGGGGGTACTATGGTGGACGTCGACGGGGGAATCCGGCCGCCGCCGGACCCGGCCCGAACGGGCCCGGGCGGGCGCCGAGCAGAGACCACGCCGCCCGCCCGTGCAGCACGCAGCACGGAACCGGCGGCCCGAACCCGGTACGACCGCGCGTCGGGCACCGCCCGGACCGTGGCGCCCCCGACGCGCCGGACCGCTGCGGCCCGGCCCGCACCACCCTGGAGAAGCCCATGCCCCCGCTGCCGTCCGACCCCGGCGCGACCACCCCTGGCCAGCTCACGCCCGCCCGGGCCCACGCGCTGGTACACACCGGTACCGCGGTGCTGCTCGACGTCCGCGAGGCCGCCGAGTTCACCGCCGGCCACGCCCCCGGCGCCCTGCACCTGCCGCTGATCGCCCTGGCCGCCGGGGCCCCGCTGCCGCCCGAGGCCGCCGGTCGCACCGTGCTGGCGGTCTGTCGCTCCGGCAACCGCTCCCAGCGCGCCGCCGAGCTGCTCGCCGCGCGCGGTGTCGAGGCGTGGAACGTCGTCGGGGGCATGAGCGCCTGGGCGCAGGCCGGCCTGCCAGTGACCACTCCCGACGGCGGCAGCGGGCGGGTGATATGACCACGCTGCTGCTCGCCCTCGGCGCGGGCGCGGTGGTCGGGCTGGCGCTCGGCGGACTGGGTGGCGGCGGCAGCATGCTCGCCGTGCCCGCGCTGGTCTACCTGCTCGGCTTCTCCCCCGCACTGGCCACCACCGCGAGCCTGGTGATCGTCGCGGCGACCTCGCTCACCGGCCTGCTCGCCCATGCCCGGGCCGGGCGGGTGCGCTGGCGCACCGGGGCGCTGTTCGCCGCCGCCGGACTACCCGCCGCCGCGGCCGGCGGGGCGCTCTCGGCCCGGCTGCCGGGCGCGCTGCTGACCGGCGCCTTCGCCGTGCTGGCGGCACTCGCCGCCTGGCGGATGCTGGTGCCCCGCAAGGCCGATCAGCAGGACCGGGCCGCCGCCGGACCGACCCGCTCCGCCGCGGCGGGCGCCGGGCTCGGCGCCGTCACCGGACTGCTCGGCGTCGGCGGCGGCTTCCTCGCCGTACCCGCCCTGGTCTCGGTGCTCGCCTTCACCATGGCCGAGGCCGTCGGCACCAGCCTGCTGGTCATCACCGCCAACTCCCTCGCGGCCCTGCTCCCCCGTCTCGGCGCGACCGGCTCGATCGACTGGGCCGTGGCCGCGCCCTTCACCGGCGCCGCGATCCTCGGCGCCTGGGACGGCAAACGGCTCGCCGACAAGCTCAGCGGACGGACCCTGCAACGGGCCTTCGCGGTCGCGCTGTTCGGCGTCGCCCTCCTGATGCTGGTCACCACCCTCGGCTGACCGGCCCGTTCTCCCCCACCTCACTCCCCCCGCCCGAGAGGACCCCACTCCCCCATGACCACGCCCCGCAGCATCGAGATCGAGCAGCTCAAGCTCCGCCTCGGCCGACTCACCGTGATCGACGTCCGTTCCCCCGGCGAGTACGCCGGCGGCCACATCCCGGGCGCCCTGAACATCCCGCTCGACCAACTCGACCGCGCCCTGCCCGCGTTGCGCGCCGCCGCCGGCAGCGGCGAACTCGCCGTCGTCTGCGCCGCCGGTCCGCGCGCCGAGCACGCCTGCCGACAGCTCGCCGGTGCCGGGGTCACCGCTCTGGTCGTCACCGGCGGCACCAGGGCCTGGACCGCGGCCGGCCACCCCGTCGACCGGGTGGCCGGGGCCCGCCCGGTCTGGGCGATGGACCGCCAGGTCCGGCTGACGGCCGGTTCGATCGTGCTGCTCGGCCTGCTGGTCGACATCGCGCTGCCCGGCGTCCGCTGGGTGTCGGCCGCGATCGGCGCCGGGCTGGTGTTCTCCGCGCTCACCGACAGCTGTGCGATGGGGGCCCTGCTCGGCAGACTCCCGTACAACCGCGCCCGGCCGGGCGCCCCGACCCTCGACGACACCCTCGCCACCCTCTCCGCCCTCGACCGCTGACCGGGCCGGCCGCGGTCACGCCCCGATCCGTGCTGCCCCGTCCGGTTCAACCGGTCACCGCCCGGGCCCCGACCTGCCGCGGGGCCCGGGCGGAAATCCATTTGGCGGACCGTGACGACCGGTGCTAGCTTTCCGGTGGCCGTGCGAGAGAACAAGGAGGTGGTACCCGTGAACGCAACTACGACGTGGGTGCTCCCCTCCGGGGTCACGGCCGGGCGATAGGTCGTCCGGGAGCGCCTCTCAGCGCACTCCCGAAAGGCACGACCATGAAGTTCACCTCCGAGCAGCGCCTCGACAACGGCGTCCTCGAACGCGAATTCACCCTCGGCGAGATCCCCGGCACCCTCTGGACGTCCGGATCCGAGCCCGCCCCACTGATCCTGATCGCCCACAACAACGGCCTGCCCCGGCGTGAGCCCCGCCTGCTGGCCCGGGCCCGGTACACCGCGGCCCAGGGGTACACGGTGGCCACCATCGACGCGCCCGCCTGCGGCGAGCGGCCCCGTTCCGAAGCCGACGACCGGGCCCGCGCCGAGCTCCGCCGGGCCATGCAGGCGGGCGAGCCGGTCGACGGGATCTTCGAGTCCTTCGTCGGCCCGCTGGTCGCGAACGCCGTCCCGGAGTGGCGCACCACCCTGGACGCCCTGCTGGACCGGCCCGAGACGAACGGGCGGGTCGGGTACTCGGGTTGGACGGCCGTCGGCATCCACCTCGCGGCCACCGATCCGCGCATCGAGGCGGCCGGCCTCTTCGCCGGGGGCTACGTACCGCTCGCCCAGCGCGAGGAGGCCCGGCAGATCACCATCCCGCTGCTGTTCCTGCTCCAGTGGGACGACGAGGGCAATCCCCGGCAGCGCGCCCTGGACCTGTTCGACGCCTTCGGCAGCAAGCAGAAGACGTTGCACGCCAACACGGGCGGGCACATCGGCACCCCGTGGTTCGAACTCGAGGACGGGGGCCGCTTCTACGACCGGCACCTGAAGTGACACCGGGCGGCCGGTGACCGCCGATCGCGGATGACCGCCGATCGCCGGTGACGGTGGCCGGCCGGGGCCCGCCCCTCCCGGGGGCGGGCCCCGGCCCACCGCCCTACGCGTCGGCCGCCTCCGCCAGGATCCGGGCCAGCTCGCGCGGCCGGGTGACCATCGGCCAGTGGCCCGAGGCGAGGTCCACGTACGTCAGGTCGGCGACCCGGGCGAGTTCCGGGCCCTCCCCGGAGGCGATCCACTCCTTCGCCTGGTCCGGAGTGAACTCCGGGCACAGCAGCAGGACGGGGACGTCGAACCGCCGCTCGTCGGAGAGCCGGACGACGCCCTTGGCGACCGCCTCGGGAACGGGGATCGCGGCGGAGGCGAGGCTTTCGCGCGCAGCCCCGTCCAGGTCCGCGGAGTCCGGCCCCTCGAACGGGCCCCAGCCGGGGAAGGGCATGGCGCCCTCCTCGATCGGGAAGAAGTCGGCGTACGCCCGCCCGTCGGGGGCGGGGAAGCCCCCGATCAGGGCGACCTTGGCCACCTTCTCCGGCCGGGCGTCGGCGGCCAGCCAGGCCAGGGTGGTCGCCGCGGAGTGCCCCACCACCAGGGGCTTCCCCGGCGCCGCGTCGACGGCGGCGAGCACCGCGGCCAGTTGGTCGTCGAGCGTCGCGGAGGAGTTGCCGTCGCCCTGGCCGGGAAGGGTGAGCGGCACCGGACGGTGGCCGAGCGCGGTCAGTTCGGGCACCACGTCGTCCCATACGGACCCGTCGAGCCACAGACCGGCGATGAGCAGGATGTCCACGGATGACCTCGCGAGGGGTGAAGGGTCGTCGGATCCGACGTCGGCACGCTAGCGGGAGGGTCTGACAACGACGCTGACGACGATGGCGATGGGGATGGGGACGGCGTTGACCCCGACTCCGGCCTCAGACCCCCAGTTCCACCGACACCCCCACCCCCGGTCGGTGCCGCGCCAGGTCCGCGAAGAAGCGCTCCGCGTCGACGGCCGTCTCCGGCGGGTGCACGCCCGGGGTGCGCACCGTGCCGTCCAGCAGTTGGGCGAGGCCGAGGCCGGCCGGGACTCCGGTGCCCTCGGCCAGGTCGGCCATCAGCGCGTCCCCGCCGGTCAGTCGGGCCAGGACGCTCGCGGGCCGGCCGTCGATCGTCCCGGTGGCGGCGGCGAAGAAGCCGGGCAGGGTGCCCGGGGAACCGAAGCGCAGCACTTGGGTCCCGGCCCGCAGGATGCGGCGCAGCGACGGGCGCTCCAACTCGACGGCGGCGCCCTCGTTGGTGAGCCGGCCCGCGTCCAGGTCGCGGCGCAGCACGTCGAGGTAGGCGGCGGTGCCCGCCCGGACCACCATCAGGCTCGCCGCGTCGCCGGCGGGCCGCAGGCTGCGGTGCAGGGTGACGGGCTCCGGGTGTCCGACGGTGCAGGCGGTGCCCCGGTGCCCGCCGGGCAGGTCGAGCACGATCCGTTCCAGCGGCGGCCGTTGGACGATCCGGCCGCCGCGCACCACCGCGACGGTGCCGCTGAGTTGCTGCATCCAGTGCACGGCGGCGGCCGACGGGGTGCGGCCGGGGCCGGTCGGCGGGGTGGTGGCGGGTTCGGGGCCGACGTCCACAGGCCAGGCGGTGTGGACGTCGGTGAGGGTGTCGAGGAGGGCGGCGGCCCGGACCGCGAGCAGGTTGCTGACGCCGGGGCTGGCGCCCATCCCGATCACCGCGCGGACCCCGGCGGCGCGCGCCTCGTCGTCCAACTCCAGCATGGCGACGGTGGGTTCCCAGTCGTCGCAGACGTCCAGGTAGTCCGTCCCGGTGCGGATCGCGGCGCGCAGTACGTCGGGGCCGAAGCGGTAGTAGGGCCCGACGGTGTTGAGCACCGCGTCCATCCCGTCGAGGGCGGCGTGCAGCTCGGCCCGGTCGGTGACGTCGACCCGGCGGGCGCTCACCGCCGTGCCCGGCTCCGGTGCCCGGGCGGCGAGCAGGGCGGCCGTGCGGCGGGCGGCCGCCGGGTCGCGGTCGGCGATCACCAGCTCGCGGACGCCGGGGAGCCGGGCGGTGACCCGGGCGGCGACCCGGCCGATCCCGCCGGCGCCGCCGAGGGCGAGCACCTTCATCCCCCTCATCCCTTCGGGCGGTCGATCGAGGCCAGGAACTGCCGCATGGCGTCGAGGTAGCCGGGGGCGAACAGCGAGCGCGGGGCGGCGATCGCGAGGACGGTGCTCTTCAGCTCCGAGTCCTCGACGGACTCGGGGACGATGTTGTGGGTCGCGTCCTCGAAGCGCCGGACCTGGAGCTGCCCGGGGGTGGGGAGGATCCGTCGGTAGCCGGCCTCGGTGTCGGCGCTGTCGACGTTGAGGTCGCGACCGCCGAGGATCAGCAGCACCGGCGCCTTGACGGCGGCGAGGTCCTCGGTGGCGTCCGAGCGGTAGTTGCGCAGGTCGAAGTCCCAGCGCTCCGGGGTGATGCCGGTGACGTCGGCGCCGCCGGCCCGGTACTGCTCGAAGGTGCGGTTCTCCCGCATGGCGGTGAGCCTGCGCTCGCTCCTCGCGATCCGGGCCTCGGTCTCGGCCGGGCTCGCGCCGTCCTTCTCGGCGTGGGCGAGCAGGTCGTAGCGGCCCTGCCGGAGCCAGTTGACGGCGGTGCCGACGCCGATCACGAACGTGACGTCCGTGGACTGCCGGGCGGCCTTGGGCATCACCCAGCCGGCCTGGCTGGCGCCCCACAGGCCGATCCGGCCCGGGTCGATGCCGGGTTGGGCCTTGGCCCAGCGGATCGCGGCGAGGGTCTCGTCGGCGCGGTCCTGCATGCTCTGGTCGAGCCAGTTGCCGGGGGCGTCGGCGACGCCGGGCTTGTCCCAGGACAGCGTGGCGTAGCCGGCTCCGGCCATCGCCTCCCAGATCGGCCGGTACCAGCCGTCGTGGGTGGCGTCGACCGGGCCGTCGCCGTGCACGAAGACCACCAGTCCGGTCGGTCCCCCGGCCCCGCTGGGGCGGGCCAGCACACCGTGCAGCGGCTGCTTGCCGCCGGTGATGGTGACCCGCTCCTCCGTGAGGTCGTACTCGTTCTGGTGGACCACCCAGCCGCCCGCCCCGAGCGCCAGTACCACCACGGAGAGGAGCGGGCCCCAGAGCCACCACGTCCTGCTGCGCTTGCGCATGACCGTTCCACCACCAATCTCTCGTTCGCATCACGACCGTAGCAGATGCGAACGATAGGCTGGTGGTCGCGGTCCGCCGCCTACTCCCCCTCGTCGCCCGGCTCGGGCACCGTCGGCTCCGGCAGGGTGCGGAACAGCGCCCAGCTCAGCAGCGGCATCGCCACCAGCGGCACCAGTGCCGTCCGCAGCGTGGTCGCGTCCGCGAGGCTGCCGATCACCGGGCTGGCCAGGCCGCCGATGCTCACCGTCAGCCCGAGGGTGATCCCGCTCGCCGTGCCGATCCGCGAGGGCAGGTAGTCCTGCCCCAGCGTGACCTGGAGCGAGAACGGCACGTACAGGCCCGCCGAGGTCAGCGCCACGCACAGGTACAGCGCCGGGCCGGGCACCACCAGCACCCCGGCCACCGCCACCGCCGCCACCAGGTAGGACCAGCGCGCCACCGCGACCCGCCCCCACCGCTCCGCCAGTGCCCCGCCGAGCACCGAGCCCACCGCGCCGCCCGCGTACAGCACCACCAGCGCGGCCGTGCCCGCCGCCGTACCGCCGCCGAGGCGCTGGGTGGCGTACAGGGAGAGGAAGGTGCTCAGCCCGGTGAAGACGATCGACCGGCACACCACCGCGAGCGACAGCTTCACGAACGAGGCCCGGTCGTCCCGCCCCACCCGGGCCGCCGTGCCCGTCCCGGCGGCCCGCCGCCGGGCCAGCTCGCGCAGCACGGGCAGGCACAGCGCCGCACCCGCGAGGGCCGGCAGCACCAGCAGCGGGGTCAGCCGCAGCCCGCCGAGGCCGACCACCGCCGCGACCAGCAGCGGAGCCGCCGCGAAGCCCAGGTTGCCGCCCAGCGAGAACCAGGCCATCCCCCGGTGGCCCCTCCCGCCCGAACCGGCCACCAGCCGGGCCACCCGGGCCGACTCCGGGTGGTACGCCGCCACCCCGACGCCCGACAGCGCCACCCAGGCCAGCGTCATCGCGTACGAGTCGCCGACCCCGCAGAGTGCGATGCCCGCGCCGCCCAGCACCGTGCTGACCGGCAGCAGCCAGGGCAGCGGCCACCGGTCGGTCAGCGCCCCGAACAGCGGCTGGGCCACCGAGGAGAGCAGCGAGGCGGCCAGCACCACGCCCGAGACGGCGGCGTAGCCGTAGCCGCGCTCGGCGACCAGGAAGGGGACCAGGGCCGCCACGGCCCCCTGGTAGACGTCCACGCAGGAGTGGCCGACCGAGAGCAGGGTGATCGAGGCGTTCGACGACAGGCCCGGCGGTGCCGGCCGGGTCCCGCCGGTCGGGCCGGTCTCGCTGGTCGGGCGGTTCTGGCCGGTCGGGTCGGTCGGACTGGTCGGGCGGAGGGGCCGGTCCACGGGCATCGGCCCGCTCGACGGGTTCGGTGTCTTGGTCACCCCGACATGCTCGACCCGCCCCACCCTGTCGGACTTCCGATAATCTGCCAGCTGATGTCGAGAATCCGCCACGATCCGGTCGCCCCCACCCGGGCCCAGCTGCTCGCCCCCGGCACCGGGATCGACGCCCACCGCCACGACGACCACCAGATCGCCTACGCCGCCCGGGGCGTGGTCGCCATCACCACCGACGCCGGCGCCTGGGTCGCCCCCGGCAACCGCGCCCTCTGGATCCCGGCCGGCACCGTGCACGCCCACCAGGCCCACGGCCGGCTCGAACTCCACCTCGTCGGCCTGCCCGCCACCGAGAACCCGCTCGGCCTCGACCGGCCCGGCGTGCTCGCCGTCGGCCCGCTGCTGCGCGAACTGATCATCGCCTACACCCGCACCCCGGAGGAGGAGAGCCCGGAGCGCTCCCGGCTGCGCGCCGTCCTGCTCGACCAGCTCCGCGCCTCGCCCCAGCAGCCGCTCCACCTGCCCACGCCCGACGACCCGCTGCTCCGGTCGCTGTGCGCGCTGCTGTACGCCGACCCGGCCGACCACCGCACCCTCGCCGAACTCGGCCGGGCCGTCGGCGCCAGCGACCGCACCCTCTCCCGGCTCTTCCGCGCCGACCTCGGCATGACCTTCCCCCAGTGGCGCACTCAACTGCGGCTGCACCGGGCCCTGGTGCTGCTCGCCGAGGGGCAGCCGGTCACCGCCGTCGCGCACCGCTGCGGCTGGTCCTCCGCCAGCGCCTTCATCGACGTCTTCCGCCGTACCTTCGGCCACACCCCGGGGCACGCCGCCGAGGGGCCACCGGCGCGCTGACCGCCCCGGTTGTCCGTGCCGGGTGGCAGGCTGGGGGCATGTGCGGCCGCTTCGTCTCCACCACCACGCCCCAGGACCTCGTCTCGCTGCTCGGAGAGCTCCGGTGGGACCCGGCCGAGACCTTCGCGCCGAGCTGGAACGTCGCCCCCACCGACCCGGTGCCGGCCGTCCTGGAACGCGTGGACCGCGAGACCGGTGAACTGGTGCGCCGCTTCCGCCCGCTGCGCTGGGGCCTCGTGCCCTCCTGGTCCAAGGACCCGTCCGGCGGCGCCCGGATGATCAACGCCCGTTCGGAGACCGTCGACAGCAAGCCTGCGTTCCGCAAGGCCTTCACCGCCCGCCGCTGCGTCATCCCCGCCGACGGCTACTACGAGTGGCGCGAGGTCCCCGCCACCGCCGACCGCAAGAAGTACAAGCAGCCGTACTTCCTCAGCACCGGCGGCGTGATGCTGATGGCCGGGCTGTACGAGTTCTGGCGCGACCGCACCCGCCCCGACGACGACCCGCTCGCCTGGCTCGCCACCGCCACCGTCATCACCACCGACGCCACCGACTCCGCCGGGCGCGTCCACGACCGGATGCCGCTCACCATCCGCCCCGAGGACCTCCCGGCCTGGCTCTCCCCCGCCCACACCGACCCGGCCGAGCTCCACCACCTGCTGCACCGCCCCGCCGACGGCGCCCTGCGGGTCCGCGCCGTCCCACCCGTCGTCAACAGCGTGCGCAACAACGGCCCCGAACTGCTCGCCACCGCACCGGATCCGCTGGGCCTGGCCGACTAGGCCCGCTCTTGCGGATCCCTCCGACCTACAGCCGGCGGTCCGGCTGTCGGGTCCCCCTGACCTACAGCCAGCGGTCGTACCAGGCCCGGATCCGCCGGAGCGCGTCGAGCTGGTGCGCCCGCTCGACCAGCCCGTGGCCCTCGCGGGGGTAGACCACGAACTCGTGCTCGACCCCGAAGTGCCGCAGCGCGCGGTGCAGGTGGAGCGCCTGGCCGAGCGGAACGTTGGTGTCCTCCTCGCCGTGCAGGATCAGCACCGGGGTGCGGATCCCCGACGCGTGGGAGATCGGGCTGTTCCGGTCGTGGAGGTGCGGTCCCGGGCCCTCCCATCCGGTGCTGCCGCCGAGCGCCGCGTCGATGCTCGCCCAGTCGCCGGTCCCGGCCTGGAGGCCCCAGTCGCTGATGCCCGCGCCCGTCATCGCGGCCTTGAACCGGTCCGTCCGGGCGACCGCCCAGGTCGCGAGGAACCCCCCGTGGCTCCACCCGGCGATGCCCAGCCGCCCGGGGTCGGCGACGCCCTGCTCCACCAGCAGGTCGATGCCGCCGAGGACGTCCGTCCACTCGTCGCCGCCGACCGCGCCCGCGACCGGGGCGGCGAACGCGTGGCCGCGCCCCGAGCCCCCTCGGGGGTTGGGCAGGAGGACCGCGTACCCGGCGGCCGCCAGCCACTGGCCGCAGTCGACCGCGTTGAGGGCGAATTCGTCGGCGTAGCGGGAGTAGGGGCCGCCGTGGGCGATGGTCACGAGCGGGAAGGGGCCGTCGGCCCGGGTGCGGCCGACCGGCAGGATCAGCAGGCCGTCCAACCGGAGGCCGTCGGCGGCCCGGTAGTCGAGGCGCTCCTGGACTCCCCAGCGGATCCCGCGCAGTTCCGGGGCCGCGTCGCTGAGCCGGACCAGCGGTCCGCCGGTCGGCCCGGCATGGACGTTCCTCGGCTCGTACGCCGTGCTCGCCAGCAGGGCGACCGTCGCCCCGGAGCGACTCGCGCTGAGCCCGGCGAGCGTGCCGGGGGCGGCGGACACCCGGTCGAACCGCGCCGACTCCGGGCGGAGCCGGTACAGCGCGGTGTCCAGCCCGTCGGCGAACAGCGCCAGCGGGGGCCCGTCCGCGACCTGCACCAGCTCGGTCGGACAGACGGACATACCGGCGGTGAGGTTGCGGTGTCCGACGGCCGGACCGGTCGCCGGCGGGACGGTGTCGATCACGGCGAGCCCGCCGACCAGGTGCCCCGGAGTCACCACCAGGTGGGCCAGGTGCCAGACCCCGTCGTGCTGCCACCAGGTCGGGGACCGGGCCTCGAACCCGACCGGGCCCAGGTGCTGGACGGCCGCCGCGCCCGGGTCGACCAGGTGCAGTTCCGCCGTCATGACACCGGGATCGAGCTCGGGGGTGGACCAGGTCAGCACCGCGAGCGGGCCGCCGTCCGGACGCTGGGCCAGCTCGACCACGTGCCGGTCACCGAGGCCGTCCACGGTGCGCAGCGCACCGGTCTCCAGGTCGAGCAGGCGCATCCGGGTGACGGGGAGGTGGCGGCCCCAGACCATGGCGTCGTCGCGCTCGGCCGCCCGGCGGTCGTCGGCGGCGGTGGGTTCGTCCGCGGCGAGCAGGGCGACGGTGCGGGCGTCGAGGAGCGGGCGGTGGTCGGCGATGCCGCCGCGCCACCTCGTCAACTCCTGCACTCCGGTGGCGTCGGCCCCGACGCCGAGCCGGATCCGCCGGAGTTGGGCGCCGCCCGGCCCGTCGGGATCGGAGGTGAGGAACAGGGCGGCCGAGTCCGGCGCCCACGTCGGGGCGGAACCACGGGCGGTTCCGTCGGCCAGCCTCCGCGGCGGGGTGCTGCCGTCGGCGGCGGTGACCCAGACGGAGCCCTGCGGACGCCCGTCCCGCCCGCCGCTCACGACCAGACCGTACGCGACCAGGCGGCCGTCCGGCGAGACCGCCGGAGCCACGGCGGCGGCGAGGTCCACCACCAGGTCGGCGGTGAGCAGGCCGGTCGCTCCGGGGTTCGGCCGGGGCACGGAGGCTAGCAACGGTTCGGGAGTCGACTGCGGTGCGGGGGTCGGCTGCGGTGCGGGGGTCGGCATCCGGACTGCCCTTCGGTGGTCGGTCGTACCGTTCCCCCGGAACGGTACGACCCTTCCAACCCTCAGTCCACAGAGGGCACTTGACGAGGCCTGAGCGCGAGGTGGGTGAGCACCGCGCCGAGCGTGGACAGAGCCGCGAGGACCAGGCCGAGGACGTGCAGGGCGCCGGTGAAGCCCGCGTCCAGGGCCGCCCGGTGCGCCTCGGCCACCTGGCCCTGGACGGCCTGCCCGGCGATCCGGGTCGCGGCCGCGGGGAGCAGGCCGCTGTCGCCCAACCGGTCGGCGGTGAGTGTGGTGAGCAGGGCCGCGGCGCCCGAGACGGCGACGGACTCCCCGGTGATCCGCATCGTGTTGAAGATCCCCGCCGCGGCCCCGGCGTGCTCGACCCGCACGGTGCTCACGGCCGCGTTGTCCATGACGCCGAACGCCAGGCCCACCCCGGCGCCGAACGGAACCAGCGGCAGCGCCAGCGCCGGCCAGGAGCCGTCGCCGTGCAGGGTCGTCAGGAGCAGGGCCCCGGCCGCGATCAGCGCGGAGGCCCCGGTCAGCACCGCGCGCACGGAGGTGAGCGCGGCCAGCCGGGCCGCCGCCAGCGGCAGGAGCAGCACCGGGAGGGTCATCGGCAGCAGGAGCAGGCCGCTCGTCCCGACCGTGCGGCCGGCCACGCCCTGGAGGTAGGCGGGCAGGTAGACCAGGAGGATCACGAAGCCGAGGGTGACCGTGAACGGCTGGCACACCACGGCGACGAACTCGGGCCTGCGGAACAGCCGGACGTCGAACATCGCCCGGTCGGCCCGGCGGGCCTCCACCACGGCGAACAGCGCGAGCAGCGCCGCGGCCGCCGCGAGCAGCAGCACGGTGCCCGGCGCGCTCCAGCCCGCGGATCCGGCCCGGACGAAGGCGAACGACAGCGCGGCCAGCGCGGCGGTGAAGGCGACCGGCCCCACCACGTCGAACGCGGCCCGGTCCGGGTTGCGGGACTCCGGCGCCCGGGTCGCGCACAGCCAGGCGGGCACCGCCAGCGCCGCGACCAGCAGGAACACCGACCGCCAGCCCGCCGCCCCGACCAGGGCCCCGGCGACCGGCGGTCCGAGCGCCAGGCCCGTGCCGAAGGAGGTGCCGAGGACCCCGAAGGCCAGCTGTCGGCGCCGCCCGGAGGTCGAGTGGGCCAGCACCGCCGCGCCCGAGGCCAGCACGGCCGCGGCCCCGCAGCCCTGGACCGCCCTGGCCGCGTCGGCCACGGCCATCGACGGCGCCAGCGCGACCAGCAGCGACATGCCGCCGACCAGGGCGATCCCGGTCAGCAGCACGCGCCGCCGGCCGAGCCGGTCCGCGAGGCCGCCGGCCGCGAGCGGCAGCGCGGCGAAGGTGAGGTTGAAGGCGTTCAGCATCCACTGGGCGGCGCCGACCGAGGATCCCAGCCGGGCCGCCATGCTCGGCAGGGCCACGGCGGCCCCGGTCACCGAGAACGGCAGCATCACGCCGGCGGCCGCGACCGCGACCACGGTGGGCCGGTAGCCGCGCCCGCCGCCGTGCGGACCGTGGGAGGGGGAGGAGTACGAGGACATGCCCCGATCCTTCGCGGCGGCCCCCGACGGATGAAGGGACCTCGGTTCCCGGGGACCGGCAGGGCCACCCTTCCCCCGGCCGCTCCCTGGGACCGACAGGGCCACCTTCCGGCCGCCACAGGCCCTCGCCGGGCCCCCATACTGGGGCGCATGGCCGACACGATCAGGATCGTCAACAGTCTGGGCGACTACCTCCGGGCCCGGCGGGCCCTGGTCTCCCCCGCGGACGCGGGCCTGCCGCCGACCGGCCGACGCCGGGTGCCCGGCCTGCGCCGCGAGGAGGTGGCGGAACTGGTCGGGCTCAGCACCGACTACTACGTACGCCTGGAGCAGGGGCGCGCGGACCGCCCCTCGGACGAGGTCCTCGACGCGCTCGCCAGGGCGCTGGGACTCGGCTCGGCCGAGCGCGCCCACCTGTACGACCTGGCCCGGCCGCCGCGCCGGGCCGACGCGCGGACGGCGGGCACCGGCCGGGGCGACGCGCTGCGCCCCGCCCTGCGGCAGTTCGTCGAGACCGTCCCCACCGCCCCGGCCGTGGTGATGAACGACCGGAACGACGTCCTGGCCTGGAACCCGTTGGCGGCCGCGCTGATCGCCGACTTCCCCCGACTCCCGCCCCGCGAACGGAACATGGCCCGCCGCATCCTCCTGGACCCGGACGCGCACCGGATCCACCCGGACTGGGACGAGGCGGCACGCACCACCGTCGGGATCCTGCGGATGGCCGCCGGACGCCGGCCGCACGACCCCGAACTCGTCCGCCTGATCGGCGAACTGTCCCTGGGCAGCGAGACCTTCCGCACGCTCTGGGCCGGCCACCACGTGCACGAGAAGACCCACGGGCCCAAGCGCTTCCGGCACCCCGCCGTCGGGGAGATCGCCCTCGGCTACGAGACCTTCCAGGTCCCCGGCGCCCCCCACCACCTGCTGGTGGTCTACCCGGCCCCGCCCGGGAGCCCGGCCGAGGAGGCGCTGAACTTCCTCGCCAGTTTCGCCTCCTCCCCGGACGCCGTGACCCACGTGGACGGGTAGCGCCCGGTCAGGGCGCCCGTCGGGTGCGGGCACCGTCGACGCCGGACACGTCCACCGCGGCGGCCCGGCCACCCGGCTGCACCCCTCCGGCGCGCACTCCGACTTCCAGCACCCGGAGTCCGCACACCTGCTGCTCAGCCTCGCCTCCCACTCGCGCTGAGCGGGGGTGGGAGGCGAGGCCAGGGCCGGGGCCGGGCCGACCGGGCCGGGTCAGCGCTGGCGGACGGCGGTGAACCCGCAGACCGGCGTGCAGAGCGTGACGATGCCGCTGTAGCGGTAGTTGGTCCGCCCCCGCGAGATGGTGTGGACCGTCAACTTCTCGCGCAGGGTGGGCTGGTGGCACTGCGGGCAGACCGCCACCACCGGCTTGCCCCAGGGGCGCTTGGGGTCGAGCTTGGTGATCGACACGCCCATCAGGACGACCGCGAGGCCCGCGGCGCCGAAGCCGACCACCTGCCAGACGCCCTTGCCGGACTCCCGGCGGTCGATCATCTCGTCGTAGCCGAAGGTGCCCCCGCCACCGTGGTTGGACCAGATCCGGCACTCGTCGCTGCGGGTCATGGTCTTGCCGTCGCAGGTCGGCGCGCTGGTCGGATCGGACTTGCCGACGACCAGGGCGAGGAACAGGCCGACACCGGCCAGGAGCACCAGCACCACCAGGGCCGTCGTCCGGCTGCGACCGGTCTGCAGGCGCGTGCGCTCCTTCACCGCCGTCCCGATCACAGCGTGCGCCATGTTGCTGCCGTCGACCGCCACCACGTGTCTCCTGTTGTTCGCGTTCCGTGCTCAGTTGTTCCCCGGCGGACCGGAGTTGACACGAACCCACCATGATCGGTGCGTTCCCGACCAGGACTTGGCGAGACCTTGACCTCCCCGTGACAGGACCGACGCTCAGCCCCGCCCCACCACCGGTTCCTCGACGGCGGCCGACGCCGCCGACGCCAGGTAGGCGGTCGCCTTCGCCGGGTCGAGCAGCCATTCCTCGACGTCCGCCGGGTCGTCGAAGGAGTTGGCGAACCGGTCGGCCACGGCGGGGAGTCGGCCCGCCGCGCCGAACAGCTCCAGCGCGTGCGGCGGGGCCGGCAGGAGCATCGCGTTCGTCCAGACCGTGACGGGCCGCGCGGTGTCCGCCCAGAAGCCGTCGAAGGCCGCCTGCTGGAACTCCCGGTCGAAGGGCCGGTCGCCGTGCGCGAGGATCGCCGCCAGGTAGTGCGCGGCACACTTGGCCGCACAGTTGGAGCCCTGGCCGGTGATCGGGTCGTTGGTCACGACCACGTCGGCGACGCCCAGCACCGCTCCGCCACCGGGCAGTTCGCCGACCGGGCGGCGGACCACCGGGGCGAACCGGCCGGCCAGGGTGGCGCCGGCGTCGGTGAGCTCGACGCCCGCCCGGGTGCGGTCGTACTCCCAGGGCGTGTACGTCCTCATCAGCTCCAGGGTCACCCGCAGGTGCTCGGACGGGTCCCGCAGCCCGTCGAAGGCGTCCGCCGGACCACCCGGCTGGGCCTCCCAGAGCAGGACGTCGCACGGCCCGTCGGCCGTCAGGGCCGGCACGATGAAGAACTCGCCGACACCGGGCACCAGGTTGCAGCGCACCGCCGGGAAGTCGTGCTCGGGGCGCGGCGCGAGCCCGTGGACGTAGCTCATCGCCAGTGCGCGCTGCGGCCGCTGGTACGGGGACCGCTCCTCGTCCCGCTCGAACACCGAGGCCAGACGGCCCTTGCCGGAGGCGACCAGCACCAGGTCGTACGAGCCGGCCAGGTGGTCGAGGTCGGCGGCGCTCACCTGCCGCACCTCCAGCCGGCCGCCGCGGGCGGCGAAGGCCTCCAGCCAGGTGGACATCTTCAGCCGCTGGTCGACGGACTGCGCATAGGCGTCCAGCCGTCCGACCCAGTCGATCACCCGCTCCGCCCCCGGCCCGCTGACCGAGACCCCGAGCCCCTCGATCCGGGGGGCCTGCTCGGCCCACTGGTCCAGCCCGAGGGTGCGCTCGGTGCGCAGCGCGGAGTCGAACATGCACTGGCTGGACAGCACCCGCCCGTCCCGCACCTCCTGCGCGTCACGGTCGGTCAGCAGCGTGACGTCGTAGCCGTGGGACTGGAGCCCGAGGGCCAGTTGGAGTCCGGCCTGCCCGGCACCGATGATCAGAATCCTGCGCATCGTCCCTGCTCTCCTGGTGGTCCGTCCACTGGTCGGTCCGGCCGGCCGGGGCCACCCGGCCGCCCGTGGCCTGGATACCAGTCCGGAGCCCCGCCGTCCACGGCGCGGACCGGCGCGGAGTGCGCGGCCGACGAGCCGGGAGCGCGCGGCGACGGGGCCCGCGCCCCGGGCGCCCCGAACCGCCAGGTCAAGCGTTCGCAAAGACCCCGCCCTCGACCGGCCGGGGCCCGGCGCTTAGGCTGTCCGGGCTCGAACGGCCCAGCGGCCCGAAGGGCGACCGAGCGGCCGCGGCGAGGAAGCGGGGCCGTGGACACAGGATCGACACAGGGGGGACACCGCACCATGCACCGAGAGCACGATCCGTACGAAGAACACGGGTACCCGGAGCAGGGACACCCGGGCCAGGGGTACGCGGGCCAGGGACACCCGGGCCAGGGGTACGCGGAGCAGGGGTACGACGACCACCTCGTCCACGACGACCACCGGGCGGCCCCGCGCCGCCCGCGCTCGCGCCGGATCTGGCTGGTGGCGGTCGGCGGGGTGTTCACCGCGCTGGTGGTGGTCGGTGGGTACGGCGCCTACAACGTGTTCGACGCCGTGTCCGGCGGCTCCACCGGCAGCGGCGGCGGTGCCGCCCCCACGGCCTCCCGGGCCCCGCAGGCGCCGCCCACCGCCGAGCAGGCCGAGGCCGTCGCCAAGGACTTCCTGGCCGCCTGGGGCCGGGGGGACGTCGATGCCGCGGCCGGTCTCACGGACCGCCCGGAGGCCGCCCGGATGGCGCTCACCGCGTTCCACGACGGCGTACCGGCGCGCACGCTCACCCTGACCGGCACCGGCCCCGCGGCCTCCGGCACCCCGGGCGAACCCGCCCTCGGCTACCGGGTGCGGGCCGAGTTCGACGGCACCACCGAGGCCTGGGAGTACGAGAGCGCGCTCGGCGTCCTGCGGGCGGCGGACGGGCGGGTGCTGGTGCGCTGGGCGCCGACCGTGGTCCACCCCAAGCTCGGCGCCGGGCGGACCATCACCGTGAAGGCGCTGCCCGACCCGGTGGCGAAGCCGACCGACCGCAAGGGCCGGCCGCTGGACTCCTTCCCGTCCCTGCGCACGGTGCTGCCGCAGATCCCCCCGCCGGACGGCGCGAAGGCGGTCACCGGTCAGGCCGTGGTGCTCAGCGGCGGCGGGCAGGACGCGGAGCAGTTGTTCGTCCTCACCCCGCCGAGCGCCCCGCAGGTGAAGCTCACGCTGGACGCCGACCTCCAGCGGGTCGCCGAGGACGCGGTGAAGCAGCAGTCCGCGAACGGCAAGCCGGCCTCACTGGTCGCGGTGCAGCCGAGCACCGGGAACATCCTCGCGATGGCCTACGCCCCGCAGGGCGGGTTCAACCGGGCCGTCGCCGGCGGGCAGGCGCCCGGTTCGACGATGAAGGTGGTCACCGCGGCCGCGCTGCTGGAGGCCGGGGTCACCCCGGACAGCGTGGTGCCGTGCAAGGAGACCACCAACTCGCCCCGGAGCTGGCACAACGATGAGCCGGGCAGCCACCCCGACTACACCTTGAGCGACGACTTCATCCACTCCTGCAACACCGGGTTCATCGACAAGGGCCTGGAGAAGCTCCAGCCGGGCACCCTGGGGACCGTCGCCCGCGAGCAGTTCGGCCTCGGCCTCCAGTGGCGGATCGGCATCCCCAGCCGGGACGCCACCATCCCGACGCCCGGCAGCAAGGACGAGGCGGCGGCGGCGTACATCGGCCAGGGCCAGATCCAGGTCAACTCGCTGCTGATGGCCTCGGTGGCGGCCACCGTGCAGAGCGGAACGTTCCGTCAGCCCGTCCTGCGCGAGGACGTCAAGCGGGTCACGGCGCCCGGCCGGCTGCCCGCCGACGTCGCCCAGTCCCTGCGCTCGATGATGTCCAGGACGGCGACCCAGGGCACCGCCCGCACCCCGATGGCCGGGCTGAGCGGCCAGATCGGCGCCAAGACCGGTACCGCCGAGGCCGGTTCGAGCGAGGCCACCAACAGCTGGTTCATCGCCTACCGCAACGACCTCGCCGTCGCGGCCGAGGTCGAGGGCGGCGGCCACGGCTACAGCGCGGCGGGCGTGGCGGCCGCCCAGGTGCTGAAGGCGGGCGGCGGCAAGGGCTGACCCTCCCCCTCGTCGCCGACGCCCCTTACCGCCGACGCCCCTCACCGCCAACGCCCCTCACCGCCAACGCCCCGCGCCACCGGCGCGGCAGGCGGCCTCGGCCACCCGGGTCATCCGGCGGTGGGGGCGCCGGCGACGCGGCGCTCACCGCCGTTCCGCTCCTGCCAGAACCGGTACACCTCGACCGCGTCCGCGCGCTCCTCGTGCCGCATCGGCAGCCGGCGCTCCTGCCAGGGCTTGGCGAACTCCTCGTAGAAGTTGTCCAGTTCGAAGTACTGGCGGTCGTCCACGTAGTGCGGCTCGTAGGCGTCGCGGGTGGTGAGGAAGACCACCTCGTCCGGCGAGCAGTAGTACAGCGAGCCCAGGCACATCGGGCACGGGTGGGCGAGCACGTACACGGTGGCCCCGGTCAGGTGCTCGGTGCCGAGCCTGGTGCAGGCCTCGCGGATGGCGAGGATCTCGGCGTGGGCGGTGGGGTCGCCGGTCTGGGCGACCCGGTTGGGGCTCTCCGCCAGGATCTCGCCGTCCCTGACGATGACGGTCGCGAACGGGCGGCCGCCCTCGGCGACGTTCCGGCGGGCGAGGTCGATGGTGCGCTGGACGAAGTCCACGGGGTCCTCCGATGACTGACTGGGCGGGTGGGGGGCGGGGGTGGGCCCGGGGCGGGCGGGGCGCCGTCGGCGGCCCGCCCGCCCCGGTGACGACCGGGATCGGGTCGGATCAGAAGGGCTTGGTCGGCAGGTACTTGCCGTCCAGGGTGATGACGGCGCGCTCGCCGCCCTCGGGGTCGGCGACCTTCTTCACGTCCAGCTTGAAGTTGATCGCGGAGATGATGCCGTCACCGAACTCCTCGTGGATCAGGGCCTTGAGGGTGGTGCCGTAGACCTGCAGCATCTCGTAGAAGCGGTACATCGTCGGGTCGGTCGGGATCCGGTTCGGCATCGAGCCGCGGACCGGGATGGTCTGCAGCAGCAGCGCCGCGTCCTCGTCCAGGCCGAGCAGCTCCGCCACGGCCTCGGCGGACTCCTTCGGCAGCGGGTGCTGTCCGAGGACAGCGGCGGTGGTGAAGGCCACCGACAGGCCGGAGACATCGGCGACCTGCTGCCAGGTCAGGTCCTTGCGGATCTTGGCGTCCACGGCAGCGGCGGCCAGGGCCTCGCGGGCGGTGGGGTCGAACTGGGCGTGCACCATGATCGGTACGTCCTTTCTCAGGGGTGCCGCGCCGCCTCCGGGGGCGGGGCGGCGGTCGGGTGGGACGGATACGGGGTTCCCGTCGGGGCGGCGTTCGTCACCCGTCGGGAGGCTTGGACCGGGAACGGCGGCCAGGGGGCCAGGGGGTCCGGGGGCCAGGGGGGTCAGGGGGCCGGGGGTCAGGCCGCGAGCGCGCGGCCGCCGACGGTGAGGCCGTCGACGCGGCCGGCGGCGGTCAGGTCCTCGACGCGGCCGGTGGGGATGTCGTAGACCCAGCCGTGCAGGGTGACCTTCCGCTCCGCCAGCGCCCTGGCGACCGAGGGGTGGGTGGCCAGGTTCGCCAGTTGGGCGAGCACGTTCTGCCGTACCAGGGCGGGGACGTCGCCGTCGGCGGCGGTCCGGGCCCGGGAGGCGTCCGCGTGCCGCAGCCAGGCGGCCACCGCCGGGGCGCCGCTGAGGTCGTGGCCCTGGGCGAGCGCGGTCATCGCCCCGCAGGCCGAGTGGCCGCAGACGACGATCTCCCGCACGCCGAGCGCGGCGACGGCGTACTCGATGCTGGCCGCCACCCCGTCGGTCCCCGGGCCGTGGGCGGGCACCAGGTTCCCGGCGGTACGGATGACGAAGAGGTCTCCCGGCTCGGTGCCGGTGATCAGCTCGGGCACGACGCGGGCGTCGGAGCAGCCGATGAACAGCGTGGGGGGCGCATGGTGCGTGGCGAGGCGGGCGAAGAGTTCCGCCTTCGCCGGGAAGACGTCCCGCTGGAAACGGGCGACGCCCTCGGTGAGGTGCGGCATGGTCACTCCCTTCGGGTGGTGATCGGCCCGGTGGGCCGCTGAGACCAACCCTGCATGACCTGCTCCTATAGTGTCCAAGAGCTGTTGGCCATGGAATCCATTGACCACATCTATAGTCAGTCGTATGGCTGTCCTGGAACTGCGCCACCTGCGCTATCTGCTCGCCGTCGCCGAGCACGGCAACTTCACCCGCGCCGCCGAGGAGCTGCACATCTCCCAGCCCACCCTCTCCCAGCAGGTCAAACAGCTGGAACGGACGGTGGGCGTGCAACTGCTGGACCGCACCGGCCGCACGGTACGGCTCACCGACGCCGGCACCGTCTACGCCGACCGCGCCCGGCGGGCCCTGCGCGAACTGGCCTCCGCCGAACGCGCCGTCCACGACGTGCAGGACCTCTCCCGCGGCCACCTGCGCCTGGGCGTCACGCCCACCTTCACCGCCTACCTGATCGGCCCGCTCACCGCCGAGCTGCACGCCCGCCACCCCGGCGTCACCCTCGCCCTGACCGAGCTGACCCAGGACCGCATCGAGGCGGCGCTGCTGGCCGACGAGCTCGACCTCGGCATCGCCTTCGCCGGCCAGCACCTGCCCGGCGTGACCGCCACGGCACTGTTCACCGAGACCCTCGCCCTCGTCACCGGGCACCCCGGCGCCGATCCCGACCGGCCGTCACCGGTCCCCGTGCACTCCCTGGAGGATCGTCACCTCGCCCTTCTAAGCGGCGACTTCGCGACCAGAAGCCACATCGACGGATACTTCGCCCAGCACCGGACCACCCCCCGCATCGCGGTCGAGGCCAACTCCGTCCAGGCCCTCACCGAGATCGTCCGGCGCACCCCGCTCGCCACCGTCCTGCCCGACGCCATCACCCACGACCACCCCCACCTCACCCCCGTCCCGGTCGACCCCGCCCTCCCCACCCGGACCGTCACCCTCCTCCGGCGCGCCGACGCCTACCGGAGCGCGGCCGCCCTCGCCTTCACCCGGCTCGTCCACGACCTCGTCCGGGAACGCGGCTACGCTCCGGCCCCCTGACGGCGGCCGGAGCGGTCGGAACGGCTGAGGAACAGCCGGGGAGCGGTCGAGGAGCGGCCGAGGACCCAGAGGAGCGGCCGGCGATCAGTGCGCGGAACCGTCCGCGCACCGCGTGACGAACTCGGCGATGGCCTCCTCCATCCGGGTGAGCCCCGGCTCCTCCAGCGGGTAGTGCCCCGCGTTCTCCAGCAGCACGGTCCGCACCGGCACCCTGGTGATCCGGGACAGGAACGGCACGCTCAGGTGGTGCGGGGTCCAGCGGTCCTCGGCGGGCTGGGTGAGCAGCACCGGGCAGGCGTCGAAGTCCTCGGGCTCCACGGCCGGGGCGTAGTTCAGGTAGCGGTCCAGGAAGCGGACGCTGACCCAGTTCGCGGCCGAGCTGCGGTCCTTCATGAACACCTTCATCGCGCCCGGGTCGTTCGCCAGCGCGGACATCTTGGAGGCCAGGCTCATCGGGTACTTCAGCGCACCGGCCGGAGTCCTGGCGGCCAGGCTCATCAGGGGCACGCCGGCCCGGGCCGTGAGCCTGTCGTGGGCGGTCTCCTCGCGGACGGTCCGGTCGCGCTGGTCGAGGAAGGTCATGCCGACGATGCCCGCCAGGGTGCCGCGCGGGGCCTTGGCGGCGACGTGGTAGGTGAGCATGCCGCCCGCGCTCAGCCCGTACAGCACGATCGGGCGGTCGTCGCGGCTCTGCTCGTACGCCAGGAAGTCCACCACCAGGTCGACCCAGTCGTCGTACGAGGGGGTGCTGCCGGGCCGGACCCTGGTGAGGCCGTAGCCGAGGTTGTCCAGGGCGACGGTCTCGAAACCGCGGGCGGCCAGCGGGGCGCCCAGGATCAGCGACATCTGGCGGCCGTTGGTGCCGACCCCGTGGTGCAGCACCACCTTGGCCCCGGCGTCCGGGTTGCGGTAGCGGTCGAGGTGGACCCGGTGTCCGCGCCAGTTCCAGAACTCCTCGGTGGGCGCGGTGGCGTCGGTCAGCCGCAGCCGGGCGGGCAGGAACTGCTGGAGGTCGCGCCAGGCCTGCTGGTCGCGGTAGAGGCCGGGGGTGTCGGTAGCGGTGTCGGTAGCGGTGTCGGTGGCGGTGTTCATGGGCGGTGGCCTTTCTGGTGCGGCCCGCCGATGGGTCAGGCCGGGGAAGCCTCGGGGCGGCCGAGCGCCCCTCGGGTGATCATCCGTACGCCCTCGGCAAGTTCGCGGCGGGCGGTTTCGGCGTCGCGCAGGTCGTCCTCCAGCCCCCGGGTGAAGGTGAGCAGGACGGCGGCGGCCCGGTGCGCGGTGTCCGGGGCGCTCGCGGCCAGCGCCGAGGTCAGGAGCCCGGCCAGGGCGTCCATGTAGTCGGTGACCAGCTCGGGCGCCTGGGCGGTGGCGGCGTTCAGCAGTTCCTGGGCGTGGGCGGGGCTGTCCCGCCACAGCCGGATGGCGACCTCCAGCTTCACCCCGAGCACGGCGAGGACCTTCTCCTCGGGCGTGCCCGCGGCCGCGGCAGCCGCCTGCGCCGCCGCCCGGGCCCGGTCCAGGGTGGACCGGACGACCTTGACCGCCGCCTCGTCCTTGCTCCCGACGTACTTGTAGACGGTCGGGCGCGACATCTGCGCCTCTTCGACGATGTCGGACACGGTGGTGCGGCGGTAGCCGTTGCGGGCGAAGCAGCGGTAGGCGGCTTCGAGCACCAGCTGCGCGGGTGGAACCTTCGGCATGCTACGAATTTAACACTCCATGCCAGATGTGTAAATCCGCGAGGGCCGGGCGAGCCCGCCGACCAGGAAACGGAACCGGCCCGGCCACCCCGGAGAACGGGGTGGCCGGGCCGATGTCAGGTAAGGCGACGGGCCTAGCGCGGGGCAAGCCTGATCATGGCGAAGGGGGCGCCCTGCGGGTCGGCCACCACCGTCATCCGGCCGGCCATCATGTCGAAGGGCGGCGCGAGGACGGTGCCGCCCTTCCGGACCACGGCGTCCACCGCGGAGTCCACGTCGTCGCTGGCGAAGTAGCTCAGCCAGTGCGCCGGGGTGCCGGGCGGGTCGTTGCTGAGCAGCGTGGCGCCGCCGACCGGGCGGCCGCCGATCTTCAGCTCCCAGTACTCGATGTCGCCCTGCACGGCCTCGAAGTCGATGCCGAAGGCCTCGCCGTAGAACCCGGTGGCGGCCTCGACGTCGCTGGTGTGCAGTTCGTTCCAGGTCAGCGCGCCGGGCTCGTTGACCACCTGGGCGCCGGAGAAGTCCAGCGCCTGCCAGACGCCGAACACCGCGCCCTGCGGGTCGGCGGCGATCAGCATCCGCCCGAGCGAGCCGACGTCCACCACCGGGACGAGCAGGGTGCCGCCCGCCGCGACGACGGCGTCCTGGGTGGCCTGGGCGTCGGCGCTGGCCAGGTAGCCGGTCCACACGGTGGGCGGCTCCGGCATGCCCTCGGGGGCCATCGCCGGGCCGATGCCGGCCGCCGCCTTGCCGTTGAGCTGGCAGACCGCGTACCCGCCGAACTCGGCCGGACCGACCTGCCCCTGCCAGCCGAACAGGTCACGGTAGAAGTCCAGCGCGGCCTGCTGGTCGCTCGCCATCAGATCGACCCAGCACGGGGTGCCGGTCACGTACGGGGTGGTGACTTCGGGCATGCTCGCTCTTCCTCTTCCTCGTGAGGTCCCCCGCCAGTCACCCTCGCGTCCCGCCCCGGGATCCGCCACCCGACACACCGCCCCCGGGATCCGCCACCCGGCACACCGCCCCCGCAGCGCCCCCGCAGTGTCCCCCCACGCCCCACCCCGGACCGGCACGGCCGCTGCTCCGCCCGGCGCGGCAGCCGTCACCGGACGGGCCGCGCGCGCGGCCGACCAGCAGGTTTGACCGCGACCGCGCCTTGTTGTGACGCTGGGTCAACACAGCGTGAACCGTTGACTCCCAGGGGGGATCGTGGACGACCTGCTCCGAATCCGGGTGACCGCCGCCGACCGGAGCACCACCGCGTCACCACCGCACGGGCCCTGGGCCGGGGAGGGGCCGCGCGGGCGCGTCCGGTGACCGCCGACGACCTGCCGCTGGGGCTCCCCGGCGCCCGGGCCCTGGTCATCGGGACCGGCAGCCACGCCCCCGGCTCCGTCCTGCCCGACGTCCCGGCCGCCGCTGGCACCGTCCGGGCCGTCGCCCGGACGCTCGTCGAGCGGTGCGGCCTCGCCCCGGAGCACGTCCGCACCGTCCTCGACCCGGCGGACCCGCTCGTGCTCGGCGAGGAGCTGACCCGCGCGGCCGAGACCGCGGACTCCGTCCTGCTGGTGTACTACGTCGGCCACGGCCTGGTCGGCGAGGACCACCAGCTCTACCTGGCGACCCGGGCCACCGACCACCTCACCCGCGGCCTGGCCTACAAGGGCCTGCGCTACACGACCCTGCGCGAGACCCTGGCGACCTCCCCCGCCCGCTCGGTCGTCCTCGTCCTGGACTGCTGCTTCTCCGGCCGGGCCGCGCCCGTCGGCGGTGCGGGCCGCGCGTTCGAGTCCGCCCACCCGGGCGGCGGGTTCGTGCTGGCCTCCGCCGCCCCCGAGGAACTCGCGCTGGCGCCGGAGGGCGCACCGTACACGGCCTTCAGCGGCGAACTGCTGCGCCTGCTCGCGGAGGGCGACCCGGCCGGGCCGCCCCTGCTGACCCTGGACCACCTCCACGCCGCACTCTCCCGGGCCCTGGGCGACCAGGGCTTCCCGCTGCCGCGCCGCCAGTCCGAGGGGCGGGCCGGCGAACTGGTCCTGGCGGCCAACCCCGCCTACCGGCCGCCGCACCCGGAGGTGCCGGAGGGGCCCGAACCAGGAGTCTGCCCGTACCGGGGCCTGGCGCCGTACGGCGCCGCCGACGCCCGGTACTTCTTCGGCCGCGAGGAGCCGACCGCACGGCTGGTCGGCCTGGTCGCCGCCCGGCTCCCGACGGGCGGGCCGCTGGTGGTCGTCGGACCGTCCGGGGCGGGCAAGTCCTCGCTGCTGCGCGCCGGACTGCTGCCCGCGCTGGACCGCGGCCTGCCCGCGGAGCTCCGCCCGTGGCGCTGGCCGCGCCTGGTGCTCACCCCCGGCGAACGCCCGATGGCCCGGCTGGCCCGCGCCCTGGCCGGGCTGGACAGCGGCGGCTCCGGACGGGGCGTCGGCGGCTCCGGGTCGGGCGCCGACGGTTCCGGGCCGGGCGATCCGGAGGCGATCCGGGCCGCGCTCACGCAGACGCCGGCGTCGATCGTCGACCGGCTGCCCGCGGACGGCTCCCGGCTGGTCCTGGTGGTGGACCAGTTCGAGGAGTTGTTCACCGCCTGCACCGACGAGCAGGAGCGGGCGGCCTTCGTCACGGCGCTGTCCGCCGCCGCCGACCGGGGCCCGGCGGACGCCGCCCCGCGCGCGGTGGTCCTGCTGGGTCTCCGGGCCGACTTCTACGGGCACTGCGCGGCCCACCCGGCCCTGGCGCAGGCGCTCCAGCACGCCCAACTGCTGGTCGGGCCGATGCGCGACGGAGAACTGCGCGACGCCGTCGAGAAGCCCGCCGGACTCGCCGGGCTGCGGCTGGAGCCGGGCCTCGTCGACCTGCTGCTGCGCGAGCTGCGCACCGGCGACGGCGGGCCGCTCGGGCCCGGCGCGGCGCTGCCGCTGCTGTCGTACGCGCTGCTGGCCACCTGGCAGCAGCGCACGGGCCGGCTGCTCACCCTGGCGGGCTACCAGGCCTCCGGCGGCATCTGGGGCGCCGTCGCACAGACCGCGCAGGCCACCTACGAGGGGCTGGACGCCGACGGCCGGCGGGCCGCCCGGCACCTGCTGCTGCGCATGGTGCACGTGGTCGACGGCGCCGAGGACACCCGCCGCCGGGTCCCGCTCGGCGAGCTGGACCCGGGGCCGGATCCGGACCCGGCCGTGCGGACGGCGCTCGACGCGCTGGTCCGGGCCCGGCTGGTGGTGATCGACGACGAGCACGCCGAACTCGCCCACGAGGCGGTGCTGCGCGCCTGGCGCCAGCTGCGCGAGTGGATCGAACACGACCGGGCCGGCCTGCTGGTCCGCCAGCGCCTGCACGACGCGGCGGACGCCTGGGAGCGCGACGGCCGCGACGAGGGGGCGCTGTACCGGGGCGTCCGGCTGGCCGCCGCGCTCCAGTGGGTCGAGGAGTCCGCCGGGCGGCACGGCACCACCCCGGCCGCACGGGAGTTCCTGGCCGCCGGCCGGGCCCGGCAGGACGCCGAACGGCGCGCCGAGCGCCGCCGCACCACCCGGCTGCGGGCCCTGGCCGGCACCCTGGCGGTTCTCCTGCTGGTGGCGGTCGCCGGGGTCGGCGCCGCGGCCTGGCAGAACCGGATCGCCAACGAGCAGCGGGACATCCTCGCCTCCAAGGTCGGCGCCCAGGCCGCCGACCGGCTCCGGGCCACCGACCCGACGCTGGCGCTGCAACTCGCCCTGGCCGCCCGGCGGGTCGCGGACACCCCGGAGGCGCGCAGCAGCCTGCTCGACTCCGCGCTGGCGCCGTACTACACGCCGCTCGACGGCCACACCGACCCGGTCCGCGGGCTCGCCCACAGTGCCGAGCGGCACCTGTTGGCGAGCGCGGGCACCGATCACACCGTCCGGCTCTGGGACCTCACCGACCCGCTCCGGGCCAAGCCGCTGTCCGTTCTCCGATTCGGCGGCGACCACGTCGGTCTCGCACTCAGCCGGGACGGGCGACTGCTGGCGGCCCAGGAGTCGGCCGACACGGTACGGCTCTGGAACGTCTCCGACCCCACCCGGCCGGAACCGCTCGCCACCCTGCCCGGGGCCTCCGGCACCCTGGCCCTCGGCCCGGACGGGCACACCCTCGCCACCCTCGACCGGAACGGTTCCGCGCTCTGGGACCTCACCGACCCTCGCCACCCCGTCCGGGCCGCCGCTCTGCCCGCCTCCACGGCCACCCCGCAGTCCGGCGCGTTCAGCGCGGACGGGCACCTCCTCGCCCTGGTGCACTCCGAGAGCGAGGACTCGACGTCGGTCCAGCTGTGGAACGTCGCCGCCCCGCTCAAGCCGGTGCTCGGTGCCACGCTCGCCGACAGCCACGCGCTCGCCGTCGCCTTCAGCCCCCAGGCCCCGCTGCTGGCGCTCGGCACCAACGGCCGTGGCGTGGGGCTGTGGGACACCACCGATCCGGCCAAGCCCACCCAGCTCACCACCCAGGGCTTCGACCGCCCCCTCCCGGTGTCGATCCAGGGGACCCAGACCGTGGCGGCGCTCTGCTTCTCCCCGGACGGCCGGACCCTGGCCCTCGGGGCCTCGACCGACGACGGCGCCCGGAGCAGCCACGTCGAAGCCGTCGGCCTCGACGACCCGCACAACCCGGTCCGGCTCCGGAGCTACCCCACCCCCGGGGCGGTGTACGCCGTCGTGACCGACAACGATGCCTCCTCCGTGCTCAGCGCCGGGACCGAGAACCGGATCCGGAACTGGCACCCGACTCCGGCCGCGATGCTGTCCGGCACCGGCAACAACGGCATCTTCACCCGCGACAGCCGCACTCTCGCCTGGGCGCTGGACCAGCCCGGCGGCAGCAGCGACCCCAACCTCCGCGAGTACCGGCTGTGGCGGACCGCCGGCCCCTACGACGCCCGCCCGGCCGGAACGTTCCCGGTCCTGAACGGCGGGATCGTCCGCCTCGTCGACGAGCACACGCTCCTGGCGTTCAGCGACGTCGGTCTCCCACAGCTCTGGGACGTCACCGACCCGGACCACCCCCGGCGGGGAGGCACCCTCGGCGAACTCCCGGAGCACATCGTGGGAGCCGGCACCTTCACCCCCGACCTGGACACCGGCCCCGGTCTCGTCGTGGCCAACGGCCGGGACGGCCTGATCCACGTCTGGGACGTGAGCGACGCGCGCGCCCCGAAGGAGGTCTCCACCATCCGGTCCCCGCAACCGGGCGGCGAGCTCCACCTGCTGGACCGCACCCTGGTCTCCCTCGACGGCTCCCCGCACATGGGCGTCTGGAACCTCGGTGACCCCGGGCATCCGGTCGCCGCCGCACCGGTCGACCTCGGCCGCAAGCCGGGGCTGGAGGCCCACACGCCCGGCCTGCTCGCTCTCGCCACGGCCACGGTCGAAGGCTCCAACCCGAAGACCATCCAGCTGTGGGACCTCCGCGACCCGACCCACCCCGACCACAGCCAGGTCTACGAGGGCGTCGTCGACGACTTCGCGCTCAGCCCCGACCGGCGCACCCTCGCGGTGTCGACCGGCAGGACCATCGACCTCTGGGACATCGCCGACATCCACCACCCGGTGCAGGCGGGCTCCCTGACCGCCGAACGCCAGTTCAGCCTCGGCTTCAGCCCCGACAGCCGGCTGCTCATCAGCAAACCCAGGACCCCGCAGAGCGCCGACCCCGACCGCGGCCAGGTCCGCCTCTGGCGGGTGGCCGATCCCCACGCGCCCAGTGCCGTCGGCACCGTGACCGCCCCGCACACCGTCTACGCCATCGGCATCAGCCCCGACGGAAACAGCCTGGTGGTCGGCCAGACCGCGGAGGAGGGCGACCCCAGCCGGCTCGCCCTCCTCGACCCCGACATCGACCGGCTCACCGCGCACCTCTGCGACGCGGTGGGCGCCGCGCTCACCGACGACCAGTGGCACCAGTACTTCCCCGGCACCCCGCGCCGGTCCCCCTGCGGCTGACCAGCCGCAGCGGGGCGCGCGGATCAGGCCGCGGCGGGCGCGCGCAGGGCGTGCAGGCCGGTGCGGGTGCCGCAGTAGACGGCCGAACCGGTGGCCGCCAGGAACACCCTGGTGTACTCGGTGTCCGACGCGATCCGGTCCGGCTCGTCGCGCCAGCGCGGCTGGCCGGTCGCGAGCTCGAAGGCGAGCAGGCGGTCGTCGTTGGTGCCCACGTAGACGGCGCCGTCGGCCGCGGTCATCGAGCTCACCCCGCTCCCCAGGCCCACCGGCACATCCGCCGTCCAGCGCGTGTCGCCGGTGTCCGCGTCCAGGCCCATCAGCCGGTCACCGGAGAGCAGGCACACCGTCCGGTCGGCCGCCGCCAACGGCCCGGCCACCGGCAGCCGGCTGCGCTGCCACCGCACCCCGCCGGTCGCCGCGTCCAGCCCGAAGGCCGTGTACGAGTCCGGCTGGCCGCCGCTGTACCCGACGTACACGAGCCCCCGGTGGACCGCCGGCGGGTCCTCGACGGCGCCCAGGGCGTCCTGCGTCCAGAGCCGCGCACCGGTGCGCGCGTCCAGCGCGACCAGCCCCCCGTCCTTGCCGGCGACGTAGACGGCGTCCCCGGCCAGCCTCAGGACCCCGGTGACGCCCGGGTCCCCGCTCCAGCGCAGGGCGCCGGTGGCCGGGTCGTAGCAGTGCAGCGCCGCCCCGTGGACCACGAACACCCCGCCCGCGCCGATGGCCGGCCCCGACGTCTCCGGGGTCTCCGGCCACTCCGGCAGCGGCACCTCCCAGCGCGGCTCCCCCGTGGCCGCGTCGAGGGTCTGCACCCCGGCCGTGGAGACGACGCACACCACGCCCTCCCCCGCCGCGGCGTGCCACCCGCCCGAGTTGGCCAACTGCCAGCCGTCCAGGTCGTTCACCGGCGGCGCCGCCTTGACCACCCGGCTCCACCGCACCGCCCCGGTGGCCGGGTCGAGCGACCGCACGCTGCCGTCGTAGCCCGAGGCGAACAGCCCCTGCTGCGCCCCGCTCGGCAGCACCACCCGGCCGCCCATCGCGGCAGAGTTCCACAACCGCGGACCGCGCGCCGCGTCCCGCCGCGCCCACCACGCGGCCCCACCCCCGACGGCGAGCGCCCCGAGCCCCCCGGCGGCGCTCAGCAGCAGCCTCCGGCGGTTGAACTGGGGCGCGGCCACGGGCGGGATCGCGGGCGGGGTCGGGTCGAGCTGCGCGGTTTTGGTGTTCACACGGACCATGACTTCGCGCACGCACCCATGGTTCCCACCCGGAGCCGACAGCTCCGCAAGGCGACGGGTCAGATGGTCTCGACGGCCGCCCGGGGTACGGGGTAGGGCCGTGCCAGCACCCGTGATCTGCGAGGATGTCCGGATGCCCGAAGACTCCTCGTCAGAGCGGTGGACGCCCGTGCCGTCCACCGCCGCCGACTGGCTCCGGAAGCTGTGTGACGACGACGGCGTCACCGGCTTCCTGGCGCCGCCGCTGCCCGACGCCGCCTGGGTGCTCAACGCGATGTACGAGCACGAGCGGGGACCGGTCGACGTGTCGTACCACGAGCACCGCCAGGCACTCCTGGCGGCGGGGCGGATCGCACCGCGCTCCGTCGCGGGCATCGACCTGGAGGTGGGCATCGCCACCGGCGGGGGCCTCGGCCGCGCCGAGCACCCCGGCCACGGCTGGCGACGCCTGCGCTGGGCCCAACTCGCCCGCCGCACCGGCGATCCCGTCGTCCCCGAGGGCCTGCTACCCAGCCGCCGCTGCTTCCCGTCCGCCCGCAAGGACGGCAGTTGGCCACTCCACCTCGCTCCACCCACCGAGGGCAGCCTCGACCGGGAGACCTGGAACCGGCTGGTCCGCATCCTGACCGCGTACAGCCCCGCGGGGCCGGACACCCGCTGCTTCGCCTACGACAACCCGCTGATGCGCGGCTACGCGGACTTCGACGAACTGCACGTCCGCACCGGTCTCCTGCGCGACGCCGAGGCCATCTATGACCGCGCCGACCCCGACTTCAGTCCCTCCAACCTCTGGCCCGAGGACCGCTCCTGGGTCCTGTGCACCGACTACGACCTGTGGGGCACCAAGGTCGCCGGTCCACCGGCCCTCGTCGAGGCGCTGCTGACGGACCCGGAGCTGGAAGCCCTCCGGCTGCCCTGGGCACCCTGACACCTGGCCCCATGTCCCCCGGTCCCTTGGTCCGGGCCCCCGCCCGCCCCGGCCCGACCTCGGAGCGGAACCGACGGCGCGTGGTCACGGCCCCGGTTTCGACCTGAGGAGGTGCCCGTAGGGTTCTGCCGTCAGGCCTTCGCTTCCCTCATCGTCTGTGGCTGGAAAAACCGTGACCATCGCCGCTCGTCTCGTCACCACCATCACCGCTCCGCTGGATCCGGCGTCCGCGGACGCCCCGGAGCTGCTCTGCCGGCCGGGCCGCACGCTGCTGGTGCAGCGTGGTGACGCCGAGGTGGTGGCGTTCGATGTCGATGGGCCCGACGCCCGTCGGGGTTCCGAGGTCCGCTTCCCGGCGCCCTGGCCCCGGCGGTTCGGGACGGTGGCGGTGTCACCTGCACGCGACGCGGCGGTGTTCGCCGGCGTCCACGCCGTGCGGTCGGTGGGGGCGAGCGGTGCGACGCGGTGGGAGGTGCGGCACGGCTGCTGGGGCGGCTGTCCCGTGCAGCACGCGTCGTCCGACGAGTACGCGGACGACGGAGGCCACGTCTACCCGGACAGCGGCTCGGTCGCCGTCAGCGCGGACGGCGGGCTCGTCTGGGCACACGTCCGCGGGCCGCTGGCCGGTGACGGGAACGCCGAGGAGGACGACGAGGAACTGTGGGTGGTGCTGGACGCCGAGTCCGGAAGGGTCATGGGCCGGGTGTCCACCGGGACCGTGGCCTCCCAGTCCCTGCACACCCCGCATCCGGACCCTTCGCAGATGGGGCTGAGCCTCGGCGAGGGCGAGGAGGGATCGCCCGTGCTGTGGGGGCGCTGGGACGGGCGGCAGCTGACCGCCGAGCAGGTCGGCGTCGAGCGGATCCTCCTCGCGGTGAGCCCGTCCGGTCGGCGGCTCCTGACCGTTCCCGTCGGGCAGTGGTCGCTGCTACTCCACGACCTGGGGCACGGCTCGACGGTCGTGGGAAGACTGGACGCCGCGGACTCCGTGCCCGCGCACCCGCGGAACTCGGGCACGGACCGGGTCTTCTGGGACGTCGAAGCCGCGTTCGTCGACGAGGACACCGTGGTGGCCGGCACCTCCGAGTGCGATGCCCCGTACGGACCGGTCCGTCACTGGCTCGTCGACGTCGACGGCATGCGCCTGCTCGGCGAACTCTCCTACCCCTTCCCGGTCGTGGGGCCCGCACGGACAGCTGGGAGCGGCCGGTGGTACACGCTCTCGAAGGACGGGGCTCCCGTGCACCTGTGGGAGCTGGATCGACTGGAATGACGTCCGGCGGGTCGCTGCCCCGCCTCTCAACTTCGCTACTCTGCAGGCATGATGGAGAACCCCGGGTTCGACGCGGTGCTCGCGAGGTTGCTGGATCACCGCGAGCTCGACGCACAGGCACTGGCCGACCGGTCCGGGTCGACCGCAGCCGAGGTCCGAGCGGTGCTCGCGGGGAAGGACCCCGACGAGGACACGCTCCGACTGCTGGCTCCCGCGCTGGGCTTCCACGCTGTCGACCTGTTCGTTCTCGCCGGGCGGGCGGTCCCGGAGGATCTGGCGCCCCTGGATGCCCAGGCCGCGCTGTCGACAGCGAACATCGTGACGGATGCGGCGTGCCTCCCCGGAACGGAACGCCGTGACCTTCTCGCGCTCATCCGCTCGCTGCCGCAAAAGGAACGACGGGTCGACTTCGTGCCCCGGACGCCCGTTCTGCTCACGGGCGGCGCCGGCTCCTGGGTCATCCGCATGCTCCAGTACCGCAACCTGACCCGGATGGGCATCGCGAAGGCGCTCGCGTTCGTGACGACCACCTACCTCTCGGCGGCCACCTTCGGCGTGATCGGCGCCGATCGCGTGGAGCTGACCCCGAGTCTGGTGACGGACTTCGCGGCCGTGCTGGGGATCGACGCCCGCGACCTGGCCGCGGCGACCGGCGTCCTCCTGCCCCAGGCGCCGCCCCCGCCGTCCGCGGCGGCCGCCGATGTCGCAGAGCTGCTCTGGGAGGCCCGACGGCTGTCCGCCGCTCAGGCGCAGCACGTCTCCGAGCTCGCCCGCGCGCTGCGCAGGGACCACACGGCGGGTGACGCGCCAGCCTGACCGGGCCCCTGATCCCCGCCGACGCCCTTCCGGCTCCGCCGAGCAGTGGCCGCCCCAGCCCCCCGCAGTGCGCATGGCGGGAATCGTCACCTCCGTGTCCTTGCCGCCATCGGCCCGCCCGACCAGGCTGGAGGGGTGAGCAGCCCCCGCATCGTCTTCGCCGTCTTCCCGGACTTCCAGGTCCTCGACCTGACCGGGCCCCACGAGGTGTTCACCCAGGCCGGCCGTCTGACCGGTGGCGCGGCCGTCGACATCGTGGCCGCCGCCCCCGGGCCGGTGTCCGCCAGCGGCGGTATCGCCGTCACGCCGACCCTGACGATCGACCGGGCGGGCGCGGGCGGCGGGGCCGACGACCCGGTGGACACCCTGGTCGCCGTCGGCGGCCGGGGCGTCCACGCGGCCTGCGAGGACCGCCGCTTCGTCGACTGGTTCGCGCGTACCGCCCGGAACGCCCGCCGCACCGCCTCGGTGTGCACCGGCGCCTTCCTGCTCGGCGCCGCCGGACTCCTCGACGGGCGCCGCTCCGTCACCCACTGGGCGCGCTGCGCCGAACTGGCCGACCGCTACCCGGGGACCACCGTCGAACCCGACCGGATCTTCGTCCGCGACGGCGACCTGTGGACCTCGGCCGGGATCACCGCCGGACTGGACCTCGCGCTCGCCATGACCGAGGCCGACCACGGCCCCGAGGTCTCCCGCACGATCGCCCGCCAGCTCGTGATGTTCGTCCAACGCCCGGGCGGGCAGGCGCAGTTCAGCGCCCAGCTGGCCGCCCGACGGCCGGCGCGGGCCCCCTTGTGCGACGTCCTCGGGTGGGTCGCCGACCACCCCGACGACGACCTCGGCGTCCCGGCGCTGGCCGCCCGCGCCGCGATGAGCGAACGGAACTTCACCCGGGTGTTCCGCGCGGAGACCGGCCGCACTCCCGCCGCGTACGTCGAGAGCGTGCGGATCGAGGCCGCCAAGCGGCTGCTGGAGACGACCGCGGCGACCCTCGAGGCGGTGGCCCACTCCTGCGGGTTCGGCACCGTCGAGACCCTGCACCGCAGTTTCCGGCGCACCCTGCACGTCACCCCGGGCGAGTACCGCAGGCGCTTCTCCGGCCCGTCCCTTCAGACCCTCCCTTCGGACCCTCCCTGACGAACACCGCTGACGAACGTCGCTGACGAACGTCCCCGACCACCCTCGCCCGACACCCGTCCGTCCCCGACCGAAAGGCCGACCCATGCGCATCGCCATCCCCCTGTTCGACGGTTTCACCGCCCTGGACGCCGTCGGCCCGTACGAGGTCCTCCGGATGCTGCCCGACTCCGAGGTCGTCTTCGTCGCCGCCGCCCCCGGCGTCCTCCAGGACGGCGAGGGCGCGCTCGGCCTGCGCGCCACCGCCTCGTTCCAGGAGGTCGCCCGCGCGGACCTGCTGCTGGTCCCCGGCGGCCCGGGCACCCGGAGCGGCGTCACCGACCAGCCGCTGCTGGACTGGATCCGCCGCATCCACCCGACCACCACCTGGACCACCTCGGTCTGCACCGGCTCCCTGCTGCTCGGCGCGGCCGGGCTGCTGAAGGGCCTGGAGGCCACCACCCACTGGCGCGCGGTCGACGACCTGGAGTCGTTCGGCGCCACCTACACCGCGCGCCGCGTCGTGGAGCAGCCCGGCGGCATCGTGACCGCCGCCGGGGTGTCCGCCGGCATCGACATGGCGCTGCGGCTGGCCGAGCTGATCGCCGGCCGGACCGCCGCCGAGGCCTTCCAGCTCGCCATCGAGTACGACCCCCAGCCGCCCTTCGACGCGGGCTCGTACGCCAAGGCGCCGGCGGAGGCGAAGGCGTACCTGGCGAACCGCCGGTAGCCCCGGGCACGCACGCACGGGCAAGCGGGCGCCCGGCCCGCCGTCGTCGGAGGCCGACGCCGGCGGGCCGGGCGCCCCTCGGGGTTCAGCGGTACCAGGTCCGGATGCCGGCCGCGGTGTCCCGGACGTCCGCCTGCCCGGAGCGGATCCGGGCGGCCAGCTCGACGGCCTGCTTGGGTTCGGCGGTGACGATGACGCCGGAGGCGCTCAGGTAGGCGGCGGCGACCACGGCCGCGTAGTGCTCGTTGGCGGACTCCAGTGCCGGGACCCGGATCAGCTGGTGCATCAGGGCGGCCGCGCGCTGGTGCACGGCGCCGTAGACGGGGACCTCCATCACCTCGTCGGCGTGCCGGGCCACCGCGGCGGTCAGGGTGCCGTAGTCGGTGACGTCGGGATCGCCGGGCAGGAACTGGTGGGCGATGTCGAGCAGCCAGGCCCGGTCGATCCGCAGGATCACGCGGCGTCCGCCGTGGCGTCCTCGCGGCTGCCCTGCGGGTAGGGCCCGAACTCGTCCTCGAAGGCCGGGCCCCAGGCGTCCGCGAAGTGGGCGGCCGCGGTCAGGAAGCGCTCGCGCCGCTCGTCCGCCTCCTCCGCCAGCACCTTGCGCGCGTAGTCCGGCAGGCTCATCCCGGCGGCCTCCGCGCGCTGCTCCAGCGCCTCGTGCACGGCGTCGTCCAGTCGTACGTTGAGCTGCTTCATGCCGGCGAGCGTAGCCAGCCGTAGCGCGCGATACAAGGCCGCCTCGGAGCACCGGGGCCCGCCCCGGCCGGGTCATCCGTCGCACCGTGCGGGTACGGCGTCCGGCCCCCAGAGGCAGCGCCACCGGCCCGCCCGCCCCGGTCAGCCGTGCTCCACCCGGACCTCCAGGGCCGGCCAGGAGGCCGCCCAGCGGGCCAGCCGGTCCGGGTCCAACGGGCTCCGCGGCAGCAGCGGGCCGTCCGGCCGGAAGGTCACGCAGGTGCCGGTGGTGCCGTCGGGGGCGATCGGGTCGAGGCCGGTGACCGGCAGCCCGTGCTCGTAGCGCTGCATCCAGGCGCCGTCGGCCCGGCGGTTGGTGTGCAGCAGCCGGGTGCTGAGCGCGGCGACCACGGACATGCCCCGGCGCGGGTGCCCGTCCGGGAGCGTCTCCGCCCCGGGGTGGTCGAAGAAGCGCAGGTCCTTGGTCGCCATGACGGGCTTCCTGACCACCTCGCCGTGCTCGTCGACCCGGGTGTCGGTGCCCCGCCCGTCGTCCCGCACCGAGACCGAGCCGTCGGCGTGCAGGGTGACGGTGCACCGGCCCGCGCCGCGCGCCGCCGCCTCGTCGGCCGGGTAGGCGAGCACCTCCAGCACCAGGTGGGCCACCCCGCCCGGCGCGAACTGCGCCGGGTCGGCGCGGATCCCGGCGAGGTGCCCGGCGTCCACGGCGGCGGCCCAGTCGTGGGTGGTGCTGGTCCAGTCGGCCCTGCTCGATCCGTCCATCCGAGGAGTATGCCCGAGGGTCGGGACCGAGCGGGCACGCCCGCCAACCCACGCCGCCCGTACCGGACTTGCCACCCACCCCCCGGCCAGGGCGACCGGGCCGACGGCCGTCAGCCCGTGACCAGCCGCCGGCCGCTGATCTCGGCGCACCGGATCCGCACCCAGCGCGGCCGGTCCCCGCCCGCCCACGGGGCCGCGCCGGGGAGGCCGTCGAGGCGGCTGCGCTCCTCCGGGTCGTCCACGTACTGCGCCGTGCCGAGGGCGAGCACGCTCCAGCCCCGCCCCAGGTACTCGTCGATGTGGTCGACCTGGAAGGACACCTCGACCCCCGGCTCGGGAGCGGTGGAGGTGCGGTCGCCGGTGCGGTAGGCGAAGGAGGCGTGGTCGACCACGTAGTTGACGGGGTAGACCGCCGGGCCGGGGCGCACGGGCAGCCCGATCCGGCCGATCCCGTGGGTGCCGACCAGCTCCCAGCACTCGGCGTCGGTGAGGTCGAGGAGCCGGGGCCGGGGGCCGGGAGCGCCCCGGCCGGGCGGGGCGTCGGCGCGGCCCTCCAGGAGCTCCTCCCGGCTCAGGCCGAGGGCGGCGGCGATCCGCACGAAGCCGCCGGGGTCGAAGGCCGGTCCGGCGTCGAGCAGGTGGCCCAGGTAGCGCGGTGCCATCGCCGCCCGGTGGGCCAGGTCCGCCTCGGTGAGGCCGAGTTGCTCGCGCCGCTCGGCGACCCGGCGGGCGACGGCGGTGGGGTCGGAATCGGTCGTGTCGTTCACGGTGGTGGCTCCTCGGCTCGCCAAGAGGGTTTCCCCAGCGCCTGTTTGGGCGGTGACCAGGCCCGATCCATCCAAGCGTCCGGCCCACCCCAAGTCGAGGAACGGCAGCGCCCCGTGCGTGTCGGCGCACCCGCCGCCCCGGCCCCGCGGGACGCCTCCCGGCCGGGGCGTGCCGACGCTGCGTCAAGATCCCCCCGCACACGCCTTACCGTCCGCCCCCGCCGGGCGCATACTGTGCTGCGCGCGGCGAGCGCCCGGCGACAGGGCCACTCCGGACCCGGCCCGGCCGCGCCGCGACGGGGAGAAGGTAGAACAGGCGTGGCAGTACTCGTGATCGTCGTCGCGGTCGTCCTGCTCTGGCTGGCGACCGGCGTGCGGGTGGTGCAGCAGTACGAGCGCGGTGTGGTGTTCCGGCTCGGCCGGGTGCGCGGGCAGGTCCGGGAGCCGGGCCTGACGCTGCTGGTGCCGGTGGCCGACCGGATGCGCAAGGTCAACGTCCAGGTGGTCACCATGCCGGTGCCCGCCCAGGAGGGCATCACCAAGGACAACGTCTCGGTGAGCGTCGACGCGGTGCTGTACTTCCGCGTGGTCGAACCGATCAAGGCCACCGTGGACGTGCAGAACTACAGCTTCGCCATGCTCCAGGTCGCCCAGACCTCGCTGCGCTCGATCATCGGCAAGAGCGAGCTGGACGACCTGCTGTCCGGCCGGGAGAACCTGCACCAGGGCCTGGAGGTCATGCTGGAGAGCCCGGCGGCCGGCTGGGGCGTGCACATCGACCGGGTGGAGATCAAGGACGTCAGCCTGCCCGACTCGATGAAGCGCTCGATGGCCCGCCAGGCCGAGGCCGACCGCGAGCGCCGGGCCCGGATCATCACCGCGGACGGCGAGTTCCAGGCCGCCGCCAAGCTCGCCGAGGCGGCGGGCAAGATGGCCGAGACGCCGGCGGCCCTGCAGCTGCGCATGCTGCAGACGGTGGTCGAGGTCGCGGCGGAGAAGAACTCGACGCTGGTGCTGCCCTTCCCGGTGGAGATGCTGCGCTTCTTCGAGGCCTCCGCGGCCCGGCTCACCGAGGGCCCGGCCGCCCCGGCAGCGCCTGCGGCCCCGGCCCCCGCTGCCGCCGCCCCGGCGGTGCCTTCGCAGGCCCCCGCCGCGCCCGCCGACGGCGGCTGAGCCGGTCTGGCAGGTACTCGGCAGACCCGGGAAAAGTTCCCGGGTCTGCCATAGCTTCGCTCTATGAGGTCATAGATCAACACTGACTACACCTCCGCCCGACCTGCGGGTTTACTGCAAGGGTCCAGACCAATGCGCCCTGCGCCGCGTCGACCGGAGGACCGCCCGCATGACCCGCCCGATCCGAGTCGCCATCGTCGGAGCCGGCCCCGCCGGCATCTACGCCGCCGACGCCCTGTTGAAGTCCGACGCCGCCCAGGCGCCCGGCGTCTCGATCGACCTGTTCGAGCGGATGCCCGCCCCCTTCGGCCTGATCCGCTACGGCGTGGCCCCCGACCACCCGCGGATCAAGGGCATCGTCACCGCGCTGCACCAGGTGCTCGACAAGCCCCAGGTCCGGCTGTTCGGCAACGTCGACTACCCGACCGACCTCAGCCTGGACGACCTCCACCGGCACTACGACGCCGTGGTCTTCTCCACCGGCGCGATGGCCGACCGCGCCCTCGACCTGCCCGGCATCGACCTGGACGGCTCCTACGGCGCCGCGGACTTCGTCTCCTGGTACGACGGCCACCCGGACGTCCCGCGCAGCTGGCCGCTGGAGGCCGAGAAGGTCGCCGTCCTCGGCGTCGGCAACGTCGCCCTGGACGTCGCCCGGATCCTCGCCAAGACCGCCGACGAGCTGCTGCCCACCGAGGTCCCGCCGAACGTGTACGAGGGGCTGAAGGCCAACCGCGCCGTCGAGGTCCACGTCTTCGGCCGCCGCGGCCCGGCCCAGGCGAAGTTCAGCCCGATGGAGCTGCGCGAGCTCGACCACTCGCCCACCATCGAGGTCATCGTCAACCCCGAGGACATCGAGTACGACGAGGGCTCGATAGCCGAGCGCCGCGCCGTCAAGCACGTCGACCTGGTCGCGGCGACCGTCGAGAACTGGGCGATCCGCGACGTCGGCGACCGCCCGCACCGGGTGTACCTGCACTTCTTCGAGTCCCCGGTCGAGGTGCTCGGCGAGGACGGCAAGGTCGTCGGCCTGCGCACCGAGCGCACCGAGCTGGACGGCACCGGCAACGTCCGGGGCACCGGCCGGCACACCGACTGGGACGTCCAGTCGGTCTACCGCGCCGTCGGCTACTACTCCGACGAGCTGCCCAAGCTGCCCTTCGACCCGGTCTCCGGCACCGTCCCGCACCAGGCCGGCCGCGTCCTGGACGGCGACGGCTCGCCCGTCCCGGCCGTCTACGTCACCGGTTGGATCAAGCGCGGCCCGGTCGGCCTGATCGGCCACACCAAGGGCGACGCCAACGAGACCGTCGCCTGCCTGCTGGAGGACCACACCAGCGGCCGGCTGCCCGGCGCCGCCGAGCCCGACCCGGCCGCTGTCGAGGAGCACCTGCGCGCCCGTGGCGTGCGCTTCACCACCTGGGACGGCTGGAAGCAGCTGGACGCCCACGAGCGCGAGCTCGGCCGGGCGCAGGACCGCGAGCGCGTCAAGGTCGTCGAGCGCGAGGACATGCTCCGCAACAGCGGCGCCTGACCCGCGTGACCGGGCTCACGGCCCGGCCCACGGCACGATCTCGTCCGTCCGCCCGGGACTCAGGGACCGGCCGGTCCTCAGGGACCGGCCGGGCGGACGATCGGCAGCAGTACCTCATCGACGATCGCCGCCGGGTCGAGTTCCACCGGGCCCCCGCCGCACATCTTGATCCGGTACAGCATCAGCGCGGGCACCACGTCGGTGACCATCGGGGTGACCGCCCCGGGGCGCACCTCGCCCCGGGCGGCGCCCCGCTCGAGCACCTCGGCGATCAGCGCGGTGGTCGGCTCGACCACCCGCTCCAGCACCAGCGCCAGGAAGGCGTGGGCCCGCTGGTGGTCGATCTCGCCCATGATCGCGCGGACGGCGGCGCCCGGTTCGCTGAACATCGCGGTGCGCAGCCGGGTGACCAGCTCCAGGAGGTCCCCGCGCAGGCCGCCGGTGTCGGGGGCGGGCCCGGCCGGCGGCAGGCTGGCCCGCAGCGCGTCCATGACCAGCTCCTCCTTGGAGGACCAGCGCCGGTAGAGCGCGGCCTTGCCGGTCTGCGCGGCCGCGGCCACGCCCTCCATGGTCAGTCCGGCGTAGCCGTCGGTGGTGAGCTGCTGGAGGGCCGCACCGTAGATGGCGCTCTCCAGTGCTTCGCCGCGACGGCGGACCGGGACGACGTCCTCGGCCGCGCGCGCGGTGCCGCCCGCGGTGGCGCGGGCTTCGGCGATCATGACGGCACACCTCCCGGGGGTTCCCTGTTCACCTGGCCTACCGCCAATGTTAGTGAACGAATCCGTTCCCTCCCAAGCCCCGCGCACCCGGCCTCCGGGGGCGTCCGCTCGATCCCCGGAGGCCGCCGTACGTCGGCTCAGCGGTCCGCCTGGTAGCCGTTGATCTTGCTCAGCGGGCCCCGGCTGTTGTCCTCGTAGACCGGCTGCATCTGGACGTCCCCGTAGATCTGGAACAGCTGCTTCGCCGAGTTGGCGGTGGTCGGGTTGCAGTTCGGGAAGCCGGTGTACCAGTAGATGCTGGCCACGCCGTCGCCCTCCACCGGCGGCGAGACGGTGGTGTAGAAGGTCACGATGCCGATCTTCGCCTGGTTCGGCCCGTTCGGGTCGTGCAGCTCCCAGCCGCCGGAGACCGTGGCGGGGTTGTTCAACGGGGTGACGGTCAGCGTCATGTCGTCGTTGAACTGGACGGCCGTGATGCCCAGCCACGTGCTGATCCGGTCGTCGAACCGGAACGCCCGCGCCGGGTAGGTGTAGTCGGCCGTGTTCCCGCCGCACTGGCCCGCCGCCCGGTTCGCCGCCTGCGCCGTGCCGCCCTGGGTGAGGGTGCCCGCCGCGGCGATCAGCACGGCCAGTGCGGCCAGGCGCCTGCGGGTCGTCGTGTGCTTCATGGTGAAGGTCTTCCTCTGCTCGTCGGTGCTGCCCGTCGGCGCCACCCGCCGACGCGACCCACTAGCGCACCCGCCGCCCGGGCCCGCAATCGCCCTGCATCCAACGGCCGACACGGGGACGCGCCCGGGGATTTCGGGCGCCTTCGCGGCGCTGTTCGGGTGACTCACGGGCGCTGCCGCCCCGACGGCCGGGGGCGGCTCCGCTACCAACGGAGGACCATGCTCCCCCAGTGAAAGGCGGTTCCTCCGTGGCCGTACCGACCACCTTCGACCAGAGCGCCTCCGGCTACAGCCCCGCCCACGCCTACTGGCTGGCCCGGGCCTCCGACCTCGCGTACCAGGACGACACCACCGTCGACCGCCAGGCCCGGGACTGGGGCTTCGAGACGGTCCGCCACCACGCGACCCGGTTCACCCCGCCGTTCCCGCTCGAGGACACCCAGGCCTACACCATGGCGAGCGACCGGATGATCGTGGTCGCCTTCCGCGGCACCGAACCCAAGGAGATCCGCGACTGGCTCACCGACTCCAGCACCCCGCCCTGGCCCGGCCCGGCCGGCACCGGCTACGTCCACTACGGCTTCGCCGAGGCCCTGGAGTCCGTCTTCCCCGACGTCCGCAAGGCGCTGGGCGAGCTGCGCACCGAGGAGCAGAGCATCTGGTTCACCGGCCACAGCCTGGGCGGCGCCCTCGCCATGCTCGCCGCCGCCCGCCTCGCCCTGGAGGACCCCCGGCTGACGGCCGACGGGGTGTACACCTTCGGCCAGCCCCGCACCTGCGACCGGCTGCTCGGCGCCGCGTACGACAAGGCCTTCCAGGGCCGGAGTCACCGCTTCGTCAACAACAACGACGTGGTCCCCCAGCTGCCGCCCGAGCCGGCCTTCACCCACACCGAGGCCCTGCACTTCATCGACTCCGCGGGCGTCGTCCACCAGGGCTCCGGGGGCATGCTGGCGGGTCTCGCCAACCGTGCCAAGGGCCTCACCTCGGCCGCCTTCGAGCCCACCGGCGAGGGCGTGCGCGACCACTTCATGCGCAACTACCTGGCGGCGCTGGAGAAGAACCTCTGACCGCCCGCCCGGCCGAGGGCGTGCCCGCCCCGCGGCCGGCCACCGGCCCCGCCCCGGCCCTCGCCCCCGTCGCCGAACGGCCGGTCCGGGACGTCGCCATCCGCCCGGCCCGCTGGAGCGGCGGCCACTTCGCGGACGTCTGCGGGATCGCCGGCGGCCGCTGAGCCCCGGCCGTGCGGGGGCCGGCACCCACGACGGGCGCCGGCCCCCGCGACGTGCCGGTGGGAAGGCCCGGCCCACCGCCCCGTCGTGCGCGGGGCGCCGCCCCCGGCGAGACTCGGTCGCAGGACCGGGGCGCGGGGCGCCCGAGGAGCACGAAGGAGCGGCCATGCCGGAGCAGCCGGACCCGCCCCCGCCGGCGGGCGGCGGCCCCACCCTGCGGGAGGTGCTGCTGCACCGGGGCTACCTCCGGCTGCTGCTGGTCGCGGTGCTGGTCGGTGTCCCGATCTCCCTGGTCGCCTTCGGCTTCGTCACCCTGGAGCACGAGCTCCAGCACTGGGTCTGGGAGAGCCTGCCGGACGCGGCCGGGTACGACCGGGCGCCCTGGTGGTGGCCGTTGCCCGCGCTGCTGCTGGCCGGGCTGCTGATCGCACCGGTCGTCACCCGGCTGCCCGGGCGCGGCGGCCACGTACCGGTGGACGGGCTCGGCGGCGCGCCCAGCCTGCCCCGGGACGTACCCGGCGTGGTGCTGGCCGCGCTCGCCGGTCTGCCGCTCGGCGCGGTGCTGGGCCCCGAGGCGCCCCTGATGGCCATCGGCGGCGGGCTCGCGCTGCTCGCCGTGCGGGCGGCCCGGCGGGCCGAGCAGCCGCGGCTCGTGCCGGTGCTGGGCACCGCCGGGGCCTCGGCGGCGATCTCGACCATCTTCGGCAGCCCGCTGGTCGCCGCCGTGATGATGATCGAGGCGGCCGGGCTGGGCGGCCCCCAGCTGGTCGCGCTGATCCTGCCCTGTCTGCTGGCCAGCGGCGTCGGCGCCCTGGTGTTCACCGGTTTCGGGCACTGGACCGGGCTGGCGACCGGCGCGCTGTCGCTGCCGCACGTGCCGGTCTCCGGCACCCCCGACCCCGGCGACTTCCTGTGGGGCGTGCCGCTGGCCGTCGCGGTCGCCGTGGTGTGTGTCGCCGGGCAGACCCTCGGCCGGCGGGTGAAGGCCTTCACGGCGGGCGGGACGGGAACCGGTCCGTCCGCCCGGCGGACCGCCGTCCGCACCGTCGGCTGCGCCCTCGCGGTCGGCTGCTGCATCGCCGGGTACGCGCTGCTCACCGGGCGCTCGCCGGCGGAGGCCGCGCTGTCCGGCCAGGCCACGCTGGGCGCGCTCGCCGCCGACCCGGCCGCCTGGCCGGTCGGCGCACTGCTCGCCCTGGTGCTGGGCAAGACGCTCGGCTGGGGCATAGCCCTGGGCAGCCTGCGCGGGGGCCCGATCTTCCCGGCGATCCTGATCGGCGCCGCCCTCGGCGTGGCCTGCGCCCCGCTGCCGGGCCTGGGCACCGCCCCCGCCCTGGCCGCCGGGCTGGTCGCCGCCGGCGCCGCGACGACCGGGCTGCCGGTCACCAGTACGGTGCTGGCCACGATGCTGCTGGGCGGGCAGGCCGCGAACGCCATGCCGCTGCTGATCGTCGCGGCCGTGACCGCCTTCATCACCGGCGAGCTGCTGCGCGGCCGGACCACGCGTTCCCGGGACCGCGCCCCGGCGCCGACCCCCTGAGCCGGACGAGGCTTTTGTTCGGCCCGGTCGTCCGTGTTCGGTACCGCGGAAGCCGTCCGGGGGACGGCAGGTGAACAAACGCCGATTCCGCTCCGGCCCGCCCGTCCCGTGGGCGATAACGGAGGTGCTCCTGCCCACCCCCACCCGAGGAACCGCCCGATGCCGATCAGCAACTACGGCGTGCTCGCCGCTACCGCCGTCGACCGGCGCCGCGAGGGCGCCACCGGCACTCCGCACTACCAGATCCACCTGCGCGACGCGGACGGCACCGACTACCGCGCGGCCGTCAACGTGCTCTCCCAGCAGGCCCCGCCGGACCTGCTCTACCTCGCCGACGAGGACTTCCGGCACCCGGTCACCGAGTCGCTCCCGGCCGCCGGCAGCGGCTGGACCGACCTGGACTCCCGGCCGGGCACGGCCAGCCTGGACTTCGTCCGCGGCAAGCTCTTCGACCACGCGGCGATGCGCGTCCTGCCGCCCGACGCCCCCGGCCCGGGCAACAGCCTCGCCGCCCTGCTCGACCACTACGTGCAGCGCGCGATCGCCGACCGGCAGGCCGCGGTGTACGTCTTCGGCCAGCGCTTCGGGCCCGAACCCGACCTCCCCGACAAGGTGTTCGGCTTCCTGCCCGGCAACGGGGTGCACGACGTGCACATGAACCAGGGCAACAGCGGCCGGTTCCGGGACGACGACGGGGTGTACCAGGACGGCGGCCTGCTGATCCACCTGCCGGACGAGAACCGCTGGACGGCGGTCTTCCTGGCCTTCCAGTCGCAGTCCTGGCACACCGACGACCGCACCGGCCACGCCCTCCCGTCCTCCGTCCCCCACCCCACCCGGGCGGCGCAGGAGTCCTCCAACAGCGAGGCGTAGCAGGACCGGAGGGGTGCCCGGCTCGCCCGGCGACCTGATCGGCCCCCGGGCGGCAGCCGGCCCGGGGACGGTCAGCGGTTCGTGATCGGCGGGTTGGGCCGGGTCAGACCGCGGTCGTACGCGAAGATCACCGCCTGCACCCGGTCGCGGGCGCCGATCTTCGCCAGCACCCGGCTGACGTGGGTCTTGACGGTCGATTCGGCCAGCACCAGCCGCTGGGCGATCTCGCTGTTGGTCCAGCCCTGGGCGATGGCCACCAGGATCTCCCGCTCGCGCTCGGTCAGCGCGTCCAGCCGGGGGTCGTCGACGGCGGCCGCGCCCGCCGGGCGGACCGGCAGGTGGTGGGCGTAGGCGTCGAGCAGCCGCCGGGTGATCGCCGGGGCGACCACCGCGTCGCCCTCGGACACCGCCCGGATCCCGGCGAGCAGTTCCTCCGGCCGGGCGTCCTTGAGCAGGAAGCCGCTGGCCCCGGCGCGCAGTGCGGCGTGGGCGTACTCGTCCAGGTCGAAGGTGGTGAGCACCAGGATCCGGGAGCGGCCGCCGGAGGCGACGATCTGCCGGGTGGCCTCGATGCCGTCCATGCCGGGCATCCGGATGTCCATCAGGACGACGTCGGGCCGCAGGTCGGCGGCGAGCCGGACGGCCTCGGCGCCGTGGGCGGCCTCGCCGACCACCTCGGTGTCGGGCTGGCTCTCCAGCAGCATCCGGAAGCCGTAGCGCTGGAGCGGCTGGTCGTCCACGATGAGGACGGTGGTCACGGGTGGCCGCCTGTCGGGTCGGGGGTGAGGTCCAGTACGGCCTCCACGGTCCATCCTGCCCCAGGGCCGGGGCCCGCCGTGACCGTCCCGCCGTACAGGGCGGCGCGTTCGCGCATCCCGGCCAGGCCGTGGCCCTCGCCGTCCGGGCGGCCCGGCCGCCGGACGCCGTCGGGCGGGCCGGCGTCCCGGACCCGGATCGTCAACCGGGTGGTGTCGACGGTCAGGGTCACGTGCGCCCGGGTGTCCGGTCCGGCGTGCTTGAGGGTGTTGGTGAGCGCCTCCTGGACGATCCGGTAGGCCATCAACTGGACGCCGCGGTCCAGCCGGTCCGGGTCGCCGCCGACGGTGTACACCACCTGGGGGCCGGCCGCGCGGATCCGGGCGCACAGCCCGTCGAGGTCGGCGACCCCCGGCTGGGGGTTGAACTCGGCGCCCTGGTCGGCCTGGTCGCGCAGCACCCCGAGCATCCGGCGCAGCTCGCCGAGCGCCTGGCGGCTGGTCTCGCCGATCAGCTCCAGGGCCTCCCGGCCGCGCTCGGGCGAGGCCCGGACGGCGTAGGCGCCGCCGTCGGCCAGGGTGATGATCACGGACAGGTTGTGGCCGATGATGTCGTGCATCTCCCGGGCCACCCGGGTGCGTTCGGTGACGGCGGCCAGCCGGCTGCGCTGGTCGCGTTCGACCTCCAGCCGGGCCGCGCGCTCGCGCAGTCCGGCCAGTTGGGCGCGCCGCACCCGTACCGCGATGCCCAGGGCGACGGCCGCGGTGGCGGCGCTGCCCAGGAAGAACAGCGCGTCCCCGACCGGCAGTCCGCCGCCGGAGACCTCGACCGCGACCAGGGCCATCGCACCGGCCATCACCGCGCAGGACCAGGCCAGGTGCCGCAGCCGGCCGTGCAGGGCCAGGCTGTAGAACGCCACCAGCAGGGCGGCGTCGGCGCGCAGCGCGACGCCCAGCGACCACTGCAGCACGAACACCGCCATGATCACGGCGAAGGCCGCCGTGGGCCGCCGCCGGCGCCACAGCAGCGGCAGCACCAGGCCCGCCTGGAGGGCCAGGGTGGCCGGCAGCGGCGGGCGGGCGAAGGTGAAGCGGTGTTCGCGCGGACCGCCCTCGCCGTGGCCGAAGCCGTGGACGAGGTCGGGCAGGCAGAACATCAGGAGGACCGCAGCCACCACGGCGGTGTCCAGCACCCAGGGGTGGGCGCGGTCCGCCTCGCGCAGCCGCTGGCCGATCCGGGCCAGCCGGGCGTACAGCGGGTGCCCGGACAGCGCGTCGGTGGGCACGGCCGGGCCGGCGGGGGTGGCGTGCTCCTCGCTCACCGGTGGGTTCTCCCTGCTGCTCTGACGAACGGGTGCGGTGCGGCGCCGGTCGCTCCGGCGCCGCACCGCGAGTGTCCCAGGTGCCCTGCTCAGGCGTCGCTGCGCACCAGCCGCACGGCCGCCCCGGCGAGCGCGAGCACCGTCCAGCCGAGGAAGACCAGCAGGCCGGCGGTCGGCGAGAGCGTGGTCGTGTCGTGCTGCAGGGCGAACATCGCCTCGCCCGCGTGGCTGGGCAGGTAGGGGCTGATGTGGTCCTGCCAGGAGGTGGGCAGCAGCGAGGTCAGCCCGGGGATCAGCATCAGCGAGGCGACCAGGACGGCGATGCCGCCGGCCACCGAGCGCAGCAGCGCGCCGAGGGCGACCCCGATCACGCCGACCAGCCCGAGGTAGAGCCCGGCGCCCAGCAGGCCGCGCACCACGCCCGCGTCGGCGAAGGTCATCGCCGCGCGGGTGCCGGACAGGATGCCGCTGTCCGCCGCGAAGGTGGCGAAGGCCCCGACGGTGCCCAGCACCAGGGCGATCACGCCGTACACCGCGGCCTTGGACCAGAGCACCGGCAGGCGGCGCGGCACGGCGGCCAGGGTGGAGCGGATCATGCCCGTCGAGTACTCGCCGGCCGCGACCAGGACGCCGAGGACGCCGAGCGCCAGCTGGGCGAAGTTGGTGCCGAACAGCGAGAGGCTGAGCGCGCTCGCGGCGGCGAAGTCCCGGTCCATCGGGCGGCCGGAGGTGATCCGCGACTTGAACTGGAAGGCCGCGATCAGGCCGAAGGCGACCAGGAACAGCAGGGCCAGGCCGAGGGTGATCCAGGTGGAGCGGAGCGACCAGAGCTTGGCCCACTCCGAGCGCAGTACGCGGGCGGCCGTCACCTTGTGGGCGGGGCGGGCGGGACGCGCGCCGGCGGTCTCCAGCCGCTGGTCGGGGGCGATCGTGGTCATGCCGCGCTCCTCTGGGTCTCGGCGGTGGTCGTGGTGCCGTGGTACTCGACGGCGTCCCGGGTCAGCTCCATGAAGGCCTCCTCGAGGGAGACCGTCCGGGGGGTCAGTTCGAACACCGCGATGCCGTGCTCGGCGGCAGTGAGGCCGATCTCACGGGCCGTCCGCCCGGTGACCAGCAGTTCCTCGGAACCGGAGCGGCCGGTGATCTCCACGCCCGGTCCGGAGAGCGCCGAGCGCAGCCGGGCCGGGTCGGCGCTGGCGACCTTGACCACGTCGCCGCCGGCCTGCTGGACCAGCTCCTGGACGGTGGTGTCGGCGAGCAGCCGGCCGCGCCCGACGATGATCAGGTGGTCGGCGACCAGCGAGACCTCGCTCATCAGGTGCGAGGAGACGAAGACGGTGCGGCCCTCGGCGGCGAGCGAGGTGAGCAGGTTGCGGATCCACAGCACGCCCTCGGGGTCGAGCCCGTTGACGGGCTCGTCCAGCATCACCGTGGCCGGGTCGCCCAGCAGGGCGGCCGCGATGCCCAGGCGCTGGCCCATGCCGAGCGAGAACGCCCCGGCGCGCTTGCGGGCCACCGACTGCAGTCCGGTCAGCTCGATGACCTCCTCGACCCGGCGGCGCGGGATGCCGTGGGTGTGGGCCTGCGCCATCAGGTGGTTGAACGCCGAGCGGCCGGGGTGGATCGACTTGGCCTCCAGCAGCGCGCCCACCTCCTGCAGCGGGGCGGCGTGCTCGGCGTACCGGCGGCCGTTGACCCGCACCGAGCCGCTGGTCGGCGCGTCCAACCCGACGATCATCCGCATGGTGGTCGACTTCCCCGCCCCGTTGGGCCCCAGGAAGCCGGTCACCGCCCCGGGCCGGACCGTGAAGTCCAGCCCGTCCACGGCGGTCTTCTCCCCGTACCGCTTCGTCAGCTGGTGCGCCTCGATCATCGCTCACCCTCACGCTCAGGGGCCGGTCCGTCCGGCCGCCCACGGTTCCACGCTAGGGCCGCGCGGGGCCGGATCCACGGCACCGGGGGCTGATCATCGGAGGCCGGGTAGTACCCCGGTACCACGCCCGCGCCCCTCCCGGGTCGAAATCGGTTTCGCCCGCGCCGCCGGGTGTCCGACGATGGTGGGCATGGACGATCGATCCGTGACACTGCGCCGGATGACCGAGGCCGAGTACCGGTCGGCCACCGAGGAGCGCGAGGCCGAGACGGTGGCCGAGCTCGCCAGGCTGATGCCCGAGGAACTGGCCCGGGAGCGCGCCCGCGAGGGCACCGCCAGGTTCCTGCCGAAGGGCCTCGCCACCGCCGGACACCACCTGGTGGTGGCCGAGAACGCCACGGGCGAAGCCGTCGGCACCGCCTGGATCGGTCCCGACCCCCGCGCCGGGGCCGGCGCCTCCACCTCCGCCTGGCTCTACCACCTCCGGGTCCGCCCCGGGCTCCGCCGCCGGGGGTACGGCGCCGCGATCCTGGCCGCGGCCGAACGGCTGGTCGCCGAGGAGGGCATGACGGACCTCGCACTGAACGTCTTCGGCGGCAACGAGGCCGCCATCGCCCTGTACCGCCGCAGCGGTTACGGCGTGTCGTCGATGTACCTGAGCAAGACCGTGCGGCCGTGACGGACGCCGGCCGCTGCCCGGAGTGCGGCGCGCGGCGGTGCGCCGAGCTGTTCCACGCGCTGCTGGCGCTGGACCACTCGCGGGCGCGGCCGTGGGGGCCGTTGCACGGGGTGTCGGTGGCGTGCTTCCTGCTCCAGCACCCCGGCCGGCTGCCCGGCGACGGCGGGGCGGTGGCGCGGGCGTTCCTGCGGGCGTACCTGGAGGGCGGGTTGCCGGCCGTCGAGGAGTTGGTCGGGCGGGCCCGCCGGGCGAACGCCCACCGGGTGCCGGGTGGGCCCGCCCGGACGGTCGAGCCTGCCCCGGCACCGCCGACGGGCGGGTTCGCGGTCACCGTCGAGCACGTCGCGGTGGACGGCACCTTCCCCGCCGCCGGGTTCCCGGAGCGGGTGCGGGCCTGGGCGGCGGCGACCCTGGAGGCCTGGGCGGGGCACGGCGGGTAGCCGGGAGCGGCAGCGGGCGTCGGTGGTGGTGCCCCGCTACCGGGCCGACGGCTTGCGGCCGTGGAAGAGGCCCCAGGCGAGCAGCCCCGCCTCGCAGACCTCCAGGCAGTGGTCGAGGTTGGTCCGCAGCCGCGCCAGCTGGTCCGTCCCGGCCCGGTCCGTCAACTCCTCGGTGCGACGGTCGACTTCGTCCCGGAGCCGGGCGTAGTGGACCGGTACGTACGCGGAGAGGTCCTCGAACTCCACCCCGGCGAGCCCCAGCCCGGCGAGCCGCGCACGGTAGAACTCGGGCGTCGCCAGGTCGCCGATGCGCAGCCGTTCGCAGAACGGGCGCAGGGCCTGCTGATGGTCGGCGGAGGCGGCCATCAGGTCGGTGAACACCAGTCGGCCGCCCGGGCGCAGCACCCGGACGGCCTCGGCGAGGGTGCGGGCCCGGTCGCCGCTGTGGCAGAACGCCTCCAGCGACCAGACCACGTCGAAGCTCCCGTCGGCGGCGGGGATGTCGTTGAAGGACCCGGTCACCACCTGGATGCGGGAGTCCAGCCCGAGTTCGAGGTTGCGGGCGCGGTGGCCCCGGTTCTGCCGGTCGCTGATGTTGAGCGCCACGACCCGGCAGCCGTAGGTCGAGGCGAGGTGGCGGGCCGCCCCGCCGAACCCGGAGCCCAGGTCCAGCACGGTGCTCATCCCGTCGAGCCCCTCCTCGACGCGGCGCGCGGCGGACTCCACCGTGCGCTGCGCCGCCTGCCGGATGGTCTCGTCCCCGTCGCGGTAGATCCCGAGGTGGATGTTCTCGCCGCCCCAGGTCAGCCGGTAGAAGTCGTCCGTCTCCGGGGTGTTGTAGAACGTGCGTGCCGTACCGTCCGCCCGATGGGCCGTGTCGCTGGTCATGGGGAAGTGATGTGTGCGAACGCCCACCGGTAAACCCCGGCGCGGCTCGTCTGACACGCTGGACACCCGCTACGCATGGAGGAGTCGTGATGCAGGTCGCCGTGGTCACCTTCGACGGGTTCAACGAGCTCGACAGCTTCATCGCCTCCGCGGTGGTCAACCGCTGCCGCAAGGACGGCCTGGAGGCGTTCATCACGACGCCGACGCCGGTCGTCACGTCGATGAACGGTGTCCGGGTGGACAGTCAGCGGCCGCTGGCGTTCGTGCCCGAGGCCGATGTCGTCCTGATCGGCAGCGGCGTCCGGACCCGTGACGTGGTCGCCGACGGCCGCCTGCTCTCCCTGCTGCCGCTCGACCCCGCGCGGCAGCTGATCGGCGCGCAGTGCTCCGGCGCCCTGGTGCTGGCACACCTCGGGCTGCTGGACGGCAGGCCGGCCTGCACGGACCTGACCAGCCGCCCCTTCGTCGAGGCCCGTGGCGTCGAGGTGCTGGACGCGCCGTTCCACGCCGAGGGGAACATCGCCACGGCGGGCGGCTGCCTGGCCTCCCAGTACCTCGCCGCCTGGGTGATCACCCGGACGCTCGGCGAGCACGCCGCGCGTGCGGCCCTCGGCTACGTGGCCCCGGTCGGCGAACGGGAGGAGACGGTCGACCGGGCACTGCGCGCGGTCCGGGCGGATCGGCCGGCCCGGCTCTGACGCACCCCCGGCGCATCGGCCCGGGGATGTGCAGCCCGGGCCGTCGTGCCGGCGGCCGACTGTGATCCGGATCACCGTTGAGGTTGACCCCGGGTCAGGGTGGAGGCTCCTCGCAACGGCACGACGCCCGACCGGGGCGCGGACGAGGTGGAGGAACAGCATGTCCAGCAGGGGTGCGGAGCAGGGGCAGGACCGTCCGGAGCTGCGGGAGGCGATGGCCGAGCTGGTCGGGGCCGGCTTCCTCGGGGTGCAGCTGCGGGTGAACGACGGGCGGGGCGAGTGGGTCGGCGGCGCCGGGGTGCGGGAGGCGGGCCGGGACGGCGGGGTGGTGACGGACGGGCACTTCCGGATCGGCAGCAGCACCAAGAGCTTCGTGGCCACCACGGTGCTGTCGCTGGTGGCCGAGGGCAGGTTCGGCCTGGACGCGACGGTCGACGACCTGCTGCCCGGGTACGGTCTCGACCGGCGGATCACGGTGCGGATGCTGCTCCAGCACACCACCGGGATCTTCAACCACACCGGTGAGCTCTACGAGGACGGGACGATCGTGCTGGGCGTGCCCTGGCAGGGCAAGGAGTGGGTGGACAACCGGTTCCGGACGTACCCGCCCGAGGAGTTGGTGCGGCTGTCCCTGTCCCGGCCGGCCCGGTTCGCGCCGGGTGCGGGCTGGAGCTACGCCAACACCAACTACGTGCTGGCCCGGATGGTGGTCGAGGAGGTCACCGGCCGGCCGTTCGCCGAGGAGCTGCGGCGGCTGGTGCTCGAACCGCTGGGGCTGACCGGCACGGTGGCGCCGGGCGCCTCCCCGGAGCTGCCCGAGCCGCACAACCACGGCTACTACCGCTACCAGGACGCCGGGCGGGAGCGCACGATCGACGTCACCCGCCAGAACCCGTCCTGGGTCGGCGCCGGTGGCGACATGATCTCCACCACCCGCGACCTGCACCGCTACTTCTCCGCGCTGATGGGCGGCCGGCTGCTGCCCGCCGACCTGCTGGCCGAGCTGCGCACCCCGGAGCCGACCGCCGGGTACGGCCTGGGGGTGTTCGCCCAGGAGACGGCCGGCGGCACCGTCTTCCACCACCACGGCGCCACCATGGGCTCGGCGGCGCTGATGTACGGCTCCCCCGACGGCCGCACCACCCTCACCGCCGGGCTGACCTGGGTGGACGACGCCGCGATGTCGATCGCACCGGCGTTCCAGGCCGCCCAGCAGCGTTTCGTCGATGCGGTGTTCCGCGGCGAGGCCGCCCGTCGCGGCGAGCCGGCCCGATGAGGAACGGGGTCACGATCGGGCAGGCGGCGGCCTTCGTCGGCGTCACGGTCAAGACGGTGCGGCACTACCACAAGCTCGGCCTGGTCGCCGAGCCGGAGCGGGACGGCTCCGGCTACCGGAGGTACGGCTCGGCCGAGTTGCTGCGGCTGGTGCAGGTGCGGACGCTGGCCGGCGCGGGCGTGCCGCTGGCCGAGGTCGGGCCGATGCTCGACGCCGACACCGCCCGGTTCGACACCGCGATAGCCGAGGTCGCCCGCGAACTCGACCAGCGCATCGCCGAGTTGACCGCCCGCCGGGACACCCTGGCGCGGCTCGCCGACGGCGACCGGGCGCTGCTGCCCGACCGCGCCTGCGCACTCCTGGCGCGGATGCCCGGCCTCGGCCTCGGCGCCGACTACGTGGCGGCGCAGCGCGAGGCCCTGGTGCTGACCCGGGCGCTGGTGCCGGAGGGCTTCGACGGCTTCCTCGACCTGCTCGAACGCCGTTTGGACGACCCGGAGTTCGTCGAGCTGACCAAGCGCGGCCGGGAGGCCGAGGGCTGGGCGCCGGACGACCCGAGGATCGAGGAGCTGGCGACCGCCCTGGCCGACCGCTACCTCGCCGACCCCGCGCTGCTGGGGGATCCGGCCGACCAACGGCTGTGGGCCCGGGCCGCGGCCCAGTACCGGCTGATCGACGGCCACCGCGAGGAGCAGGCCCCGGTCTCGGCCCGGCTGACCGCGCTCACCGAGGCCAGGCTCCGCGCCGGAGGCGTCCGGCTGCCGCCCCGCTGACGCCGGCCCCGCCGAGCCCGTAGAGGCCCGCCGCGGGGGCGCCGGGGCCCGGCGGCGTCGTGGCGCCGGCGCCACGGGCCGGGCCGGGCCGGGCCGGGCCGCCGTCAACCCGCCACCAAACAGCGGAATCCCGCCCTCCCTCCGGCCGGACCTTGGCAGCGGCGAACCGGACACGCTACGGTGCGCCAGCCGATCATGACACCGGGTCACCGCGGCCCAGGGGAGGAACCCGTGACCACCGCCGTCCCCGTGCCCCCGCGGGCCGCCGAAGCGGACGCCCACACCCTGGCCTGGTGCACCCGGTACGGCCTGCTGGCCACTCCGGGCGCCGCCGAGCACTTCCGGCGGGCCCGCTTCGGCGCGCTGGCCGCCCACACCCACCCGGAGGCCTCGCCGGAGTCACTGCCGGTACTGGCGGACTGGTTCGCCTGGGCCTTCCTGCTCGACGACCACCTGGACGCCGGCGCCCACCTCCCCGGCCAGGGCGGCGCCCCGGGCGGCCGGCCGACCAGCGGGCTGCTGGCGGACCTCGCCGCGGTCGTCGAGGACCGCCCGCCCAGCCGGGTCCAGCCGCTGACCACGGCGCTGGCCGAACTGTGGCACCGTACGTCCGCCGCCATGGCCGCCCCCGTCCACCGCCGGGTCACCCGGCACCTGCACGAGTACCTCGACGCCCTGGCCGCGGAGTCCGGGCAACGCAGGCAGGGCCGGACGCCGACGCTGCCGGAGTACACCGCGCTGCGCCGGATCACCGGCGGTGTGCGGGAGGACCTGGACTTCGCCGACCACCTCGCCGACCGCTCGCTGCCCGACCGGCTGTTCGAGCACCCCTGGCACCTGGAGCTGCTGGCGGCCGCCGGGGACGTCATCAACTGGACCAACGACCTGGCCTCCTGGCGCAAGGAGCAGGCCGGCGGCGAGGTCCACAACCTGGTCCTGGTCCTCGCCCACCACAGCGGTTGCCCGCCCGAGGAGGCCGCCGAGCTGGTCCGGCGCCGGATCGCCGAGCGCCGCCACCGCTTCGAGGCCCTGACCGGCCGTCCGCCCCACCCGCTGCTGGCCCGGCGCGCCGCCGCCCTCCGGCAGTGGGCGGACGGCTTCGAGGCCTGGCTCGCCGACACCGCCCGCTACCGCGGCGGGGGCCGGTAGCCGTCAGGCGTCGTAGCGGTGGACGAACGGCCGCCCGGGGCAGCCGCGGCACTCGAACAGGTACACCCCGCCCAGGTCGCCGAGGCGGAGCCCGGGGCCGTCGATCCGGGCGTCGCGGTCCTCGACCGGGGTCCAGGCCTGCCGGGCGTCGTGCTCCTCGCAGCTCTCCACGGTCAGCAGGTGCTCCATCGGCGCCCCGCAGCCCGCGCAGTCCGGCCACCTCGCGTCCTGGGACCACCCGGGGTACCCGCCCAGCTTGACGCCCGGCGCGGTCGACAGGTGGTACTGGTAGTCCCAGCCGGTCTCCGCCTCGACCTGCTCGAAGCGCGGCTCCAGGGAGTCCCAGACCTCGTCCGACAGGTCCCAGCTCGGGTACTCCGCCACCACCTCCGGATGCACCACGCACGGGCGCGGCACCCGCCCGTACCCGGCGTCCGACGGAGCCGGCGGCGCCGGCCGCACCTCCCCCACCTCCGCCGCCGACCGCCAGCGGACCAGCGGGACGACCCAGCCGCGCTCGTGCTCCCGCGGACACCAGAGCAGCTGGAGCAGGTCCCGCCCCGCCGGGAACGCCACCGGCTCCGGCACGTCCTCCCGACGGACCTGGACCACCGCCACCATCGGCGACCCGGGGTGCTCCGGGCACTCCGGCCACGGCTCCCCCACCGGCCACAGCAGCGGACCGCCCACCGAGCTCTCCCCGCAGCCCGGCCGGCCCGCCCGCGGATGCAGCCGGACGGTCTCCCGGCGGAGCGGGACCAACTCGGGGAACAGCTCTTCGACGTTCAGCGGGCGCGGGGGCGTTCGACGGGTCACCCGGCGACCGTACCGGCGGTGATCACCCGCGCGCACCGGGATTTCGGCGGGGTCGCCCACCCCGGCGGGCGTCCGTCGAGGTGTGCGACCCCCCGGTCCCGGGAGACGCTGGGAGCATGCCCGCCCCGGACGACCGTCCCGTGACCAGGCGCCGCCCGGCCCCGCGGCCGCTCGGCAGCCGCCCGCCCCGGGTGGTGCTGCGCCGGGCCCGTCCGCCGGCGCCCCGGGAGCACGTCCCGGCCGGGCTGCGCACCGCCGCCGGGTACACCTGGCGGCTGGGCCTGCTCGGGCTGGCCGCGTACCTGCTGGTCGGGGTCCTCGGCCAGCTGCAGGTGCCGGTGATCGCGCTGTTCCTGGCGCTGGTGATCACCTCCGTGCTGCGTCCGCCGGTGGACCTGCTCGCCCGTGGGCTGCCCCGCCCGCTCGCCGTGCTGCTGGCCTTCGTGTGCGCGGCCGCGGTCGTCGGCGGGGTGCTGGCGCTGGTCGGCACGAACGTGGCCGGCGAGTGGAACAGCCTCGGCAACGAGCTGCACGGCGGGCTCGGCCGGATCGACCACTGGCTCACCGGCGCCCCGTTCCACCTGCGCCCCGGCACCGTCACGGACCTGCGCACCAAGATCGGCGCGTTCGTCTCGGCGCACCGTTCGGCGCTGCTGACCACCGCGCTCAGCGGCGCGAGCCGGGCCGTCGAGCTGGTCACCGGGCTGGCCCTCGCGCTGTTCTGCTCGGTGTTCTTCCTCCACTCGGGGGAGCGGATGTGGCGCTGGGCGGAGCACCAGCTCCCGGCCGGGGCCCGGCCGGTCTGGAGCCGGGCCGGGCGCACCGCCTGGCGCAACTTCGCCGGGTACACCCGCGGGGTCCTGATCGTGGCGGCGACCAACGCCGTGCTGGTCGGCATCGCCCTGTCCCTGTTGCGGGTGCCGCTGGTGCTGCCGCTGACGGTGCTGGAGTTCGTCGCGGCGCTGGTGCCGCTGATCGGCTCACCGATCGCGCTGGCGGTCGCCGCACTGGTCGCCCTGGCCGCGCGCGGGCCGGTGGTGGCGCTGCTGGTGCTCGCCCTGATCGTGGTGATCGGCCAGCTCGAGGGCCACCTGCTGCAACCGCTGGTGCTGAGCTGGTCGGTGCGGATCCACCCGGTGGCGATCGCGCTGTCGGTGATCGGCGGCGCCGTGCTGGCCGGGGTGCTGGGGGCGGTGGTCGCCGTGCCGGTGGTGTCGGTGGCCTGGGCGGTGCTCGTCGAACTGCGCGACCACCCACCGCGTGACCACTCGCCACGCGGCCACCCGCCGCGCGGACAGCCGGAGGCACCGACGCCCGCCGCGGAGCGCTGAAGGGCCGACCGCAGGAACACCCCTGACGCGGCCCCGGCCGACTCCGGACCCCCCTGGCGTTATACGTTTGACGTCGCTGATCGCACCGCCCGAGGAGAGACCCGTCATGGCCGACCACTCCCCCGTCCACCTGCGCGCCGCCATCGAACTCGGCGCCTCCGCCCGGGCCCACGGCAACCACCCCTTCGGCGCGCTGCTCACCGACCCGGCCGGGTCCGTCCTGCTCACCGCCGAGAACACCGTCCTCAGCGACCACGACGTCACCGCGCACGCGGAGACCAACCTGGTCCGCGAGGCCTCCCGCACCCTGGCCCCGCACCAACTCGCCGACGCCACGCTCTACTCCAGCACCGAGCCGTGCGCGATGTGCGCCGGGGCGATCTACTGGAGCGGCATCCGGCGGGTGGTCTACGCGCTGGCGGCGACGGAGCTGAACGCCATCGCGGGGGTGGACCCGGAGGAGCCGGTGCTCGACCTGCCCTGCCGCGCGGTGTTCGCGGCCGGCGGCAGCACGGTGGAGGTCGCCGGGCCGTTCCTGTACGAGGAGGCCTCGGCGATCCACGTCGGTTACTGGGGGTGATCGGCCGAGGTGCAACCGGGGACCCCGGCCGCTAGCCTCCGGAGGCATGGACCTCAAGCTGGCGGGTCGGACGGTGGTGGTCACGGGGGGCAGTTCCGGGGTCGGCCGCTCGGCGGTCGACCTGCTGCTCGCCGAGGGCGCCCGGGTGGCGACCTGCGCCCGGGACGGCCGGCGGCTGGCCCGGACCTGGGCCGGCCGGCACGCCCGGCGGCAGCGGGAGCTCTACCTGCACGCCTGCGACGTCCGCGACGAGCCCGCCGTGGCCGGATTCATCGAGGCCGCGGCCCGGCGGCTGGACGGCATCGACGCGGTGGTCGCCAACGCGGGCGAGGGCGGGCCCAACACCTTCACCGACGCCACGCCCGAGCAGTGGCAGCAGGACCTGGAGAGCAAGCTGCTGGGCGCCGTGCACCCGGTGCGGGCCGCGCTGCCCTGGCTGCGCCGTTCGGACGCCGCGCGGGTGGTGCTGATCGGCGCCCTGATCGGCCGGGAGCCCGAACCCGCCCTGGTCACGGCCAGCGCCGCCCGGGCCGCGCTGGCCAGCCTGGCCCGCTCGATGGCCACCGAACTCGCCCCGGACGGCATCCTGGTCAACACCGTCAGCCTGGGCATCATCGACACCGAACGGCAGCGGGCCGTGCACTCCGCCTCCGGCAGCGCCGAGCCGTACGAGCAGTGGTCGGCCGGCTGGGTGCACCGGCGCGGCGTCCCGCTCGGCCGGATGGGCCGCCCCGAGGAGGTCGCCCCGGTGATCGCGCTGCTCGCCTCGCCGCTGGCCTCGTACATCAGCGGCACCGACGTCACGGTGGCCGGCGGCGCGGGCCACTCCGTCCACTGACCGCCGCCGCCCGAGAGGCAGGAGGAGACCCCATGGCCGGACAGATCAGCTACCGGCGGATCTACGAGGACGCCTCGCCGCAGGACGGGCGGCGGGTGCTGGTGGACCGGATCTGGCCGCGCGGGATGCGGAAGGAGGACGCGCACCTGGACGAGTGGCTGCGCGACGTCGCCCCGTCGACCGGACTGCGCACGTGGTACGGCCACGACCCGGAGCGCTTCGCCGAGTTCCGCCGCCGCTACCTCGCCGAACTGCGCGACGCGGACCACCGGGAGGCCGTCGGGCACCTGCGCGAACTGGCCGCCGAGGACGCGCTCACCCTGCTGACCGCGACCAAGGACGTCGACCACAGCCAGGCGGCCGTGCTGGCCGGGTGGCTGGCGGAGCGGAAGCACTGAGCGGCCAGGGCGGCCGACGGACGGGTGGAGCGACATGACGGCGATCATCGTCCTGTTCGAACTGGAACCGGACGAGGCCCTCGGGCCGGACGGCGTGGAGCCGGCGGTGCTCGCGGTGCACGCGGCGGGCGGCGACCCGGACGTGCCCGAGGACCCGCTCCCGCGCACCCTGTGCGGTCTGGACACCGATCCGATGGAGCACTCCCACTACCGGCCGACCCGCCCCGGCGAGCCCTGGTACCCGCCCGCCCTGGCCGACCGGCGCTGCCCGGCCTGCGAGGCGGCCCTGCGGGCCCGCTGAGCCGCTCGGCGGCCGGGTGTCCGGCGCCGGGCGTCCGGCCCGGGGCGGTCAACCGGGGTGTTCAGCGCCGGGTGTTCAGCCGGGGTGGTCAGCCCCGGGCGGTGAAGCGCCGCCGTCCGAGCACCACCGCGGCCGTCAGCGGCACGGTCGCGGCGGCGGACACCGCGAACAGCAGCTCGAACCGCCCCTGGCCGGCCGGGCCGCCGCCCAGCCCCGCGCCCAGGGCGCTGCCCACGAACAGCGCGGCGACGTAGCAGGAGACCGCCGTCCCGCGCGCCTCGGGCACCACCGAGGTCGCCCAGGCCTGCAGTGTCGTGTGCAGGAACGCCCAGCCCGCACCGAGCAGGGTGGCCACCAGCGCGTACGTCGCCACCCCCGGGGCCGCCGCCGCGGCCGCGTAACCGGCCAGCACGAAGGCACCGCCGATCGCGGCCAGGCCGTGTGCCGAGATCCGTCGGGCCAGCGCCTTGACAGCGCGGGTGAACACCAGCGTCCCCGCGCCGTACAGGGCGGTGACCGCGCCGGCCGCGGCCTCGGAGAGGCCCCGGTGCTCCAGCGCCGGGGCGACGAAGGTCAGCCCGCCGAGCAGCACGGCGCCCTCGACCACGCCGAGCGCGGTGACCACGTACGCGGACCGGCTCCGCAGCACCGCGCCGAGCTGGGTGGCCAGGCTCCCGGCCGGGGCCCGCGGCGGCTCGGCGACCCGGCGCAGCCCGATCGCGGCCGTCGCGGCGGCGAGCGCCGGGACGACGAACACCAGCCGCCAGTTCAGCCAGTTCGCGACCACCCCGGCGAACAGGGCGGCCAGTCCGCTGCCCAGTCCGAGCGCGGCCATCAGGTCGGCGAGCGCGGACTGTCGGCGCTCGGGCCCCACCGCGTCGCCGACGAAGCTCAGCGAGGAGGGGACCACCGCGCCGAAGGCGAAGCCGGTGAGGACCCGCAGCACGGCGAGCACCGTCAGGTTCGGCGCGGCGGCCGAGGCCAGACCGGCCAGTGCGGCGACGGCCAGGGCCGTGCGGACCACCCGCAGGCGGCCCATCCGGTCGGAGAGCACGCCCCAGAGCGGTTGTGACAGTCCGTAGGCGAGCGCGTAGCCGCCGGCCACCGAGACGGCGCCGGTGAGCGGGACGTGCAGCGCGGCGGCGACGGTGACCAGCACCGGGCCGATGGCGAAGCGGTCGAAGTTGGCGGTGAAGGCGGCGGCGGTCAGCGGGAACGGGACCTTGGTGTCCGGACGGGCAGCGACCGGTTCGGCGGTGGGGGCGAGCGGTGTCATGGCTCCCATCCTCGGGGCGGTGCGGCGGCCCTCCGGGCGCCAGGCGTGCACGGATCATCCTGGGAGTGGGAGTGACAGGCTGACCCGGGATCCGGGGGTCGTGCGCCGGGGTCGGAGGTCGGGGCGACACCAGCTCGTCGGAGCCGGGTCCGTAGGCTGGGGCCCACCATGGACGATCGTGACGTACAGCGCCGGGCCGCGCTCGGCGCCTTCCTGCGCTCCCGGCGGGAGCGGCTGACGCCCGACGAGGTCGGGCTGACGGGCGGTCCGCGACGCCGGACCCCCGGGCTGCGTCGCGAGGAGGTGGCGCTGCTGTCCGGGGTGAGCGTGTCCTGGTGCTCCCGGCTGGAGCAGGGGCGCCCGATCGCCGCGTCCGGTCAGGTCCTGGACGCGCTGGCGACCACCCTGCGGCTGACCGCGGCCGAGCGGCGCCACGTCTTCGAGCTGGCGGGCGAGGGCGACGCGGCACCGCGCCCGGCGGCCGACGGCTGCCCGGCGGTCGGCGACCACCTGCGGGCCACCGTCGCTGCCCTGTCCCCCGTCCCGGCCTGCCTGCTGGACCGGCACTGGGACATCCTCGCCCACAACGACGGCGAGGCCGCCCTGTACGACGGACTCGATCAACTCACCGTCCAGCGGCGGAACATGATCTGGCTCTACTTCGGCTGGCCGCCGATGCGCAGCATCCTGAAGAACTGGGAGGCCGAGTCCTGGGCGGTGCTGGCGCAGTTCCGCGCCTCCGCCGACCGCCACCCCGGCGACCCGCGCTTCGCCGAGATCGTCGCCGACGTCTCCGCCGCCGACCCCGGCTTCCCGGCCCGGTGGGAACGCCATGACGTGGCGGGCTTCACCCCGGCGCTCAAGCGCTTCGACCACCCGCGGCTCGGCTTCCTGACCTTCCGCCAGGCCAAGCTGATCGCGGCCGAGGACCCGGAGCTGCACCTGGTGGCCCGCCACCCGGCGGACCCGGGCACCCGGCGGGCGGTCGAGCGGGCCGCCGCCGGGGGCTGACCGGTCCGGGGCGCTCCCGCGTCTGACGGCCCTCGGGCGCGGACCGTCAGGCACGGACCCTCGGGCGCGGACCGTCAGGCACGGACCCTCGGGCGCGGGCCGTCAGGCACGGACCCTCGGGCGTGGGCCGTCAGGCGCGGGCCGTCAGGCGCGGGCCGTCAGGCGAAGCCGAAGCTCCGGCCCGCCGTCACGTCGAGGGTGTCCCGCAGCAGCGCCAGCGCCGCGCCGAGCGGGCTGGAGCGGCCGCCGCTGACCGTGATGTCGCCGGCCTCCGGGCAGCCGTAGACGACCGCCTTCTCCGGGCCGGTCAGCGCGTGCAGCGGGTCGCCCGGCGCGGTCCGCTCCAACCGGACCTCGACCACCAGCGGACGGTCCGCGGACGCGCTCGCCACGGCCCGCAGTCGGTGCCCCTGCGCGGCCGCGGCCCGCGCCGCCCGGCCGGCCGCCTCGTCCACCGGCTCGGTGGCGATCCGGACGGCCGACGGCTCCCAGCCCCACAGCAGGGCCGCGAGCAGCCGCACCTTGGTGGCCGCGTCGGCGCCCGAGAGGTCGGCGGAGGGGTCGGCCTCGGCGATGCCCCGGTGCTGCGCCTCGCGGACCGCCGCGTCGAGCGGGTCGCCCGCCGCCAGGCGGTCCAGCACGAAGGTGGCCGTCCCGTTGGGGCAGGCCCGGATCGACCGGCAGCCGAGCCCGCGCACGCCGGTCCGCGCCAGGTCCGCCGCCGGGAGCGCGGCGCCGGTGGCCCCGGAGATCCTGATCAGGCTGCCGCCGGCCCGGGCGGCGTCCCGGAGTTCGCTCCAGTGGCTCAGCAGGTGGCTCTTGGTGGCGGTGACCACGTGGACACCGCGGCTGAGCGCCAGCACGGCCTCCGCCGCGGCCTGCTCCCGCGCCTCCGGGGAGGACGGCAGCGCCTGCACCAGCACCTGTGCGCCGGTCCGGTCGAGGGTCCCGGCCAGCGGCGCCGACGGGCCCCACTGCGCGCGCGGCGGGACCGGCCCGCCGTCGTGGAGCAGCGCCTCGGCGGACCGGACGCGGACGGCGGCGAGCCTCGGGCGGACCTCGTCCTCGGGCGCGGTCCCGGCGGCCCGGGTCAGCAGTCGCTCGGCGTAGGCGCGGCCGACCGGGCCGTAGCCCGACAGGACGACCGCCGGGCCGGCCGCCCCCGGTGACAGCGGACCGCTCCCGGCCCGTGGAGCGGACCTGACATCTGGTGAAGGCATCCCGGCAGCGTACTCCCGGGGCCCCCGGCCGCTCCGGGCGGTGCCGCCATCCCACCGGGTCCGGCCCGGTGGCCGACCGGGGTGTCCCGGGTTTGCATGGGGTGACCGAGCCTCGAGACCCCGGAGGTCAGCGTGTACGAGATGTGGGCCGAGCACGACCCGGCGGTGTCCCCGCCCGCCGTGGTGTGGCACGTGGTGGCGAAGGACGATGCGACGGCGTCGTTGTGCGGGCGGTTCCTCGAACCGTCCCAGCGGGTCGTCCCGGCGGGCGACGGCGCCGGCGCGGAGGTACCGGACCGGTACTGCGACCCCTGCCTGGTGACCGTCCGCGAGGTGCTCACGGCGAGCGATCGCTGACGGCGGCGGCGTCCCCCGCGCAGGGCGGCGACTGACGCCCCGAAGGGCGCGCCCGGCCGGCCTGCCACCGGATCGGACCGTCAGACCGCGCAGGCCTCGTCGACCCCGTGGGCCGTCCAGTCCGGGAACGGGTCGTCCCCGGCGTCCACCGCCTCCCCGGCGGCGAGGAGGCAGTCGGCGAGCCGGGCGTGCAGGGCCTCGGTGCGCAGGTCGGTGCCGATGAAGACCAGTTCCTGTCCCTGCTCCGGGGTGTGCACACCGACCGGCTCGAACCGGGCGACCGAACCGGCCTGGGACCACAGCCCGGTCAGCCCCGGCCGGGTGGCGAGGCGGAAGAACCCCTTGGAGCGCAGGACGCCCCCGTAGGCCCCGCTGTCCAGCCCGTCGGTGACGAACTCCCAGAGGCGGGCGGGGTGGAAGGGCCGCTCCGCCCGGAAGACGGTGCTGGAGATGCCGTACTCCTCCGTCTCGGGGACGTGGTCGCCGTTGAGTTCGGCGACCCAGCCCGGGGCCTGCTGGGCGCGTTCGACGTCGAAGCGGCCGGTGCCGAGCAGTTCGGCCGGGTCCACCCGCCCGTGCCGGGCCGGGACGATCCGGGCCGCGGGGTTCAGCCGGGTGAGGGCGGCCCGCAGCCGCACCGCGTCCTCCGCGCCGACCAGGTCGAGCTTGTTGAGGACGATCACGTCGGCGAACTCCACCTGGTCGATCAGCAGGTCGCTGACCGTGCGTTCGTCCTCCTCGTACTGGTCCAGGCCGCGCGCGGCCAGCTCGTCGCCGCGGGCCAGCTCGGGCAGGAAGTTGGCGGCGTCGACGACCGTGACCATGGTGTCGAGGGCCGCGACGTCGGTGAGGGTCGCACCGTCGTCCCGGGCGAAGGAGAAGGTCGCGGCGACCGGCATCGGCTCGGAGATGCCGCTGGACTCGATCAGCAGGTAGTCGAAGCGGCCCGCCCGGGCCAACCGGTCGACCTCCTCCAGCAGGTCGTCGCGGAGGGTGCAGCAGATGCACCCGTTGGTCATCTCGACCAGGCGCTCCTCGGTGCGGGAGAGTTCGGCCCCGCCGTCGCGCACCAGCGCGGCGTCGATGTTGACCTCGCTCATGTCGTTGACGATCACCGCGACGCGCAGGCCCGCGCGGTTGTGCAGGACGTGGTTGAGCAGGGTGGTCTTCCCGGCGCCGAGGAATCCGGACAGGACGGTGACCGGCAGCGGACGGGTGGCCGGCAGCGGACGGGTGGCGGGCAGCGGACGGGTGGCGGGCTGGGGCACGGGACGGGTCCTCGTCGTTCGGGGGCATTCGAGGTCAAGATGAAAACGGATGTCATTTCACCATAGGCCACGCCCGCCCTGCGACCCGCCCCCGAGCGGGGCGCACCCCGCATACCGTCCACGCCGGTCGCACCGGTCGCACCGGTCGTCGAGGCGTGACGATTCACCCGCGCGGGTGGTTTGAAGTTCCCCCACGGCGCCTCGCCACCCCGTCGTGATCACATCGCGTCGGCCCGGATTCGCCGGGTCCCGTTCGAAGGGGGTGGCCGAGAGGTGTCGGCAGTCCGGATACGACGCGTCGCGCAACGACGGTTCCCGACCGGGGACCGGGCCGCTCACGGCCCGGCCGACGGCACAGCCGGTGGCAGGGACAGGACCGCGGGCTCCGCCCGCCGACCCGAGGAGTACCGTGCTGTCGTCGCCACTGCCTGACGCCGCCGTCGGGGCACCCCCGGTCGCCCGGCTGCTGCGCGAGGCCCGCGCCGCGATCACCCCCGCGCTGCACGGCATCGTCGGCGAACTGCCCGAGACCGTCCGCCGGGTGGCGGGCTACCACATCGGCTGGTGGGACGCCGAGGGCCGCCCCACCGCCGACTCGGGCAAGGCGGTCCGGCCGGCGCTGACGCTGGCCTGCGCCCGCGCCGCCGGCGGCGCCGCCACGCCGGGGGTGCTGGACGCCGCGGCGGCGGTCGAACTGGTCCACGACTTCTCGCTCCTGCACGACGACGTCATGGACCGGGACACCTCGCGCCGGCACCGCCCGGCGGCCTGGACCGTCTTCGGCATGGACCGTGCGGTGCTCACCGGCGACCTGCTGCTGACCGCCGCCCTCCGCCGGCTCTGCGCCACCGCCCTCGCCCCGGTGCTCGCCGACGCGGTGCTGGAGCTGGGCACGGGCCAGGCCGCCGACCTCGCCTTCGAGGAGGCGGCCGAGGTGGGCCTCGCCGAGTGCCTGGCCATGGTCGAGGGCAAGACCGGCGCGATCCTGGGCGCCGCCTGCGAGCTCGGGGCGCTGGCCGCCGGTGCCGCCGCGCCGGCCGCCGCCGGGTACCGCGCCTTCGGCCGGCACCTGGGGGTGGCCTTCCAGCTCGTCGACGACGCCCTCAGCATCTGGGGCGACCCCCGGCGGACGGGCAAGCCGACCGGCAACGACCTCGCGGCCCGCAAGAAGTCCCTGCCGGTGACCGCCGCCCTGCTCTCCGGCACCGCCGCCGGAGACGAGTTGGCGCGGCTGCTCACCGGCGCCCGCGGCCTCGACCCGGCCACCACCGCCCGCGCGGCGGACCTGGTCGACCGGGCCGGGGGCCGCTCCTGGGCCGCCGCCGAGGTCGACCGCCGCATCGACGCGGCCCTGCGGGCCCTGGCCGGGGCCGGACCCACCCCCGAGGGCGCGGCCGAACTGCGGGCCATCGCCGCGCTGGTGACCACCCGGGACCATTGACGGGCGGCTCGACCGCCCTTCGAACCGATATTCACTCGATCGGATGATCAGCTGACGTGGACCTGCCGGTCCGGGTCATCGACCCCTAGCGTTCTCGGAGATCACCAACGGCCCGCCCCCGGCCCCGCCACGGCGGACGGCCGGGAGCGGCACGGACGAAGGACGAAGTGGGGGCACGGTGCGGGCGAATGTCGACTACGACCTCGTGGTCGTCGGGTCGGGTCCGGCGGGCGCGACGGCGGCCCGGGTGGCCGCCCGGGGCGGCCTGAGCGTTCTCCTGGTGGACAAGAAACAGGAGTTGGGCGCGCCCATCCAGTGCTCGGGCGCGGTCAGCGCCAACGCGCTGAAGGAGGTGGGCGTCCGCCCCGAGGGCGAGTTCGTGCTGGACGCGGTGCACGGCTTCGTCACCTACGACGCGGACGGGACCGAGGAGATCCTCGACTACCGCCGCCACCGGGACGAGCCGCTCGGCTACGTGGTCGACCGCCGCCGGTTCGACCGCCACCTGGCGGGTCTGGCCGAACAGGCGGGCGCCGAGCTCTGGTTGAAGACCGAGGCGACGGGGCACACCCCCCGCCCGGACGGCACCACCGAGGTCCACCTGACCCGCCTCGGCCGACCGGTCTCCGTCACCGCGCACGTGGTGGTCGGCGCGGACGGGGTGCAGTCGCAGGTCGGCCGGTGGGCCGGCATCCAGACCAGGATCAAGCTCAAGGAACTGGCCTCCTGCTTCCAGTTCGTGGTCGAGGGCGTCGAGACCCGCGGCCTGCTGGAGATCGTCACCGGCGAGCGCTGGGCGCCCGGCGGCTACGCGTGGCTCTTCCCCAAGGGCCACGGTCACGCCGAGGTCGGCCTCGGCGTGGCCCGGACCATGACCGAGCAGGACGCGCGCTGGCACCTCGAACGGTTCATGACCGACTCGTTCCTCGCCGACCGGCTGAAGGGCGCCCGGATCGTCGAGGTGCAGGGCGGCGGCGTCCCGCTGGCGGCCCCGCTGAAGCGACAGGCCGCCGACCACATCGTGCTGATCGGCGACGCCGCCCGGCACGTCAACCCCATCACCGGGGGCGGGATCCACACGGCGCTGCGCGCCGGGACCATCGCCGGGACCTTCCTCGCGGACTTCCTGGCCGGCGATCTGCCGCCCACCGCCGAGCACTTGGAGGGTTGCCACCAGCAGTGGCTGGCGGAGCTCGGGACCACCATGTGGAAGCTCTACGACCTCAAGACCGGCATCTTCCGCGAGCGCGACCCGGCCCGCCGCGACGCCCTGCTGCACGCGACCATGACCGGCTACTTCCGGCCCGACTCCGAGTACCGCAAGGTCTGACCGGCCGGTACGCCCACCGACCACCGACCCCCAGCCACCGACCCCCAGCCACCGACCGCCAGCCACCGGCCACCGGCCACCGCCCGGTCCGCCCGAACGAAGCAGAGGACTCCTCCGATGCCCCACCAGCCCGTGGTCTTCCAGGTCAACTGGAACGCCTGCATCCAGTGCGGGGCGTGCGTCGCCGTGTGCCCGAAGGAGGCCGGATTCACCACCCCCTTCGACACCATCGCCACCGACACGCCCTGCGACATCGCCTGCATGGCCTGCGAGAAGATCTGCCCCGTCACCGCCATCGACTCGCGCCCGGCCACCGCGCGGGAACAGGCCGAGCTGCTCGCTGCCCCCGCGGCCCCGGTGCGGTGACGGCGGGCGGGGCCCGGCGGGCGGGTCCGGAAGCCCCCGGGCCTCAGGCTCCGAAGAAGCCTGCACAGGCCCCACCCGCGGCCCCGCCCGGGGCCGTCCCCGTACTCCGCTCCCGGCTCGTGCCGTGGCTGGTCTGGTCCAACCTCCTGATGGCCGGCAGTGCGGCGGGCTGGGTCGTCTGCACGGGACGGCTCGTCGGCCTGCCGGTCGACCCGGTGACCGTCGCCCAGGCCTTCCTGCTGACCGCCGTGTTCTACCTGCGCGACCGGATGGCGCCCGCCGAACAGCACGCCGACCGGGTCACCATGCCGGAGCGGACCCGCTGGCTGGTGCGCCACGCGGTCGCACTGCGCAGGCTCGGCCGGGTGCTCGCCGTGCTGGCGGCGGCCACGGTCGCCCTGCGGCCGGCCGCCCTGCCCTGGCTGCTGGGCGGGCTGGGCCTGTCGCTCAGCTACACCGTGCGGTGGATCCCCCGCCGTGGCGGCCGGGTCGCCTGGAAGCAGCTCCCGGCCGCCAAGGAGGCCCTGGTCGCCCTGCTCTGGGTCGTGGTCACCGTCCTCGTACCGGTGAGCACGGCCCACGGCCCCTGGGGCCGACGGGTCGTCCTGACCTCGGTGCTCGTCTGGTGCCTGGTCGCCACCCAGATCCTGGTCAACGACCTGCGGGACGTCGACGAGGACCGCCGCCGGGGCACCCGGTCGCTGCCGGTACTGGTCGGCACCCGCGCCGCCCGGCTGGTCGGCTGCCTGCTGTGCGGGGCGGCCGGGCTCACCGCGCTGCCGCTCGGCAGCCCCGGCCTCCTCGCGGTCGCGCTCGCCTCCCTGGCCACGGCGGCGGCCTACCGCCGGGAGCACGACGCGCGGTGGCGGCCGTGGATCGAGGCCCAGGGTGTGCTGGCGGCCGTGCTGACCGTTCTGCGCTGAGGGCCGCCCGCTGGGAACCGGGCGGCTCCCGACGCCCGGACGGAGTCAGCCGGCCACAGGCGCCGCGTGGTGGCGCTGGTAGTGGCGAGCGGCCCGGGCGCGGTTGCTGCAGGACGTCTTGCAGAACTCCTGGCGCCCGTGCTCCTTGAGGAAGTAGCGGACGCAGCGGGGGGCGGTGCAGGCGCGCAGCCGGGGCAGGTCGGGGCCGCTCAGGAAAGCGATCGCCGCGCGGGCGAGTGCCGCCGGCAGATCGGCCGGCGAGTCGGCGGGGGCGGGGTGCAGCCGGGCGACGGGTGCGGCGTCCGCGGGCCAGTGGAGCCGAGGGACCACCGGGCAGTGGGCGGCCGCTGTGTTCAGTCGGGACAGCGCCTGGTCGGCCGGGGGCAGACGGTCCGCATCGGCTCGGCTCGGCGGCGCCGGACTGACCGCCCGGGCCAACAGGGCGCGGAGCCCGGCCCGTACGGCCAGTACTCCGGTCCAGGTCGCCTCGTCGGCGAGGAAGCCGGCAGCGAATCCCTCCGCCGCGAGCAGTTCCTCGTGGGCCTCGACCCAGGAGGCCAGGCCGCTAACCGAGGTGAGGTCGTCCGCCACCCCGCCGTTGCCGTCATGGCGGATGGTGCCCGCCAGTTCCAGGGCGAGGTACCGACTCGTCGTCACGGTCCTCCTGCCTCTCATCCGCTCTTGATCACCGCGTCGGCGATAGTCTACCGTCCTAACGGTTATAGATTCATTTACCGTTAGAGACCCAAGGGGGCGCCACGCCATGGTCCTGCTCGCACAGATCAGCGATCTCCACCTCGACGGCACCGAGCGCGCACGGGAACGCGCCGCCCGTGTCATGGGCCACCTGCGGTCACTACCGACCCCGGTCGACGCGCTCCTGGTCACCGGCGACATCGCCGACCACGGGGCGCCGTCCGAGTACCGGCAGGCGGCACAACTCCTGGCCGCGCCCTTCCCGGTGCTGACCTGTCCCGGCAACCACGACGCCCGCGGGCCGATGCGCGCCGGGCTGCTCGGCGAAGCCGCGGCGGACGGCCCGGTGAACCGCCTGCACCGGATCGGCGACACCGCGGTCCTGATGTGCGACTCCAGCATCCCGGGCGAGGACGACGGCCTGTTGGACCAGGACACCATCGGCTGGCTGGCCGATTCGCTGGGCGGGCTGCCCGCCGGCACCCCCGCGCTGCTCGCCCTCCACCACCCGCCGGTGACGCTGCACCACCCGCTTCCCGACTCCTACACGTTGCAGAACGACCGCGACCTCGCCTCCCTGCTGGCCGCACATCCCGACGTGGTCGCCGTCATCACCGGGCACGCCCACACCGCCGCGGTCTCCACCTTCGCCGGGCGGCCGCTGCTGGTCGGCCCGGCGGTCACCTGGACCCTGCGCCTCCCCTGGGAGGGCGACGAACCGGCGGACCGCGACCAGCCGCCCGGGATCGCCTTCCACGTCCTCGACGAGCGGCACCGGCTGACCACGCACTTCCGCGTGGTCCTGCCGTGACGGCGCTGTCCGGTCTCCTGGACCCGCTGCCGCTCGAGGCCGTCCTCGGCTACCTCGTGGCGGTGTTCCCGCTGATCGCCACCCCGGGTACGAGCCTCGCCCTGCTCATCCAACAAGTCGCCGACGGCGGACGGCGCGCGGGCCTGCCGGTCGTCCTCGGGACCGTCACCGGCCTCTACGCCCACGCGGCACTGGCCGGGCTGGGGCTCTCCGCCCTGGTCATGCGCTCGAGCCAGGCGTTCACCGCGGTCCGGCTGGCCGGCGCGGTCTACCTGGTCGGGCTCGGCCTGTGGACCTGGCGGACCGCCGACGCCACCCGCCGCACCGACCGGGGCACCCGGTCCCGACGCCGACGGCCGCTGCCCCGGACCGGGCACTCCGCCTACCGGCGAGCCCTGCTCGGCAATGTGCTCAACCCGAAGGCCGCAGCGATCTTCCTGACCCTGACGCCGCAGTTCCTCACACCCCACCGGCCCGTCCTCCCGCAGATCCTGTTGCTCGCCACCGCGCAGGTGCTGCTGGTCGCGGCCTGGCTGCTGGTCTGGACGGTGCTGATCGGCAGCGCGGCCGCCACCCTCACCTCGGCCACGCTGCGCGCACCGATCAGACGACTCACCGGCGCCGTCCTGGTCGCCCTCGGTCTGCGGGCCGCAGCCGCCTGACGGGCCGCAGGGCGGTGGGGGTGACGGCTGTCATGTCCGTTGGGTGACGGAGTGGCCTGCCGTCCGGGGGTCGTGCTCGGGCAGGCTGGCGGGACGACGTTCGGTTGGTGTCCGTCCGTGGACACGGTGGGGTGGGGAGGCGCGGCATGAGGGTGCTGGTGGCGGGCGGGGGGATCGGTGGGCTGTGTCTGGCGCAGGGGCTGGTGCGGGCCGGGATCGACGTCCGGGTCTTCGAGCGGGAGGAGGGCGCGGAAAGCCGCTACCAGGGGTTCCGGATCGGGTTGGACGGACCCGGCCTGGCCGCGCTGCGGGAGTGCCTGCCGCCCCGGCTGCACGGGCTGCTGACGGCCGTGACCGGTCCGCTGGCCGGTGAACGGCGGGTGGTGGACGAGCAGTTGGCCGAGGTCCGGCGGCTCGGCCGAACGGACGGGGGCACCGCCGCCGACCGGCACGTGCTGCGGCAGCTGCTGCTCGCCGGGCTCGCCGGACGGGTGGAGTTCGGCCAGGTCGTGGTCGGCTACCGGAAGCTCGCGTGAGCAGGTTTGACCCCGCACCGAGCGGGGAGCCGGCTTTCAGTCCGGGGCAGGTGTGGAGGCAGGCGCTCAGGGGATGTCCCAGGCAGGTGTGTCGGTGAAAGCCATCGGGTCGGGAAGCTCCGCGGCCCGCAGGGGCATGGTGAACCACGATCGCTCGATCACCACGCCCATGACCCGCTCTGCCAGGAGGAACAGCTTCGGGCCCCAGAGCTCGGTTGGATCGGTGACGTCGATCAGGACGCCGCACCAAGAGGGGTTCCAGCGGCGGTCTCCCTCGCGCAGCGGCTTGACCGGCCCGTAGGGCTCCTCGTAGACGACCAGGTCGCCGTCGACCGCGTAGTGGACGGTGTCACCGCCGTTGACATCACACTGGAGTCCGAAGCACCTGCCTCCCCGCGACAGGCCACGCAGGACGCCGGGCACCGCTCCGGTCCATCCAGCGACCTCCAGGGCGAAGACCACACCGTCGACCGTGCCGACGCTCACATGGTCGCGCTGAAGATCCTGGATCTCTTCGGAGGTAAGGAGCCGAGTGGACTTCGCATCGCCTCCGAACCTCCGGATCACCTCGTCCTCGGCGATCCCCTCAACGAGCGTGAGGAGCGGGTAGAAGCCGTCCTCCTCATCGGCCCAATCGAACCGGTCGTCGTGAGTCTCCATGCCGCATACATAGCAGGGACCCCCGACAAGCCCACCGCCAGCCTGGGGAACAAGGCGAGCAGCTCTGCCAGCCCCTGAGCACCGGGTGGGGAAAATCAAGGCTCTGACCGGAGTTCCGTGAAAATCCCAGGTCAGCGGCATGCATACAGGATCGTTTCCCTGCGGGATGACCTGCACGTGGCTCTCCGCTCGATCGAAGATGTGCTGTTTCCCGGAGTCGATGTTGAACTGGAGTGGCTGACCGCCGGCCCGGAGGTCGTGCTGGTAGAGGTGGCCGCGTGCGGCCCGCCGGCCGGCTGTCCGGGCTGCGGAAGCCCGGCGAGGCGGAGACATTCCAGCTACTGGCGGACGTTGGCCGAACGGCCTCTCGCTGGAAGGAAGTTGGCGATACGCCTGCGGGTGCGGCGCTTCTTCTGCGACCGCGCCCGGTGCCGACGGACGACCTTCGTCGAGCAGGTCACCGGGCTGAGCGAGCGCCACGTGCGGTCCAGCGTCGGGCTGAAGGAGTGGCTGCGAGCCGTCGCCACCGAGCTGGGCGGCCGGGCCGGCGAACGACTCTGCCACAAGCTCAGCATCGCCGCCGGCCGGACCCGCCTCCTCGGGCTGCTGGAAGCGCCTGAGGCGCCCGAACGGGCGCCACGGGTGCTCGGCGTCGACGAGTTCGCGTTCCGCAGGGGCCGCACCTACGGGACCATCCTTATCGACGTCGAAACCGGCCGCGTCGTGGACGTGCTCCCGGACCGCACATCGGAGACCTTCGCCGCCTGGCTGCACAAGCACCCCGGCGCGGAGATCATCTGCCGCGACCGCGCCACCGTCTACACCCGGGCGATCAAGGAAGCCGCACCCGACGCGATCGAGGTCGCGGACCGGTGGCACCTGCTCCAGAACCTGTCGGCCGCGGTCGAGAAGACCTGCCACCAGCACCGCTCCTGCCTGCGCAAACATGTCGAACAGGAGGAGCCGCCGCCCGAGCCTCCGATGATCAACCTGCCCGTTCCGGAGCTGCCCCGCACGCCGGTCGTCGAGCGCACCCGCGACCGCCACGCGGACGTCCACCAGCTGCGGGAACAGAAATGGACGATCAGCGCCATCGCCCGTCACCTCGACCTGGACGGCAAGACCGTGCGCCGCTTCAAGACCACCCTGCTGGACGAACTCCTTGTCGCTGCGAAGGACTTCGGCATCCACAACGCCAAGCTCCTGGAGCCCTTCAAGCCCTACATGGACAGCCGGTTCACCGCCGACTGCACCAGCGGCACCCGGCTGTTCCACGAGATCCGCGTGCACGGCTACACCGGCAGTATCCAGGTCGCACGCCGCCACCTGGCCAAGCTCCGCGAGGGAACGGCCGAGCCGGTCCGCGCCGACATCCCCAACCCGCGCCGCATCACCTCGTGGATCATGCGCCCCCTCGAGACGCTCACCGACCAGGAGGAGAAGCTGCTCAACGTCAGGATCGCCTGCCCGGATATCGACCGAGCTTTCGCCCTGGCCCGGTGCTTCCGCGACCTGCTGGCCAGCCGCCGCGGAGGCATGCTGCCGGATTGGATTCGCCAGTGCGAACAGGAGGCTCCAGCCCCGGTCCGCTTGTTCGCCGGCTTCCTCCGCCAGAACCTCGCAGCCGTCACCGCCCGACTCACCCTCGAATGGAGCTCCGGTAAGGTCGAAGGCAATCTAAATCGGATCATTCTGTGGAATCAGCGATGTCAAGCCGTGTGCTTGTGCATCACGCCGAGGTAGTAGCGGTCTCGGTGAGGAACGTGGTTGTCCCGGCCGGGGAGACTGAATACAGCGCAGACGTCAGAGGGCCGGGTGAGGATGCTGGACTGCTGGCCGAACGTGAGAGTGTCGTTGACGTAGTGCTCACAACCTGCGTCATCCAGGGCTGTGACCAGTTCCTCGCGGAGCACGGTGGCCTCGAACGACTCTGATTCGGGCAGGACGAGAGAGGGGAGTTTCGCGGTCGAACCGGGCCAGAGATGGATCCAGATGCCGCTGACTGCCCGCTGAGTGACGTCCAACTTGAGTCCGCCCCAGGAGTACGGATAGCCGTCGATATCGGGCCCCTTCATGACGTGGGCGGGGTGCGGGCGCCCTTGACCGAGGAGGTCCTCGGCCTCGGTCAGGGGCATTCCGCAGTGAAGCGGGCCGACCCGGCCGGTTTGGGCGAAGTCGACGAGCACGTTCATCAAGGTCACGGCAGTGACTGTGACACTCTCCCGGGCCTGTTCGCACTCCGATATCAGCGCGATGCGGAGCCTGTCCCGCCCTGCCGGACATCGACAAGCGGCAGAAGGCGGGCCGTCACCGGCACGTCCAGTTCGCGTGGTGTCGGGCCGGCCGGAGTGGGTGTGTCGGCGAGGCGGTCGAGCAACCGGTCCAGGGCCGCCTGGCCGTCCACGACGGCAGCCTGCTCGTCGTCGGTCAGCGGGATGGACACGGCCATCTTCTGCAAGTTGCTTTTAGCTTCCAGGAGTTGGGCCTTCGTGGCGTCCTTCGGCGTGTAGAAGTCGCAGCGAGCGCAAGCCATGCGGTGCTGGCACTGCTCGAAGAAGGTGTAGCTGCAGTAGCCGTGTCCGAGGTCGTAGTGCTGCCAGGGTTCACCGGCCGCGGCGGCGCCGGAGGCGACGGCGTCACGGTCGACCAGGACCTCGATGGTGCGCACGTTGCGCTCGAAGTAGCCGGCTTCGGAGTAGGCCTTGGACAGGGTGTTGGGCGTGATCTTCGCGTAGTACTGGGTGGATTGCGGTGAGCGGTGTCCGAGCCAGGCCTGCAGCTCGAACAGAGTCATCGGTTCTTTGGCGTTGTAGAGCTGGCTGGCGATGGTGGACCGGGCGCGGTGGCTGGTGATGTTGCCGCGGATGTCGGCGGCCGGGACTCCGGCCTTGCGACACAGCATCGGGATGACGGTGTTGTTGATGTAGCTGGTGGAGACGCGGCGGGCCCGGACGGCGAACAGCGGGTCGACCAGCTCGCCGGTGCGGCGGTCGGTGAACTTCGGCTGGTCGGGGCGGGCGGCCTGCCAGGCGTCGACGGCCTGGCCGAGGATCGGGTCGACCGGCTTGGTGAAGGCGGTGCCGGTCTTGTGGGTGGGGACGTCGAGCAGGCAGACCGCATCGCGGGCCAGGACCTGCTGCGAGTCGCCGGCGATCGGTGTGCCGTCGTGCTGCCAGCGGATGCATCCCACCTTCAGCCGGGCGATCTCGTTGCTGCGTTGTCCGGAGAACAGCCAGGTCAGGGTGACCGCGCGGACCAGTTCGAACGGGTAGAAGTGCCCGGAGCGGGTCTGGGGGAGGTCGGCGGGTTCCAGATTCAGGCCAGCCCACAGCAGTTTCGCCCAGACCTCGTCGGCGATCACCCTGGGGTCGGGTCCGAGGAGGGCGGTGACGCTGCGGGGAACGGCCAACGCGCGAATGGGGTCGAAGCGGCGGGGCAGCCACTCCCATTCCTGGCAGTCGCGGAAGAACGTCCGCAGCGCGGTGATCTGGCCGGCCTTGCTGGGCGCTTCCAGCGGCTTGCCGAGACGGTCGCCCAGCCCGATCGTGCGCTGGACGTAGTCGCCGACCTTCATCCGGTCCAGCGCGGCGATCCACAAAGCGCAGGTCTGCCGGGTCCAGTCGGCCGGGTCGGCGGCGTCGGGCTGTTCGGCGGCGATCCACCGGCCGACCTTGAGCAGGTTCGAGCGAACACCGCCGCGAACGCGCGGGGTCAGCGTCGAGGTGGTGTGCCAGCGGTCGGCCCACTGTTCCCAGATCGGCGCGCCGCCACTGGCCCGGGCCGAGTGGCGGCCGGTGCCGGAACGGGGAGAATCGCAGAAGCCGAGCTCGGCGACCGCCCGCTGCATCGCGTGCAGGGTGTTCAGCCGGCTGCCTTCCAGCAGCCCGTCGCGGCGGACCCGGTCGAACAGAGCGGTGTCCAGGACTTCAAGATGCGGGCTGCGGTTGAGCAGGAACAGCTGGCAGGCCACCATCGGCAACAAGGTGTCCTCGTCCCGGCCGAGCCGGTAGCCCCAGGCGCCCAGGACCGTACGAAGTCGTGCGACCTCGCCGTCGACGCGGTCGCGTCCGAAGATCCGCCAGGCCAGGGTGAGCCGCTGGAAGCTGCCGAGCCGGTGGAACTCGTTGAAGCCACCGAGCAGGTAGGCGTGCGCGGCGAGATAGGGGCGGACCTCGTCGCCTGCCCATGCGGGCGCGTGCCGGCGGAACTCGGCCTGAGTGCGGCCGAGCAGGTGGAACCATTCCTCCTCGGTCCAGCCCCAGAAGGTCCTGCCGGTCTCCGCGCACCGCGTCAGCAGCACCGCGACCACGTCGAGCATGGCCCGTCGGCGGTGCGGGGTGGGCGGGGAGTCCAGTGCGGCGTTGACCGCCTCCAGCGGACCCAGCAGCCGCGCGATCACGCGCCAGCCCGGCGCGGACGGGTCGTGGTACTGCAGTCGCCGCAGGTTGCGCAGGCCCAGGTCGGCCACGGCTCTGGCCTCGCCGGGTCGCACTGCCACCGTGGTGTTGTCGCGGGGCGGGGAGATCGGCCAGGACCAGCGTCCGGCCCCGTCCTCGGCGGCGATGGCCGGCAGTGGTGCGGTCACCGCGACACCTCCGCCGTCGTGCCGTCCGCGGACGTGAGCATCTGTATTCGCCAGGCGTGGATGTGCTCCATGCCGCGGGCCAGCTTGTCGGCCAGGTCCCGGCCGGACAGGTGGATGTACTGGAGCGTGGAATCGGTGTTGCGGTGGCCGGCGAAGGTCGCGATCGCGTGCAACTCCCAGCCCATCCGGGCCAGATCGGTCAGACACAGGTGCCGGGTGGTGTGGGTCGAGAACTGCGGGACCCTTGCCGCCAGGGCGATCCGGCGGACCACCTTCGACCAGGTCCACAGGGTCAGCGGCTGTCCGTGGTTGCGCCGGGACTCCGACAGGAACAGCGTTCCCCTGGCCCGGCTGATCGTGGCCCGGTGGGCGAGGTAGGCCGACATCAGTACGCCGGTCGACGCCGAGTACGGCACCACTCGCTCCAGCCGGTTCTTCGTCGTCTCCGCCCGCACCCTCAGCGTGCGGTGGGCCGGATCGAGGTCGTCGGTCCGCAGTGAACACAGCTCTTCTCGCCGCAGCGCGGCATCGTAGGCCAGGGCCAGCATCACCCGGTTGCGGACCGGCTCCTCCCGCGCGACCTGCAGGATCCCCAACCACTGCTGTTCGCTGGGGATCCACGGCAGCTTCGTGAGCCGCGGCACCAGCCCGCGCTGCTGCCCGCCCCGCTGGCGCCCAGGGGTGTAGCGGCCCCGGCCCACCGGGTTCGACTCGCGCAGACCCTCCTCCATGAGGAAGTCGTAGAACAGGCGGACAGGCACCAGGCGCTGCTGGATCGTGGCGTTCGCCAGCCCCGACCCCGAGTCGATCGCCACCACGTTCGCACCCCGACGGTGCGGCCGCGACGTCAACTCACGTACGAACAGGGCGACGTGGGCGCGGTTCGCGGTGACCGGGTCGACGTCCTCCCGCTCGCACATCACCAGGTACTCGGCCAGCCCACGGGCATAGGCATCGATCGTGCGGGGCGCACGTCCGAGATCCGTCCAGATCGTCAGCCAGGTCGCCGCCTGCTCATGCCTGCCGAGCACCGGCCACTTCTCCGTCAGCACCGTCGTGTCGCTCAAGCCATCTCCCAAGTCCGTGGTTGCACCGGGGAGACATGATCACCCCGGACAGATTCCACGTAACTTTTAAAACCCTCAAGCGCCATGTACGGCCGGGCCTCGTTCCAACTCCTCCGGATCCGCATCCTCGCCCGACCATGGCCAAGCCACCTGCGGGCGCGAGGCAGAGTCCGACCAGGACACGAGGTCGAAGTCAGCGTCGGCAGGGTCCGCCTCGTACCAACCGTGACTGTCAAACCAGACCTCAATCCACTCAGCGAGGCTGCCCGCGTCGACGAACCACCCGCTGGATACGTCCTGGCCGCTGATCGCGTTGGGCTCGAAGAGCGGGACCGTTCCGTCATCGGTGCGACAGTCCACGCACGCGAACATCGCGCAGCCCCTGGTCGGCACCGGCACGACCCCTTCGGGCCACGCCCACCAGGAGTCCGAGCCCTTCGAAGGGATCCTGTCCAAGTAACGCTGAACGACCGAGGTCTCCCGGCTTGCGTCCGGTCCACCGGAGAGCGGCAGCAGGAAGCCCGCGGGACCGAAACCACCGTTGCCAACCCGCCGGTAGAGCGCCGCGAGCAGGGGATGCAGACGAAAGCCCAGTTCACGCTCGGCCTCGGCCAGCTTCGTGGCGGAAACCGGGGGCTGTAGCAACTCACTCACTGCCGACGCAGCCGCACCTTTGCTGATCAACTCATCGAAGTCGTTCACCGCTGCGTCTTCTCTGAGGCGTAAGACAGATCAAGGTGTGCAGAGCTTGACCACCGATTTCACGCAGCTCCGGGCAGAGCCGTTTTTTCGCGAATCCTCATCAACTGGGGCGTGGTCGAGTTGGACGACGACCTGCTCCATGCCGTAGCACGCCGCCATGTGCTGCTCGGGTTCGTCCCGGGTGTGGTGGTCGCTGCCACGGCGCACCGAATCGCTGCAGTCGGAGAATCCTGCTCCAGCGTCCAGATGGCTGGAAAAGGCCTTTTCTTGACATCCCAGGCATTGCTTAGATTGCCAGCAGTCGACGGACGCAGAATGTGCTCCGTCATGCTCTCAAAAGGGCGGACATCATGCGTATGGGGCGAAAGAGGGTTTTGGCGGCACTCGTGGCCGGCATTTTCAGTCTCGGTCTAACTTTGGCACCTTCGGCATTCGCCCAGGTCCATGGGCCCCATGCCTGTGGAACTGGCGACATGCAGATCTTCACCGGTTCAACCATCAAAGGTTGCTTCTCCTGGGACGGCCGCGATGGGTCGTACCTTCTCGTCAACGACTGGTACGGCGGCGTCAGGTCTGGATTCTACAGCCTGACGGTGAGCTGGCATGACGTCCGGACGGATCGGTGGTACACCTCATACATCAGCGATGGGGCGACGGCAGGGCAGCCAACCTCTAACAGCTTGCTGTACGCGATCGCCTTTAACAACCGCTAATCAATTGTTGCGGATGGTTTTCACCTGCTCGATATGTGAAAACCATCCGCAACAATGGATCAAGTGGAATGCGTCAGGTCACGGATTCACGATCCTACGCCCCCGCAGCGCCCTCCGAGCCAGGGGTGTTTCAACGTCTCAGTAATCACATGAGTTCGCAGGCCCGAGTGTTTTGGAGGGTTCGGGGCGGCCCATCACGAATACATCGAAGCTTCGGCTGAACAAGGTGACCTTGCCAAGCCGCCTTGAACCGCGATCCGCCGCCCCCGGGAACACTCGATGCCGATCCCGATCCGTCCGACCTCGGCCGCCGGTGCGTCCAGTGTCCGCTTCGGCGCCCCGGCCCCGGCCGACGCAGCCAGGTCCCCGCCCGCCTGAACGGCCAGCCACCTCGGCGGGGCCTGCATCACCAGCGCGATGATCCGAGACCGCTCGGTCTCGGTGATCCTTCGGGGCCAGCCGCTGACCGACCGATCCTCCAGCCCGAGCTCATTGAACCCGTGAAGCTACCAACGCCACGGTCTTGTGGTGGCAACCCGGCTTCGCAGCGATCGCCGCCACTCGCAACCCCGACCAGCTCAACGCGATAATCCGTGCCCTCATCACCAGATCAGCAGGCGCCTTCCGAGCCCCGCCAGTCTGACGTTCACCCGCTCCTCAGCTGCCCCCACCGCGGTCTGAGCCCGCAACAACGCTGGCACACCCCACCTCCAACCGCCCAAATTCCTTACACGGATCTCCGGTCAGAACCAAATTCAAAGATCCCTTTCAGCAGCGGCGGGAGCCAGTGGGGTCACCCGACGAAGCCCTTGCGGTGGCCGACCAGCCGCCCGACCGCCAGCAGCAGGGTCGGCGCCCACACCAGGCCGAAGACGACCAGTACGCCCGGCGGATGGTCGTCGGCGCAGACTGACAGCAGGCCTGCCGACAGGGCCACCAGGACCGCGAACGCCGAGACCGGGACCCGGACCGCCCTGCGCAGCAGACCGCCCAGCAGCCAGCGCGGCCCGCGCCGCATCCGGCGCAGCGCCCGGTCCAGCCGTGGTTCGGTGCGCAGTCCGTGTTCGATCTCCGCCAGGATCAGCAGTTCCCGGTGGGACAACCCGGGGTCGTCCATCACCGCCACCTCCCACCGCGCGGCTGCCCGTAGCCGCCGACCGCCACCCCCGCGGCGCGGGTGGGAACGGGCCGGACGGGCAGCCGCCACCACCGGTCGGACCCGGTCGGTCACGGTCGGCTGCCCCGGAGGAGGCGGGGGCGGCACGCGACGCCCCGGAGCGCCGGCACCGCCGACGCGTCTCCTCCCGCATCAGCGAACCGCTGGACGGGCCGGTCGTCCAGTCCGTGGACCGACCGAATTGCGGGGTGCGGCTCGGCCTCCCGGCACGGGCCGCCGTCAGCGGGCGAGGAACCGTTCGCCGTCCTGGGCGCGGAGCACCGCGCACAGGGCCCGCAGGCCGGATTCGGCCTGGTCGATCTGGGTGTCGGTGATCCGGACGGACGGCTCGATCCGCAGGGTGGTGGCCGCGCTGGCGGTCGGGAAGACCCGCAGGGCGTGCCGGTTGAGCAGGTAGCCGGCGGCGGCGTAGCCCAGCACGCCGGCCCGGGACAGCTCGCGCAGCACCGGGGAGTCGGACTCGGCCTGGTCCCGCAGTTCCAGACCGATCATCAGCCCTCGGCCGCGCACGTCCACGACGACGTCCTTGAAGTCGTCCCGCACCCCCGCCAGCCGGGCCAGGATCCGCTCGCCGCGCTCGGCGGCCCGCCGGTACAGGGCGCCGCCGTCCGCCTCCAGCAGGTCCAGGGTGCGGGCGGCGATCAGGGTGGAGAAGGCGTCCTTGGCGAAGGTGGAGCTGTGCAGCAGCTCGAACTCGGGCCGGTGGCGCGTGTGGTGGACCAGCATCACCGCCGCCTTGGCGACGCCGCCGCCGAGGCTCTTGGCCAGCACGTAGTAGTCGCCGCGCAGCCCGACGGCCGAACCGGCCAGGAAGCTGCCGGTGCGGCCCATCCCGCTCTGCACCTCGTCCACCACGATCGGGCAGTCCGCCTCGGCGCAGATCCGCTGCACCTCGCGCAGGTACCCGGCGGTGAGCGGCCGGACGCCGCCCTCGCCCTGGACGGGTTCCAGCAACAGCGCGGACAGGCGCGGCAGTTCGTGCTCCACCACGTCAACCACCCCGGCGGTGACGGCGAGGCCGAGCACGGTCCGGCGCTCCGCCGCGACCGCGGCGGCCAGGGCCGCCGGGTCCTCGGCGGGGACGAAGCGGCACGGGGTGGCCAGCCCGCGGAACGGCTCCCGGACGGCCGGGTTGTGGGTCAGCTGGACGCTGCCGACCAGCTTGCCGTGGAAGCCCCCGGTCAGGGCGAGCAGCACCGGCGGTTCCTCGACCCGGGCCCGGTTGGCCGCGCCGAGGGCGGCGGCCAGGGCCTCGAAGTCCCCACCGCCGGCGAGTCGTTGGGCGGTCTCGGAGAGCCGCGCGCCCTCGCGGGCGGCCTGCCGCGCCACGGCGAGGGAGGCGTCGATCCGGGCGAGCAGTTCGGCCGCCTTCAGCCCGCGGTCCAGTTCGGCGTGTTTGACGGCGGCCTCGATCGCCTCGGCGCCGCTGTTGGCGAAGACCGCGTGGTACGGGCCCGGGTCACCGGTCTCGCGGCGGAGGATGTCGTTGAGCCGGCGGGCGACGGTCTCGGCGTACGGGTGCAGCGAGAACTGCGCGTGCACTGGCACCTGCGCCGCCAGCAACTCCCGGGCCAGGGCGGTGAGGTCGGGGTGGTTGTGGCCCAGGATCGTCGCGCCGAAGCCGCCGACCAGGTCGAGCACGGGGAGTTCGCCGCCGTCCTCACTGCGCCGGTAGAGGGTGTCGCCCTCGGCGCGGACGTACTCGACGGCCAGGCCCAGCGACTCCAGCTGGGCGCGGAGGAAGGGTTCGGCCAGTGCGGTGGTGTCCATCGGGGTCCTCTCCGGGGAGTTGGTCAGAACTGGGTGTCGATGAAGCGGAGCAGTTCGTCGTCGTCGGCCCCGGCCAGGTCCGTGGTCCCGACCGGGGGCTCCGGAGCCGTGGGGGCCCCGGCCGCCGGTTCCAGCTGTCGGAGCAGGGTGCGCAGCCGCGTGGTGAGCTCCGCGCGGGCCGGTCCGTCCACGGTGGCGAGGGTGCGTTCCAGGGTGTCGAGGGCGGTGGCCGCCTCCCGCTGGTGCTGGACGGAGCCCAGCAGTCGACCCAGTTGCTCGGCGACCGCGGCGGGGTTCGGGTGGTCGTAGACCAGCGTCGCGGGGAGCTTGGCGCCGGTCAGCTTGGACAGTCGTTCCCGCAGTTCGAGCGCCATCAGGGAGTCGAAGCCCGCGTACTCGAAGGGCTCGTCGGCCGGGACCAGTTCGTCCTCGCCGAGCACCTCGGCCGCCGCCGAGCGGACCAGGTCGAGCAGGGCGGCCGGGTCGGCGGCGACCAGGCGGACGGCGTGCGGATCGGCGGCGCCCGGCGCGGGGGCCGGGGCGGACGGGGCGGGCCCGGCGAGGTCCCGGAGCATCGCGGGGACGGGGTGCCGGAGCGCGGCGGGGTCCAGGGCGAGCGGCACCAGCACCGGACGGCCGTCGGCGAGCCCCGCGTCGAACAGCCTCAGCCCCTCGGCGGGTCGCAGCGGCCGGACGCCGCTCCGGGCCAGCCGGGCGCGGTCCGCCCGGCCCAGACCGGCCGTCATGCCGCCCGCGGCCTCGCCGTCGACCCCTGCGCCGCTCTCGGCGTCGCCCTCGGTGTCGGCTGCCCAGGAGCCCCAGGCCAGCGACACCGTGGGCAGGCCGGCGGCCCGCCGTCGGGTCGCCAGGCCGTCCAGGTAGGCGTTGGCCGCCGCGTACCCGGCCTGCCCGGCCGTGCCCAGGACGCCGGCGGCGGAGGAGCAGAGCACCAGCGCGACGGGCGCGGGGAGGTCGCGGGTGGCCTCGTCCAGCCAGCGGGCCGCGTCCGCCTTGGGGCGCAGCACGGTCTCCAGCCGCCCGGGGGTGAGCGTGCTGAGCACGGCGTCGTCCAGCACCCCGGCGGCGTGCACCACCACGGTCAGTGGCGCCTCGGCCGGGACGGCGGCGACCAGCGCCCGAACCTGCTCGCGGTCGGCGACGTCGCAGCGGACGGCCTCCGCGTGGGCGCCCGACTCGGCCAGCTCGGCGCAGAGTTCGGCGACTCCGGGGGCGTCCGCGCCGCGCCGGGAGGCGAGCAGGACGCGGCGCAGCCCGTGCCGGGTGACCAGGTGGCGGGCGATCAGCCGGCCCAGCAGCCCGGTGCCGCCGGTGATCAGCGCGGTACCGGCGGGGTCCGGTACCGGGGCCTCCCCCGCCACGCTCTCCGGGGTCGCCGGGACGAGTCGGGGCACCCGGAGGGCCGGGCCCCGGCGGGCGACCTGCGGCTCGTCCGCCGCCAGCGCCGCGCCCAGGACGGCGGTGACCGCCCGGGCGTGCTCCTCGGGGCTCGCGTCGGCGGGCAGGTCGAGGTCGGCGAGCAGCAGGCGTCCGGGGTGCTCGGTCTGTGCCGAGCGGACCAGGCCCCACAGCGCGGCCTGGACCGGGTCCACCGCTTCGCCCGGCGCGGTGGCGACGGCGCGGCGGGTGGCGACGACCAGTCGGCGGTCCTCGTACCGGGGCTCGGCGAGGAAGGCCTGTACGGCTGTCAGCACCCGGGCGGTCGAGCGCCGGAGCCGCTCGGCCTCCTCGGCACCGGGCGCCTCGTCGGCGTCCCCGGCGTCCTCGGACTCCCCGGCGTCCCCAGCGTCCCCAGCGTCCCCAGCGTCCTCGGGCAGGAGCAGCGGCCAGTCCGACCCGTCCGGGGGCGCCACCAGGCCGGCGACCGGCGTCACGGCGACCGGCGTCGCGCCCCGGGCGGGTAGCTCCTGCCAGGCGACCTCGAGCAGTGCCGCACCGCTGCCGGGGGTCTGCGGCGCCTCCGGCCAGTACCGCCGCCCCCGGAACGGGTAGGTCGGCAGGTCGACCCGGCGCGCGCCGGGCGGGAGCAGCGGCGTCCAGTCGACCGGGACGCCCCGGACGAAGGCCTCCGCGAGCGAACGGGCGAACCGCTCCCGGCCGCCCTCGTCGCGGCTCAGCGTCCCGCAGACCAGGGCCGCCGGGGCCGCCCCGGCGTCGGCCAGGGTCGCCTCGATCGCCGTGCCCAGCACCGGGTGGGCGCCGACCTCGACGAAGGCCGTGCAGCCCTCGGCCGCCAGGGCCCGGACCGCCGGTTCGAAGCGCACCGGGTGGCGCAGGTTGCGGTACCAGTAGTCCGGCCCGGTCGGGCCGGTGATCCAGCCGCCGTCGACCGTCGAGTACCAGGGCACGGTGGGGGCCGACGCCCGGACGCCGTCCAGGAGCCGGAGCAGTTCGGGCTCCAGCTCCGCCACCCGGGCGGTGTGCGAGGCGTAGTCCACCGGGATCATCCGTACGTCGATCCCGCGCCGCGCCAGTTCGCCGTGGAACGCGCTGAGCGCCGCCGTTCCGCCGCCGACCACGGTGCGCTCCGGCCCGTTCAGGGCGGCGATCTCGACGCCCTCGCCGCAGGCGCGGATCCAGTCCCGCACCCGTGGCTCGGGCAGCGGCACGGAGAGCATGCCGCCGCTGCCCGCGATCCGCTCGCCGATGGCCCGGCTGCGCAGCGCCACCGTCCGGGCGGCGTCCGCCAGGGTGAGCGCCCCGGCCACGCAGGCCGCCGCGATCTCGCCCTGGGAGTGCCCGAGCACGGCGGCCGGGCGGACGCCGTAGGCCTGCCAGAGGGCCGCGAGCGAGACCATCACCGCGAAGGAGACCGGCTGGGCCACGTCCACCCGGTCCAGCGGCGGCGCGCCGGGCGCGCCGTGCACGACCTCGGTCAGCGACCAGTCGACGTGCGGGGCGAGGGCCCGCTCGCAGGCGGCCATCCGCTCCGCGAAGACGGCTTCGCCCTGCCACAACTCCCGTCCCATTCCGGCCCATTGGGCGCCCTGGCCGGGGAAGACCAGGACCACCTCCCGGTCCGCCCGGTCGACCGGCGCCGGCCCGGTGACCAGCCCGGGCGCGGTCCGGCCGTCGGCGAGGGCGTGCAGCGCCGCCCGGACGGCCGTCGGCTCGGCCGCGATCACGACGGCCCGGTGCTCGAACAGCGACCGCCCGGCGAGCAGGGACAGCGCCGCGTCCTGCGGCCGGACCCCGGCCTCCAGGCACTCGGCCAGCCGCCCGGCCTGGGCGGCCAGCGCCGCCGGGCTCCGCGCGGACAGCACCAGCGGCGGAGCCGACTCCCCTGCGGTGAGGGCCTCGTGCGGTTCGACGGCCTCGTGCGGTCTGGCGCCCCGATGGGGCTCCGGCGCCTCGTGCAGGTCGGGAGCCTGCTCCAGCACCACGTGGGCGTTGGTCCCGCTGATCCCGAAGGAGGAGACCGCGGCCCGGCGCGGCCGCCCCCGCTCGGGCCAGCGGACCGCTTCGGTGCGCAGCCGCACCGCACCGCCGGACCAGTCGACCCGTCCGGTCGGCCGCTCGGCGTGCAGGCTGCGCGGCAGCAGCCCGTGCCGCAGCGCCAGCACCGTCGCGACCACGCCGACGGCGCCGGCCGCGGCCTGGGTGTGGCCGAGGTTGGCCTTCACCGAGCCCAGCAGCAGCGGCTCGGTGCGGCCCGCCCCGTACGCGGCGATCAGCGCCTGGGCCTCGATCGGGTCGCCCAGCACCGTGCCGGTGCCGTGGGCCTCCACCGCGTCGATGTCGTCCGGGCCGAGCCCGGCGTCGGCCAGGGCCCGACGGATCACCCGCTGCTGAGCCGGTCCGTTGGGGGCGGTCAGCCCGTTGGAGGCGCCGTCCTGGTTGACGGCCGAGCCGCGCACCACGGCGAGCGGCCGACGGCCGGCCCGGCGGGCGGCCGAGAGCCGTTCCAGCACGAGGACGGCCGCGCCCTCGGCCCAGCCGGTGCCGTCGGCGTCCTCGGCGAAGGGCTTGCAGCGTCCGTCGGGGGCGATGGCGCGCTGGCGGGAGAACTCGACGAAGGCGTCCGCTGTCGCCATCACCGTCACGCCGCCGACCAGGGCCGTCGCGCACTCCCCGGCGCGCAGCGAGCGCAGCGCCAGGTGCAGGGCCACCAGCGAGGAGGAGCAGGCGGTGTCCACGGCCACCGCCGGGCCGTGGGTGCCGAGGACGTACGCGACCCGGCCGGCGGCGATGCTGGTCGCACCGCCGGTCACCCGGTAGCCGTCCGCCGTGCGGGAGACCGGGACGCGTTCGGTGTAGCCGTTGGCGAACACACCGGTGAACACGCCGACGTCCTGACCGTGCAGCGCGGACGGGGCGATCCCGGCCCGCTCCAGGGCCTCCCAGCTGGTCTCCAGCAGGAGGCGCTGCTGGGGGTCCATGGCGGCGGCCTCGCGCGGCGAGATACCGAAGAACTCGGCATCGAAGAGCGCGGCGTCGCGGAGGAAGCCGCCGTGCCGGGTGTCGGAGCGGCCGGGGGCCTCGGGGTCGGGGTCGCCGAGCGTCGCGAGGTCCCAGCCGCGGTCCTCGGGGAAGTCGGTGACGGTGTCGCGTTCCTCGGTGAGCAGCCGCCAGAGGGCTTCGGGGTCGGCGATGCCGCCGGGCAGCCGGACGGCCATGCCGGTGATCACCACCGGGTCGTCCTCGGCGGTCGGCGGGGCGGTCGGCGCGGCGGACGACCCGACGGACGCCGGGGCGGGCGCGGTGTCCGGGCCGAGGCGGGCGCGCAGCAGGGCGACCACGGCCGCCGGGGTCGGGTGGTCGAAGACCAGGGTCACCGGCAGGGTCAGGCCGGTCGCCGCCGCCAGCCGGTCGCGCAGCAGGACGGCCCGGAGGGAGTCCACGCCGAGTTCGGCGAAGCTCGCGGCGCCGTACCGGCGGCCGGGCGGGAAGCCGAGCGCCGCCTCGGTGGCGGCCGCGACCAGCTCGGCCAGGCCGTCCCGGCCGCTCGGGGTGGTCGCACCGGTCGGGCCCGTCGGCACGGTCGGGAGGGCCGGCTCGGTGGCGGACAGCAGCTCGCGCAGGGCGGCCGGGTCGGCCTTCCCGGCGCCGTTGCGCGGGAGTTCGGCCAGCAGGTGCAGCCGGACCGGGAGCTTGTGGACCGCCAGCCGGGTGGCGCCGAACTCCCGGACCGTCTCCAGGGTCGGGGCGCTGCCCGGCTCGGCGGCGGCCACCGCCACCACGGTCTCGCCCCATTCCCGGTGCGGCACCCCGACGACGGCGACCTCACGCAGACCGGGGCAGTCGGCCAGCACCCGTTCGACCTCGGCGGGGTAGACCTTCTCGCCGTTCTGGATGATCACGTTCTTCAGCCGGTCGACCAGGTACAGGCAGCCGTCGGCGTCCAGTCGGCCGAGGTCGCCGCTGCGGAACCAGCCGTCGGCGTCCCGGAGGGTCTCCTCGCCGCGCCAGTAGCCGGGCGAGACGTGCCGCCCGCGCACCCACACCTCGCCCGGGCGGTCCGGGCCGTCCACCTCCGTCCCGGTCTCCGGGTCGACGATCCGCAGTTCGGTGAACGGCATCGCCCGGCCCGCCGACCCGGCCTTGGCGACGGTGAGCTCCGCCGGCAGGTAGCTGGCGAAGCAGGCGGTCTCGGTGAGTCCCCAGGCCTGTTGCAGCATCACCCCGCGGGCCGCGTAGTCGCGCACCAGTCCGGCCGGCACCGGCGCGCCGGCCACCACGGCCCCGCGCAGCGCGGACAGGTCGGCGTCGGCGAAGCCGGTCTGGCGGGCGAGCAGGGCGTACATCGAGGGGACGGCGAAGAAGGTGTCGACCCTCAGCTCGACCAGGTCCCGCAGGGTCCGCTCGGGGTCGAACCGGCGGCGGAGCACGGTGGTGCCGCCGTGGCCGAGGTTGCGCAGGGTGAAGCAGTTGAGCCCGCCGATGTGCGAGAGCGGGGTGACCACCAGGTTGACGTCGTCCTCGCGGGTGGCCATCGCGGCGTCGACGTTGGCGGCGTTCCACCAGATGTTGCCGTGGGTGAGCCGGACGCCCTTGGGCCGGCCGGTGGTGCCCGAGGTGTACAGCAGGACGGTGAGGTCCTCGGCGTCCAGCGGCGCGGGCTCGCGCGGCGGCTGCGCGGCGGCGGCCAGCGCGGGCCCGAGCGGTGTCCAGCGCGGGCCCGGCGGGCCGGTGGGCGGGACGGCCGGGTCGTCGTCCACGAGCAGCAGCCGCGCCCCGAACCCCGGGTCGACCAGCGGGGCGTGCCCGGGTTCGGCCAGGACGGTGTGCGCCTCGCAGTCCCGTAGCAGTTCGGCCACCTCGGCGGCGCCGAGCCGGTGGCCGACCGGGACGAAGGCGGCGCCCAGCCAGCTGCAGGCGAGGTACGTCAGCAGCAGGGTCGGGCTGTTCAGCCCCAGGTAGGCGACCTGGCAGCGGGCCGTCACCCCGCCCTCGGCCAGCACCTCGGCCAGCCGCCCGGCCCGGTCCAGCAGTTCGGGGTAGCCGATGACGGTTTCCTCGTAGTGCAGGGCCGGGCCGGCTCCGGGCCGCCGGGCCGCGCGGCGCAGCGCGTCGATCGGGGTGATCTCCAGATGCATGGTCGTCCTCCTGGTCGGGGCGAGGCGCGGTCGGGCGGTCGAGCGGCGGCGCGGTCAGGCGGTGGCCAGGTCAGGCGGTGGCCGGGTCACCCGGTGGCGCCGTCAGGCGGTGGGGGCGGCCCCCGGGGCGGCCGGGGGCGACGGCAGCCAGCCGGTCCGGACGAAGAAGTCCACGTAGCGCCGGAACAGCGCCAGTTCGACCGTCGGCCGGTCGATCCCGGTGCCGGCGAGCGCCCGGTCGGTGGCGGTCACGTCCATCAGCCGGTGGACGCCCTGGTGGACGGAGAGCCGCTCGAACTCGTCGAGCAACGGGGTGAGCGCATTGCCCGGGTCGGCCAACACCGTCCGGCGCCACTCCTCCCCCGCCACCTCGGGCAGCGGGTAGCCCAACTCCCTGAGGTATCCGATGAGTTCGCCGTACCCCTCGGTGCCGGTGTTCTGCAGGTGGAAGGTGCCGCCGGCGCTCTCCGGCTGCCCCGCCAGCGCGGTGATCGCGGCGCTGACGTAGTCGACCGGGGTCATGTGGACGGCACCCAGGCCCTCGTCCGCGAGCCCGGCCGGGACGGCCCCGGCCTGGACCAGGCCCTTGAGGCTAAGCCAGACGAAGTCCCGGGTCTGGCAGGCCCCGTGGTGCTGGTCCCCGCAGATCACGTCCGGCCGGTACACCGTCACCGGCAGTCCGCGCTCCCGGGCGATCCCCACCACCCGCTCGGCGACCCACTTGCTCTGCGCGTAGCCGTGGGCCAGCGCCTCCGGCGGGCCGGTGGGGGCGGTGACGGTCCGCGGGCCCTCGCCCGCGGCGGCCGGGGTGAACACCCCGGTGGAGGAGATGTGGTGCACCGGCACCGTGCGGTGCCGGGCGGCCAGCCGCAGTACTTCCTGGGTGCCGGCCACGTTGGTGGACCGGAGTTCGGCGTAGGAACGCAGCCAGTTGACCGCGGCCCCGGCGTGGTGGACCACGTCGACGATCCGGGCCAGCCGGTCGAACTCCAGCTCGGTCAGACCGAGCCGGGGCTGCCCGAGGTCGCCGACCACGACCACCAACCGGTCCTGGTCGATCTCGTCCCACACCCGGTACCAGCGGAGCCGCTCGCGCAGCCGTGCCGTCGCGGCGGTGTGGTCGGCGGCCCGCACCAGGCAGTGGACGGTGGCCTTGGTCGTGCGCATCAGGTCGCGCAGCAGGAAGGCGCCGAGGAAGCCGGTCGCCCCGGTCAGCAGCACCTCCCCGGGCTCGACCGCGACCGGGACGACCTCGGCGGCCGGGCGGATGTCGTCGTCGAGCCGGATGTCGGCCGCGAAGTCCCCGTCGGGGGCGGAGCGGAGACCGGCGGTGGAGCGGGGGCCGGCGGTGGAACGGGTGCTCGCCGTGGCGGGGGAACCGGCGGCGCCGGTGGTGGGGAGGGCACCGGTCACTGCGAGCGTCTCCAGCAGGTGGTCGGCCAGCTCGGCCGGGGTCGGGTGGGCGAAGACCGCCCCGGCCGCCAGCCGCAGGCCGGTGAGCGCGTCGAGCCGGTTGCGCAGTTGGACGGCGCCGAGGGAGTCGAAACCGAGGGAGGGGAAGGCGTCCTCGGCGCCGACGCCGCCCGCGTCGAGGTGGCCGAGCGTCCGGGCGGCCTCGCGACGCACCAGGTCGACGGCCAGCTCCCGGCGCTCCCGTGGCGGCAGTGCGCCGATCCGTCGGGCGAAGCTCCCGGCCTCCGCCTCGCCCGTCCCGGCCCGCGGGCGGGGCGGCAGGGGCGTGAGACCGGTGAACACCAGCGGGACCTCGGCGGGCCGCTGCCGCAGCGCCCGTAGGTCCAGCGGGGTCGCCACGACGGCGGCCCGCCGCCCGCCGAGCGCGGCGTCCAGCAGGTGCGGGCCGTCCTCGGCGGTGACCGGGCGCAGCCCGCCCCGGGCGATCCGGCGCAGGTCCGCCTCGCCCAGGTGCCCGGCCATGCCGCCCTCGTCCCGCCAGAGCCCCCAGGCGAGCGCGGTGGCGGGCAGGCCGAGTGCGGCGCGGTGCTCGGCCAGTGCGTCCAGGAAGGTGTTGGCGGCGGCGTAGTTCGCCTGCCCCGGGCCACCGACGATCCCGGCGACCGAGGAGAACAGCACGAAGGCGGACAACTCGTGCCGGAGCGTGAGCTCGTGCAGGTGCCAGGCCGCGTCGACCTTGGGCCGCAGCACCGCCGCCAGCCGCTCGGGTGTCAGGGCGGCGAGCATCCCGTCGTCCAGCACCCCGGCGGCGTGCAGCACCGCGGTGAGCGGTCGCTCGGCCGAGACGGCCGCCAGCAGGGCGGCGAGCGCGGCCCGGTCGGCCACGTCGCAGGCGGCGACCTCGACCTGCGCGCCGAGGGCGGTCAGCTCGGCCCGCAGCCGGTCCGCGCCGGGGGTCGCCTGCCCGCGCCGACCGGTGAGGAGCAGGTGCGACACGCCGTGCCGGCGCACCAGGTGACGGGCGAACACCGCGCCGAGCGCACCGACACCGCCGGTGATCAGCACGGTGCCGTCGCGGCGCCAGGGCGAGCCGTCGGCGGCCACCGGGCCGGGCGGCGCCACGGCCCGGGCCAGTCGGGGCACCAGGGCGCGGCCGGCACGCAGCGCGGCCTGGGGCTCCCCGGAGGCGAGCAGGGCGGGGAGGGCGGCGAGCGAGGCCGGGTCGTGGTCCAGGTCGACCAGCAGGATCCGGTCGGGGGCCTCGGACTGGGCCGAGCGCAGCAGACCCCACACGGCGGCCGCCGCCGGATCACCCGCCCCGGCCACGGCGCCCCGGGTCGCCACCACCAGCGGCCGGTCGGCGGTCCGCTCGTCCGCGAGCCAGCGCTGCGCCAACTCCAGGGCCCGGACGGCCAGTTCGTGCACACTGACGGGGACGTTGCGACCCGGCGCCGGGGACAGCGGCGCCAGCACCGCCTGGTACTCCCCGACGGCGGCCAGCACCGCCCCGAGGTCGCCGAAGCGCCGCCCGAGGGGCGGAACCGGCGCCGCGTCGTCCCCTCCATCCGGGCCGTCCGGGCCGTCCGTGAGCACCGCCCACCGGACCGGCGGTACGGCCGTCGGCAGGGTGACCGGCACCCAGTCGAGGTGGAACAGTCCGTCGTTCGCACGGGCCCGCGCCGCCGCGGCCGCCCGCTCGGCGGCCGGACGCTCGGCCGTCGGACGCTCGGCCGTCGGACGCTCGGCGGCCGGACGCACGGTCACCGCGTCCACCGAGGCGACCGGACGGCCGCTCGGATCGGCGAGGTACAGCCCCGGGCCCGCCGGCCCGGGCGTGATCCGGGCCCGGACCCGGGTGGCACCGACGGCGTACAGCCGGACGCCGCGCCACTCGACGGCGGTCCCCGGCCCGGCGCAGCGGACCACCCGCTCCAGCAGCTCCGGGTGCAGGCCCCAGCCCTCGGCCGCGCGCTCGTCCGTCAGGCGCTCGTCCGTCACACGCTCGTCCGTCAGGGCCGCCTCGACGAACAGCTCCTCGCCGCGGCGCCACCGCGCCGTCACCCCCGGGACCTCCGGCTCGACGGCCCCCGGCGCGACGGCCTCCGCGCCCGACGGCGGCCACGCCCCGCCCTCGGCCACCGGCCCCACCGGACGCTGGCCACCCCGACTGAGCGCACCCGTGGCGGCCGGCGTCCAGGCCCCGTCCTCCCCCGCGCGGGTGTGCACGGTGAACGGACGGCGTCCGTCCGCGTCCGGCGCGGCCAGCGCCAACTGGACCTCCAGCGAGCCGACTTCGGGCAGCTCGGCCGCATTCCCCACCAGCAGTTCGTCGAGCACCGCACAGCCGGCCTCGGTGCCCGCCCGGAGGGCCAGCTCGACCAGTGCGGCCGGGGACGGCTCCGGCAGCCGCCCGGCGAACAGCAGCCCGCCGTGCCCGGCCACCTCGTGGACGGCCGCCAGCAGCGGGTGCGCCAGCGGTCGGCCGCCCGGCCCGGCGGTGGCCGCCGGACGGGAGGTCAGCCAGTACCGTTCCCGCTCGAACGGGTAGGTCGGCAGCTCCACCGGCCCCGAGCGGCGCGGCCCCAGCAGGGCACGCCAGTCCACCGGCACCCCGGCCGCCCACAGCTCCCCCAACGCCGCGACCAGTCCCGGCGCCTCGGCCGCGCCCGCCCGTACGGCGGCCACCGCCGTCACCGCCGTGCCCTCCTCCAGGCAGCCGCCCACCAGGGGCGACAGCACCGCGTCGGGGCCGACCTCCAGCGTGGCCACCACCCCGTGGGCGGCGAGGGTGCGGACCGCGTCCAGGAAGCGGACCGGTCGGCGCAGTTGGGCCGTCCAGTGGTCCGGGGAGCACAGCTCCCCGGCGGTGGCGAACCGCCCGGTCAGGGTCGACACCAGCGGCAGCGTCGGCGCGCCCAGCCGCACTCCGGCCACCGCCCGCCGGAACTCCTCGAGCGTCCCGTCCAGCGCGGCCGAGTGGGCGGCCGAGCGGATCGCCAGGCGCCGGACCCGGCGGCCCCGGCCCTCCAGTTCGGCGCCGAGCGCACCCACCTCCTCGGCGGGGCCCGACACCACCACGGCGGACGGGCCGTTCACCGCGGCCACTGACACCCGCCCGTCGTACCGTGCGAGCAGGGGGAGCACCTCCGCCTCCGTCGCCTCCAGCGCCACCATCGCCCCGCCCGCGGGCAGCGCCTCGACCAGCCGGCCCCGGGCGGACAGCACGGCGGCCGCGTCCGGCAGCGAGAGGACGCCCGCGACGTGCGCCGCCGCCAGCTCGCCGACCGAGTGGCCGGCCACCACGTCCGGCCGCACCCCGAACGACTCCAGCAGCCGGAACAGCGCCACCTCGAAGGCGAACACCGCCGCCTGCGAGTACCCGAAGCGGTCCAGCGCGCCCGCACCGGAGAGCACCGCGCCGAGCGGTACCTCCAGGTACCGGTCCAGTTGGGCGCAGGCCTCGTCGAAGGCCGCCGCGAAGGCCGGGAACGCGTCGTACAGGCCGCGTCCCATCCGCGGGCGCTGCGCGCCGTGCCCGGTGAACAGGAAGGCCGTCCGACCCGGCCGCACGGCGACGCCGTCCGCCGCGTCGAACGCCCGCAGCCGCTGCAGCAGGGAGTCCTGGTCGGGACCGACCAGTGCGGCGCGGTGCTTGAGCGCGGCCCGGCCGGTGGCGAGGGTCTCGGCGACGTCCCGGGGCGAGACCTCGGGGTGCGCCTCCAGGTGCTCCAGCAGCCGCGCCGCCCAGGCGCGCAGGGCCGGCCCGGTGGCGGCCGACAGCAGCCACGGTACGGCGGGCAGCGGTTCCTCCCCGGCCGGCTCCCCGGCCGCCGGCTCGGGCTCCGGTTCGGGCTCCGGTGCCTGCTCCAGCACGAGGTGGGCGTTGGTCCCGCCGACCCCGAAGCCCGACACGGCGGCCCGGCGCGGCGCTCCGGTGCGCGGCCAGGGCTGCTGCTCGGTGAGCACCCGCACCCCGGCCCAGTCGACCAGTCGCGTGGGCTCGTCCACGTGCAGGGTCCTGGGCAGCACGCCGTACCGGAGCGCCTGGACTGTCTTGATCACGCCACCGATCCCGGCGGCGGCGGCCGCGTGCCCGATGTTGGACTTGAACGAGCCCAGCCAGAGCGGCCGTTCGGCCGGACGGCCCGGGCCGTAGACGTCCAGCAGGGCCTGTGCCTCGATCGGGTCGCCCAGCCTCGTCCCGGTGCCGTGGCCCTCCACCGCGTCCACCTCGGCCGGGGTGAGTCCGGCCTCGGCCAGGGCCCGGCGGATCACCCGCTCCTGGGCGAGGCCGTTCGGCGCGGCCAGCCCGTTGGAGGCACCGTCCTGGTTGAGTGCCGAGCCCCGCACCACCGCGAGCACCCGGTGGCCGTGCCGACGGGCGTCGGAGAGCCGTTCCAGCAGGACCAGCCCGACGCCCTCGGCCCAGCCGGTGCCGTCCGCCGAGGCCGCGAAGGACTTGCAGCGGCCGTCCGGGGACAGGCCGCGCTGCCGCGCGAAGTCGACGAAGCCCAGCGGGGAGCCCAGCACCGTCACCCCGCCGGCCAGCGCCAGCGCCGACTCGCCGCCGCGCAGCGAGCGCACCGCCAGGTGCAGCGCCACCAGCGAGGAGGAGCAGGCGGTGTCGACCGTGACGGCCGGGCCCTCGAAGCCGAAGGTGTACGCGATCCGGCCGGTGGCGACGGCGCCCAGCCGGCCGGTCAGCAGGTACCCCTCGTACTCCGCCGGGGTGTCCGGGCCGAGGTAGGACTGCTCGGAGACTCCGGCGAACACCCCGACCCCGGCACCGCGCAGCGGCGTCGGGTCGATACCCGCGTGCTCGAACACCTCCCAGGCGGTCTCCAGCAGGAGCCGCTGCTGCGGGTCCATCGCCATGGCCTCGCGCGGGGAGATGCCGAAGAACGCGGCGTCGAACCGGGTGGCGGTGTCCACGAACCCGCCCTCGCGGGCGTACGAGGTGCCGGGCGCCGCGGGGTCGGGGTCGTAGAGGGCGTCGAGGTCCCAGCCGCGGTCGGCGGGGAACGGCGTGACGGCGTCCCCGCCGTCCAGCACCAGTCGCCACAGGTCCTCGGGCGAGCCGATCCCGCCCGGGAAGCGGCAGGCCATGCCGATGACGGCCACCGGTTCCGTCGACTCCTGCCGGGCCTGCTCCAGTTCGGCCACCCTCCGGTGCGCGCTGCGCAGTTCGGCGGTGGCCCGCCTGAGGTAGTCGACGAGCTTCTCGTCGTCCGACATGCTTGGCTTCCTCTCTCGGCGTACGGGCGGACGGACGGTCAGGTCCGGGCCCGGCCGAGCTCGTTGTCGATCAGGTCGAACAGCTCGTCCTTGGTGGCGGCCTCCAGCCGGCCGTGGCGGTCGAGCAGCTGCCGCAGCCGGGCGGTGGCGGCGGACAGCGCGGGGTCGTCGGCCGGCAGGGCCGCCAACGCGGCTTCCAGGCGGGCGACTTCGGCCAGCACGTCCGGGCGCTCCGCGGTGGCCGTCCGGTCGAGCAGCAGGCCGGCGACGGCGTCCGGGGTCGGGTGGTTGAACAGCACGGTGACCGGCAGGTCGATCCCGGCGAGCGCCGCCAGGCGGTTGCGCAGCTGGACGGCGGTCAGCGAGTCGAAACCCAACTCCCGGAACGGACGGCCGGCCTCGATCGCCGCCGGGTCGGTGATCCGCAGCACGGCGGCCGCCTCGGCGCGCACCACGTCGAGCAGGTGGGCGTGCCGCTCCCCGGCGGGGAGTTCGGCGAGGCGCCGGGCGAGCGCCCCGGGCGCCGTCGGAGCGCCGTGCGGCATCGGCGCGGACGGCGACGCGGACGGGCCCGGGGAGTCGGCGCGGGTGGTCGGCTCCAGCCAGTGCCGTTCGCGCTGGAAGGGGTAGGCCGGCAGCTCGACGTGCCGGGTGCCGCTCCCGGCGAAGAACGCGGACCAGTCGACGGCCGCCCCGAGCACGGACAGCCGGGCCAGTCCCCGGACGGCGGCGCACGGAGCCGCCTCGCCGGGCGCCAGCGCGGGCACCGCGCGGCTCTCCCCGCCCGCCGCCGCGCCCAGCACCAGGACGGCGCCCACGTCCGCCGGCAGTTCGCCGTTGTCGGCCGTCCAGGCGTCCGGGTCGGCCCAGTGCGCGAACGGTTCCGCGCGGCCGGTCGCGGCCGACAGCAGGGGCGTCCGGGGCGGCTCGACGGCCAGCGCCGCCACCGCCCGGCGGAACTCCACCCGGGCCGCCGGGTCGGCGCCGCCCCGCCGCAGCCGCTCCCGCGCGGCGAGCAGGGCAACGGCGTCCGGCACCGTGAGCACCCCGGCCAGGTGCGCCGCGACCACCAGACCGTCACCGGCACCGGTCAGCACCGCGGGGCTCAACCCCCAGGCGGTGTAGAGCCGGTGGAGCGCCACCTGCACGGCGAAACCGTCCGGCACCTCGGCGGCGGCCGACTCCTCGTACGCCGCGGCGAACACCGGGAAGGCGGAGCGGAGTTCGGCCACCGCGGCCCGCCCGGGGCCCTCGCCGCCCGGGCAGTGGAAGGCCGTCCGCACGTCCCCGGCCACCCGGCGGGCGCCGTCCGTCGCGAGGCGGTCGGCCAACTCGCCCAGGGCGACGCGGAGTTCCTTCGCCGTCCGGCCGACCACCGCGGCCCGGTACGGGAGCGCGGCCCGGGTGACGGCCAGTGCCCGGGCGACGTCCCGGTGGTCCGGGGCCGTTCCCGGGCCGCCGACCAGCGCCAGCAGGTCGCACGCCCGCGCCGCCAGCGCCGGGGCGGAGCGCGCGGAGAGCACCCACGGCACCACCGGCAGCCCGACCACGGGCGCCGCAGGCTCCTCCGCCGCCGCCTCCTCCAGGATCACGTGCGCGTTGGTCCCGCCGAGCCCGAAGGAGGAGACCGCCGCCCGGCGCGGCCGTTCGCCCCGCGGCCAGTCGCGGGCCGCGGTGAGCAGCTCGACCGCTCCCGACGCCCAGTCGACGTGCGGGGAGGGCGGTTCGGCGTGCAGGGTCGCGGGCAGCCGCCCGTGCCGCAGCGCCTCCACCATCTTGATCACCCCGCCGACCCCGGCGGCCGCCTGGGTGTGCCCGAGGTTGGACTTGAGCGAGCCCAGCCGGACCGGCCGCTCCGGCGACCGCCGGCCGTAGGTGCGCAGCAGCGCCCGGGCCTCGATCGGGTCACCGAGTGCCGTCCCGGTGCCGTGGGCCTCGACCGCGTCGACGTCCTCGGCGGTCAGCCGGGCGTCCGCCAGGGCGGCGCGGATCACCCGTTCCTGGGCCGGGCCGTTGGGCGCGGTGAGGCCGTTGGAGGCGCCGTCCTGGTTGACGGCCGAGCCGCGGACCACGGCGAGCACCCGTCTGCCGTCCCGGCGTGCGTCGGAGAGCCGGGCGAGCATCAGCAGTCCGGCGCCCTCGCCCCAGCCGACGCCGTCGGCGGCCGCCGAGAAGGCCTTGCAGCGGCCGTCCGGCGAGAGCGCGCGCTGGCGCGAGAAGCCGAGGAAGGCGACGGGGGTGGACATCACGGTCACCCCGCCGGCCAGCGCGAGGTCGCACTCGCCGCGGCGCAGCGCCGAGCAGGCCAGGTGGAGCGCGACCAGCGAGGAGGAGCAGGCGGTGTCCACGCTGACGGCGGGGCCCTCCAGGCCGTAGGTGTAGGCGAGTCGGCCGGAGAGGATGCCGGGGGAGCTGCCGCTGAAGAGGTAGCCCTCGAAGTCCTCGCGGGGCAGGTGCGGGCGGCTGCCGTAGTCGTTGTACATCACTCCCGCGAAGACCCCGGTGCGGCTGCCGCGGAGGTCCTCGGGCGGGATGCCGGCGCTTTCGCAGGCTTCCCAGGCGATTTCCAGCAGGATGCGCTGCTGGGGGTCGGTACCGACGGCCTCGCGCGGGGACATTCCGAAGAATTCGGCGTCGAACTGATCGGCGTCGTAGAGGAATCCGCCCTGTTCGACGTAGCTGGTGCCGACCACGTCGGGGTCGGGGTGGAACAGGGAGTCGAGCGGCCAGCCCCTGTTCGACGGAAGTCCGGCGACCGCGTCGACGCCGTCGTCGACCAGCCGCCAGAGGCGCTCGGGGGTGTCCGCGCCGCCAGGGTAGCGGCAGGCGGTGCCGATGATCGCGACCGGCTCGGACTGCCGCTCCTCCAGGGCCCGCAGCCGTTCCCGGGTGTCGACGGCGTCGGCGACCACGCGCTTCAGGTACTGGCGCAGGGTGTCATTGTCGGCCACGGGGGTCTCCGGTCCTGGATCGGGCGGGGCGGCAGGGGCGGCGCGACGGCGGACAATCGCGCACGCACCCTAGCCGGGTACGCCGATCTCTATCAGATCTGACCCGCAGTCAACATTGCCGCTTGGAAAGTATGCAGAGCATCCATTGGACAGTATTCAGAACATCCAATCCGCCATTCCCTGGTGAGCTGACGTCACCATCACTTCCCATCGGTCGAGTTCGGTTACGATCACCGGGCCTTCCCCCACCCGCACCGACACCTCGGGAACGCTCTTGGCACTCGGCCGAACGACCCGGCTGCCCTCGCTCACCGGTCTGCGCTTCGTCGCGGCAGCCGCCGTGGTCGCCCAGCACTCCAGCCTGATCTGGACGCACGGCCACGGCGAGAACGCCGTCCTGCTCCGCCTGGGCTTCGCCGCGGTGACGTTCTTCTTCCTGCTCAGCGGCTTCCTGCTGGCCTGGGCCTGGCGCCCCGGGCAGTCCGTCCGAGTGTTCTGGCGCCGCCGGGTGGCCCGGATCCTGCCCAGCCACCTGGTGACCCTCGCCCTCGGCGTGCTGCTGCTGGCCGCTGCCGGGCAGGCCGTGCCGCTGCACGCCTGGCTGCCCAACGCGCTGCTCGTCCAGACCTGGTCCCCCGGCTTCGACCTGCTCGACCCCGGGGTGAACGGGGTGTCCTGGTCGCTCTGCTGCGACCTGGCCTTCTACCTCCTGTTCCCGCTCGTCGCCCGGCGCGCGGCCGCGATCCGCCCGGAGCGGCTCTGGCACTGGGCCGCGGCGGCCGTCGCGGCCGTCGTGCTGGTCCCGTTGCTGGCCACGGCCGCACGGCCGCTGCTCGACGGGCCGGCGTTCGGCCTCGGCGTGACCCAGCGTCAGATCTGGTTCGGTTACACCTTCCCGCCGGCCCGGATGCCGGAGTTCCTGCTGGGCGTGGTCCTGGCCCGGCTGGTCCAGGAGGGGCGGCTCGACCGGGTCCGGCCCTGGCACGGCGCGCTCGCGTTCGCGCTGCTCTACCCGCTCGACCACCTCGCCCCGCTGATGTTCGGCATCGCAGCGATCACCGTGCTGCCGCTGGCGGCGCTGATCGCGGGGACCGCCAACGCCGACCGGCTCGGCCGGCCGTCCTGGCTCGCGCACCCGGTCGCCGAGCGGCTGGGGGCGCTGTCCATGACGCTGTACCTGACCCACCTGCTGGTGATCGAGCACGGCGACGCCCTGCTCGACCCGTACGGCACCGCCGACGGGCTCCGCCCGCTGCTCTTCACCGTCCTCCTCGCCGCCGGATCGCTGGCGGCCGCCTGGCTGCTGCACCTCGCCGTCGAGGAGCCGATGGTGCGCCTGCTGAACGAACCGCGCCGCACCCGCCCGACCGAGCTCCGCACCGTCCCCGACCACCAGAGGGAGATTCCATGACCGCGCAGCAGGCCCCCGCGCCCGTCGCCGCCGCTTCGCCCGCCACCCCCACGCCCGCGCCCGTCGCCGCCGCTTCGCCCGCCGCGCCCGCGCCCGCGCCCGTCGCCGTGCTCGGCCTCGGCCTGATGGGCACGGCCCTCGCCGACGCCTTCCTGGCCGCCGGCCACCCCACCACCGTCTGGAACCGCACCGCCGCCCGCGCCGACGGCCCGGCCGCCCGGGGCGCCCGGCGGGCCGCCACCCCCGCCGAGGCGGTGGCGGCCGCGCCCCTCGTGGTGCTCTGCCTCCACGACCACGGCGCGGTGCACCAGGTCCTGGACGCCGCGGGCGACGCCCTGCGCGGCCGGGTCCTGGTCGACGTCACCTCCGGCACCTCCCGGGACGCCGCCGACGTCGCCGAGGCCGCGTACCGGTACGGCGCGCAGAGCCTGGACGGCGCGCTGCTGGCCACCCCCGACACCATCGGGCTGCCGGAGACCACCGTGCTCTACAGCGGGCCCGAGCCCGCCTTCCGGGCCCATGAGGCGACCCTGTGCGCGCTCGGCGGCAGCCCGGTCCACCTCGGCCCGGACCACGGGCTCGCCTCGCTGCACGACGTCGCGATCCTCGGCGTGCTCTGGTCCAGCCTGAACGGCTTCCTGCACGCGGCAGCACTGCTGCGCACGGCCGGGATCGGCGCGACCGGGTTCGCGCCGACCGCCGAGCTGCTGTTCGCGGGCCTGGGCTCCTTCGTGAACCGCTACGCCCGACAGATCGACGAGGGCGACTACGCCACCGAGGACTCGGCGCTCAGCACCCATCTGGCGGGGGCCGTCCACCTCCTGCGCGAGAGCGAACGGCGGGGCGTCAACCCGGCCCTGCCCCGGCAGCTGCTCGCCGTGATGGAGGCGGTCGCCGCCGACGGCCACGCCGCCGACAGCTACGCGGCCGTCATCGAGCACTTCACCGAACCGGCGGAGCAGCCCCGGAAGGCCTGAACTCCCCTGTGCCGAAGGGCAGTCCAGGCACCGGTACGGTCTCAGGCCCCGGCCACCGCCCGCAGCCTCCCGGACCGGACCAGCTCCGCCACCAGCTGGATGTCCCGTTCCAGCCCCCGGTCCCGCTCCAGCACCGGCGACACCGCGCGCACCGCCGCGTGCACGGCGGCGGTCGGCCCGCTGAGCCGTTCGAGGCCGCGCAGGTCGGCGGCCTGGCACAGGGCGAGCAGGTGGATCGCCGCCGTCTGGCGGACCAGTTCGACCACCGTCCGGGCGTCCCGGGCGGCGATGGTGCCCATGCTCACCTTGTCCTGGTTGTGGGCCTCGGTGGAGCGGGAGAAGGAGGTCGCGGGCATGGTCAGCTTGAGCGCCTCGGCGACCAGCGAGGAGGCGGCCAGCTGCATCGACTTGAAGCCGTGGTGCAGCCCGGCCTCCCAACTGTCGTCCGGGAAGCGCGGGATGAGGTTCGCGGTGAGCCCGTTGTTGTACTTCTCGTCCACCACCAGCTGCAACTGCCGGTCCAGCAGGTCCCCCACGCTGGCGGCGGCGGTCTTCAGCGAGTCCATCGCCTGCCCGATGTGCCCGCCGTAGAAGTTGCCGCCGTTGACGACCGCCCCGGTGTCGGCGTCGAACAGCGGGTTGTCGTTGGAGGAGTTGATCTCGACGTGGGTCCAGTCGACGGCGAAGGCGAGGGTGTCCCGCAGCACGCCGTTGACGTGCGGCGCGCAGCGGATCGAGTACCGGTCCTGGACCGGCTCGGCCAGCCTGCGGTACCCCGTCCCGTCGGGCATCACGTCGGCCTCCGCCGCAGCGTCCCCCGCGAACGGGCCGTCCCCGACCCGGCCGAGCAGCCGGCGCACCGTCCGGGCCGACTCGGCGCTGCCCGGGTGCGGCTTGTGGTCGAAGACGAACGGGTCGAAGTGGCCCGGGTTGCCGTTCAGGACCTGGGAGGCGAGGGCCGTGCAGAGGTCGGCGGCGAAGGCGAGTTCGGACGCGTCGCGCAGTGCCAGGACGGCGAACCCGGCCATGAAGGAGGTGCCGTTGACCAGTGCCAGGCCCTCCTTGGAGGCGAGCACCACCGGCTCCAGGCCCGCCTCCGCCAGCGCCTCGGCGGCGGGCCGGGCCTCGCCGCGGTGGAGCACCGTGCCGTGCCCGGTGAGCATGGCCCCGAGGTAGCTGAGCGGGACGAGGTCGCCGCTGGCGCCCACCGAGCCGCGCTCGGGGACGACCGGCAGGATGTCCTGCGCCAGGCAGTCCAGCAGCAGTTGGACGACCTCCGGCCGGATGCCGGAGTTGCCGCGGGCCAGGCAGTTCGCCCGGGCGATCACGGTCGCCCGCACCACGTCGGGCGCGGCCGCCGGGCCGAGGCCGCAGTTGAAGCCGCGGATCAGGTTGGCCTGCAGCGCCTCGACCTTGCGGGGCGAGATCTGCCGGGTGTTGCTGTCGCCGAAGCCGGAGGTGACGCCGTACACCCGCCGCCCGGACTCCACGATCGCGTCCTTCAGGTCCACCGACCGTTTCATCCGGTGGACGGCGCTGTCCGCCAGCGCCACCCGCCAGGCCCCGGGCCGCCGGGCGGCCTCGGCGGCCTCCTTGACGGTCAGCGACCGGCCGTCGAGCAGCAGCTCGGCCGTGGGGGCACCGGACGGGGACGGACGGTCCTGGATCCGCTGCGTGCCCTGGGCGTTCTGCGGGCTCCGGGCGTTCTGCGGGCCCTGCGGGCTCTGGGTGTTCTGCATGCTCTCTGACGACAACTCGACTCTCCTGTCTGCGGGCGCGGCCGACGCGTCTGCGGGGCCCGGACGGGCGGGGCGGAACGGGGGATCGACGGCGCACACGCGCGGAACCGGTCGCAGAGACCTGCGACTTCGCCCCGTTGATCGTCTATAACTCTACGTCACCACAATCCACTCGCCCTCCGCCCCGGCCCGGAGGCCCTCCGCACGGCCCCGGACGCCTTCGGCGCCGGATCGGCGCCGGTTCCACGCCGCTTCCACGCCGGATCGGCGCTGCCCGGCGGGACGCACGAGCGGCGCGGCACCGAGGGGTGGCGCGCCGTATGCCCGCTTGTCCATCACCCGCCGGACGGGTGTTCGGGACGGTCGACCGTCGGACCGTCCGGCGTCAGGCCGCCTTCCCCGCCGGACCGCCCACCAGGCGGCGGACCGCCCAGGCCGCCGCCCCGAGGGCGAAGCCGTAGGCGGACACCAGACCGTGGCCGTTGTCCTGGGCGAACCACATCGCCAGGCCGAGCACCGGCACGCCGGCCGCGAGGGCGATCTCCTTGGGGAGGCGGGTGCGGACGAGCAGGGCCAGCGCGAGGGTAGCACCGAGGAAGTAGGTCGCACCGGAGCTGCCCGCGAAGTTGCGGGGGTCGGTGCTGGGGCCGCCGCCGAACCCGAGCAGGGTGTCGATCCGGCCGGGCAGCAGGATCCCGGCGAGGAAGAAGCCGAGGGTCAGCGGCCCGCCCCAGTACCACTGGGCGAGCGCGGCCACCGCGGCGAGGGTGACGAGGTTCCACAGGCCGCCGAAGAGACCGCCGTTCTGCAGGAACACCGAGGTGAACTCGCGCCACCAGCCGGACTTGGCGGGATCCGCGTCCAGCGCGTCCATCGCGCCGGACCACACCAGCTGGAGCACCACCCCGCCGACGGCGACCAGGGTCAGCGCGATCGCCGCCCACGGGAGCGGGCGCCCCCGCAGGGTGTCGCGGCCGACCACGCCGAGCCCGCAGTTGACCATCATGACCATCAGCGCGGCAGTGGTCAGGTTGAAAACGATCGCCCCCATGACAGGACGCCTCCCCCGGGCTCCGGCATTTTCCAACACCGTTCGAAACCTTGTCGACACCAAGCTAGCACGTTTCTCGAACACCGTTGGAAACGGCGGGAACCCCTGTACGGTGGGCGACATGAAGCTCACCAAGGAGCGCATCGTCGATGCCGGTATGGCGGTCTTCGCCGAGGTCGGCTACCAGAACCTGTCCATGCGTCAGGTCGCCGACCGACTGGACGCCCACGCGGGCAGCCTCTACTACCACGTCCGCGGGAAGGACGAACTGCTCGCCCTGATGGCCGACCGGGTCTGCCGCCGGGCCTACGACGCGGGCACCGAGGCCCTGGCCGCCCTCCCGCCCACCGCGGGCTGGTCGGACCGCGTCACGACCCAGGCCACCACCCTCCGGCACGAGCTCAGGCAGCACCCGGGCGGCGCCCAACTGCTCGCCGAGAGCCCCGGCGTGCTCAGCACCGGCGGCCTCGCCCTGATGGAACGCCTGCTGCGGACCCTCCTCGACGCCGAACTGCCCGCCGAGCACTGCGGCATCGCCGCCGACACCCTGCTCAGCCACATCACCGGCTTCGTGCTCCAGGAGCAGAACCAGCCGACCGCCCCGCCGACCGCCACGGCCGCGCACTACGCCGAGCTGCGCGATCAATTCCCGCTGGTGACAGGCGAGTTGATCCCCCGACTGAGCCAGGACGAGAAGTTCGCCCGCAGCATCCGACTGCTCTGCACCGGCTTCGCCGCACTCCGCCCGCCGACGGCGGCCTGACCGCCCCGCACCCCCGGAGCCGACCCGCCCCTCTGCACCCCGCCACCCCGACCGGATCCCCGGTACGGGGTTTCGGTGCTGCCTTCGACCAGTCAAACGGATAGTCCATCCAGATATCTGCTAGCGTCCCACCATGAAGCGGATGACCCATCCGCTTCATCGACGGACGGAGGAACCCATGACGAAGACAGCCGTGGTCACGGCCGGAACGGGCGGCATCGGCCTGGAGACGGCCCTCGGACTGGCCGCCGCCGGCCTCGCGGTCACCGTGGTCGGGCGCTCGACCGAACGCGGCACCCGGGCGGTCGAGCGGATCAACGCGACCGGCCCCGCCCACCCCGCCCGCTTCCTGGCCGCGGACCTCGCCTCGCTGGAGCAGGTGCGCGCGCTCGCCGACCACCTCGCCGCCGAGCACACCGCCCCCGGGAAGCAGTTGGCCGTGCTGGTCAACAACGTCGGGGCGATGTTCGCCCGACGGCAGCAACTGGACGGCGTCGAGGCCTCCTTCGTGGTCAACCACCTCTCCCCCTACCTGCTGACCGAACTGCTGCTGCCCACGCTCACGGCCGGGGCGCCGAGCCGGATCGTGAACGTCACCTCGGGGGCGGTCGGCGTGGCCAAGCGGGTCTTCGACGCGGTCGAGCCGCCCGGCGGCTACTACGGCTTCCACTGGTACGGCCGTGCCAAGCTCGCCCACCTGACCCACACCCTCGACCTGGCCGCGCGGCTGGACGGCACCGGCGTCTCGGTCTTCGCCGCCGACCCCGGCGGCGCGGCGACCGAGATGACCGACGGCACGCTGACCGACCCGGGGATCGTCTCCCCCGCCCTGCGGCTACTGTGGCCGCTGGTCCGCCGCAGGTTCGAACGCTCCACCTCCGGCCCGGCCTCCGTCGCCGCCCGGCCGTCGATCGTCGCCGCCACCGACGAGACCCTGAACGGCCGGACCGGCATCGTCATCGGCCCCGACGCCCGCCCGACCACCCCCTTCCGCGCCGCCACCGACCCCCGCCTGGCCGCCGCCGTCCGCCGCCTCAGCGAGACCCACGCGCCCGTGGCGCGCAGCTAGGCCGCCGCCCTCCCCGGCGCGCGGACCGCGGCGGAAGGAGCCTGACCCGCCCGGTGCGGGACGGCCCGGCAGCCGTCCCGCACCGGAAGATCACGACCACGCCGTCCCGCCTATGATCGGATGCCGACCCCGTACGACTGCTGCCGTGCGGACCACCCGACGAGCGACCTGGACCGCCCACTCATGACGATGCCACCGCTGCGCAAGGACGCCGCCCGGAACTGGGACCGGATCGTCGCCGTCGCCCGCGACCTGGTCGACCAGGGCACCCCGCTGCAGCTCAACGACGTCGCCCGCCGGACGGGGCTCGGCGTCGCCACCGTCTACCGGCACTTCGCCACCCCCGAGGCGCTGCTGGAGACCGTCGCCACGCCCTGTCTGGAAGCCCTGGCCGAACACGGCCGGCAGGCGCTGGCGGACCCGGACCCCCGGCACGGGCTGGAGGCCTTCCTGACCCGCGTCGTCGAGGCCCAGGTCACCGACCCCGCGCTCCCCCCGGTCGCGGCCGCGGCCACGGCCGCCCTGCCCCGCACCACCGAGCTCAGGCAGGCGCTCACCACGGCCGGCACCACCCTCCTCGCCCGCGCCCACGAAGCCGCGGCGGTCCGCCCCGACCTCGCCGCCGCCGACCTCGTCCCCCTGATGTGCGGCGTCGCCCACGCCGTCAACATCAGCGGCGGCACCCCCGCCGTCCGCCTCGCCACCGCACACCGCTACCTCGCGACCCTCCTCGAAGGCCTGCGCGCCGCGCCGACGGCGTAGGCCGATCGCCCCGGGCGGAGCGGGCGGAGGCGCGGGCGGGCCGGTCAGCCGAGCTGCCCGGTCGCCTGGAGGTGGCGCACTGCCCACCACAAGGCCAGGGCGTCCTCGGTGCGGGCGGGGTCCAGGCCGGTGGCGACGGTGAGGCCGCGGATCCGGTACCGCAGGGTGTTGGGGTGCACGAACAGGGCGGCGGCGGCCTGCTCGGCATTGGCGTCGGCGGCCAGGTAGGCGTCCACGGTGCGCACCAGGGTGGTGCGGCGCTCGCCCGTGGTGTGCCCGAAGCACCGTTCGACGAGCTGTCCGCCCACCGCCGGAAGGGTCAACACCGCACGGTGCAGCGGGAGTTTCTCGGCCCGGACACAGCGGTTCAGGGCGAAGGCGACGGCCAGTTCGTCGGCCCGCTCGGCCTCGGCGAGCGACTCGCGCAGCCGGCCCGGCGGGCGCGCCGGGCCCAGTCCGGCGGGCAGCGCCACCGCGGCCGGGAGCGGCCGGACGGCCAGCCCGATGACCCGGTCGGCGCCCGGCTCGGCGAGCAGGGCGACGGTGTGCGGGCGCAGCGCCCACTCCACCGCACCGATCGTCCGCCCGGCGCCGGGCCGGGCGTGGCAGACGTGGTACTCGGTGCGCAGGTCCAGACCGAGCGCGGCCGCGGCCGTCGCCAGGTAGTCGGTCGGCAGGTCGCCGGTCACCAGTTGGCGCAGCAGCAGGGTGCGGTGCTCCTGGGCGGCCCGGGCCTTCTCCAGGTCACGCTTCCGGTGCCCCTGGACGACGGCCGCGGACACCCGGTCGCAGCCGTCCCAGAAGTCCCGGGCCAGCTCCAGCCCGGTCTGCGGGGCGTCGGCGCGCCGGATCTGCTCGTAGAGGGCGTCGAAGGCCCGGCGGGTGGTCAGCCGGAACGCCTCCAGCAGCGCTTCCAGTCCGATGCCCTGTTCGGCGCGCAGCGAGCCGAAGGCGGCGAATTCCCGCTGCTCGCCGGCGGTGGCCCCGCGCCCCTCGCGCAGGGAGGCCAGCACCGGCGCCAGCACCACCAGCAACTCCGCCCGGACCTGCTCGGGGTCCTGCCCGTGGTAGGCCGGAATCTCCCGGACCACCGTGGCGGCGGCCGCGGCGGCGATGTCCTCCAGCGACAGCGCGGCCAGCACCCGGGTGCGCTGGTCGCGGGCGGCCGCCGGTTCCGCCCCCTCGTCCACTGCTCTGTCCGCTGCACCGCCCGCTGCTTTGTCCACACCGACAATTCTGGCGCGGCTGCCGCTGTCCCGGCCACCATGGCCCGCACCGGACCGCCCGGGGAGGCTGGATTCGGCCTCATCTCGGGATTCGGCCGCGTCCCACCCACCGGCGCCACGGAGGCAGCCATGCCGCACTTTGTCACCAGCGACAACACCACCCTGCACTACCGGGACGAGGGGAGCGGCCGTCCGGTCGTCCTGATCGCGGGCTACGGCGCGCCCGCCGACAGCTGGGCCCTGCAGTGGGCGCCGCTCCGGGCGGCCGGGCACCGGGTGGTCTCCTTCGACCGCCGCTGGCACGGCTGGTCCGACCGGCCTGCCCACGGCCTGCGCATCGCCCGCCACGGCAAGGACCTGCACGAACTGCTCGCCCACCTCGACCTGGACGACGTCACCCTGGTCGGCTCCTCGATGGGCGCCGCCGCCATCTGGTCCTCCGTGGACCTGTTCGGCTGCGGGCGCCTCGCCGGGATCGTCACCCTCGACCAGACCCCCCGGATGATCGGCGCCCCGGACTGGCCGTACGGCTTCTACGGTCTGACGGCCGGCAACGTCGGCACCTTCTTCCTCCGTCCGGAGGCCGTCGAGACCGGCCACGGCCGCGCCTGGCCCGACCGGGCCGCCACCGACGCGCTGCTCCGCCGCGCCGGCGGGCGCGACCTGAGCCGGCTGATCACCCCCGACACCTACCCGCTGCTGTTCGACCACGCCTGCCAGGACTGGCGCGACACCGTCGCGGGGATCACCGTGCCGGCCCTGATCGTGGCCGGGGCGGACAGCCAGTTCTGGCCGAGCGGCCACGCCGCCGCCACCGCCCGGTTGAGCCCGCTCGCCCGGGCCGCCGTGGTTCCCGGCGCCGGCCACCCGGTACACCTCGACCAGCCGGAGACCGTCGGCCGGCTCCTCACCGCGTTCACCGCCACCACGGCCTGACCGGGCGCCGCCGGCCCCGGAAGCCCGCTGCCGCTCGGATCGCACCCGCCGCCCGAGCCGAATGCCCACCGTTGGGTCGCGGAGTGCACCATCGCCCGGTGCAACGACAACCCGGCTCTCGACGGCGTCCGCCGCTCGCGGTGGCCTTCGAGTGTCCCCTGCCATCTGCTCTCAACCCCGCACAACGCAGCGACGGACGGCGCGGCGTGACGTCGTCGGAATCGGACCTGGAGGAGGCCCGCTAAATAATCATCCGTTCACCATTGTCACAACAAGCACTAACTCGCTCTGATCAGCGATCGCAGGAATCTCCGGACTCCCGCCCACCGTTCGGCGTCTCGTCGACATCATTCAGTCGAGGTACGCATGGGCACGGCCACCCCCTCCGCACCACCGGCCACCGGCCCCGGGATGACGGTCTTACCTCCGACACCATGCTTCCGAGGCCGCCCCTTGGGACGGCGAGAGGGCGCCTCCGCTCCCAAGCGCGAGAGCTCTTCCGAGCTCCATCCCGCCGCTTCCGCTGCCGCGTACGCCCGGCCGTACGGTGCGTCCGTCTCCGCCAGCTCGTCCTTCAAGCGCTTGCGCTCCGCCATGAGGCCTGCGAGCGGCACGATCGCCTTCTCCCGGTCGCTCTGGATCTCGCGCATCCGCTGAAGGAACTCTTCTTCTCTCGTCATGCCGCCGGATCCTAGGACCGCCGTTCGTGACCGCCTCACCTCCGCTCCGCCGGGTCACTCGCGCCGGTGATTCCCGTCCATCCTCTCGGCGTATCTACGCGACGTTAATTCGACAACGAATCACACTGGCGAGACGAAGAAATCGAGCAAGGGAGAGTTCGATGCGACTCGTCAGAACACCCGCCCTGCTGAGCCGAGGAGCAGCGGGATGAGTGCCACCCAGGGAGCACGCCGACGGGAGCGGCAGACGCAGGCACCGCGGTCGAATCGGGTGAACCTCGCCTACAACGATGCCGAGCTGACCATCGTGCAGGAGGCCGCGAAACGCGATGGCATGGCGGTCTCCGCATGGGTGGCCCGCAAGGCACTGGCAGCCGCGAAGGACCAGCTCGTGCCGGTGTCGGCGGACGCCCGCGATGTGCTGACCGAGCTCATCCGGTCCCGCGGCGAACTGGTGCGGGTCAGCGAATCGATCGGTCTGACCGGAAACAACGGCGCCCCTCCGAACTCACCTCTCGCAGAGGTACTTGCGGCGGCCGCACAGCGCGTCGACCGTGCGACGCTACAGCTGATGCGGGAGCGGGTGTCGCGCTGGTGATCCCCAAGAGGGCGAAGGGCGGGAATGACACCGGCGGGCTGCTGTTCTACCTCTACGGCCCCGGGAAGCGGGATGAGCACGAGAACCCGCGCATGGTCGCCGCATGGGCACCGTGGGTTTCCGACCCGGCCTGCGCTCAGGAGATGACGGTCGGGGAGCTGGGACTGCTCCTGGACGCGCCCGTTCAAGCCCTGCCCGGCAACCCGCCCACCGAGCACGTCTATCACGTGGCCGTTCGCACGGCGCCTGAAGATCCGCTTCTGACTGACGAGCAGTGGGCCGAGGTTGCGCAGGCAATGATGAACGCCGCCGGCGCAGCTCCGCGCGGCGACTTGTGGGGCTGCCGCTGGGCCGCGGTCCGTCATGCGGACGACCACATCCACGTCGTCGCGACGAAGGCCCGTCAGGACGGAATCCAACCGAACCTGCGGCAGGACATCGTGCGGATGCAGCAGCTCGCCCGGGAGTTCGAGATCCGCTGGGGCCTGCGCCGGCTGACCTCCGGGGACCGCACCGCGAAGCGGTGGCCGACGACGGGCGAGACGAGGAAGGCCTTCCGTCGCCGTCTCACGGAGAGCGCTCGCGACCAGTTGGAGCGAGCCGTCCGTACGGCGGCGGCCGCTGCCACGGGTGAGGACGATTTCTTCGCCCGGCTCCGTTCCTCGGGCGTGCGAGTGGCGCAGCGTGTCAGCCCCGAGGAGGGCACTCCGACCGGTTTCTCGGTCGCGCTGCCGGGCGATCGGGACCGTGGCGATCGCGCGGTGTGGTTCGCGGGCTCGAGCCTGGCCTATGACCTGTCGCTCCCCCGGGTCCGTGAGCGCTGGCAGGTGACGGTCCCTGATCCGGAGGTTCCGCCGAGTGCGCTCTGGCAGACGCTCGAAGACAATCTCACTGCGGCCTCCGGTCGCTTCGGCGCCGGCGGTCGGAGGCAGGGCGCCGGTGACGTCGCCGCCCTCGGTGACCTGCTCGTCACGGTGGCGTCGACCGCGCCTCCCCTGGTGGCGTCGAGTCTTCGTGCCTCGGCCACCGAGTTCGAGCGGGCCGCTCGGGCTCCGGGACGACGAGACCTGGACGGGGAGGCCCACCTGCTACTCCGCTCCTCGGTCCGGATTCTCGTATCGGCTGCGCGAGCGTCGGGCCGAAACGACACGGCCGCGTTGCTGGGCTTCCTGCTGGCCCTCGCGACAGCCGTCAGGGCTGCGCAGCTCTGGCATGAAGAACAGGGCCACCACCTCCAAGCCGAGGCCGCGCGACGCACAGGTCACCCGCTGCGGCAAGCGGTGGAGGTAGTCACCGGTGCGTCAGCCTGCGCCGGAGACCAGACGGGCGCCCGGCGGACCGGGCGGGGGGCAGAGTCCGGTCGAGTCTCCAGGCCGGCCGACATTGTGGCGAGGGCCATCCCCTCCGATGCCTCCGCGGTGCTGCTGGACCCGGCTTGGCCTGCCCTACGGAAGCGCCTGACCGCCCTGGCGCGGCAGGGCATCGACCCCGCACAGGTCCTCACCACGGTGGCCGCCCGGCGCGAGCTTCGCTCCAGTGAGTCCGTCGCCCAGGTTCTCGCCTGGAGGCTGGACGGCTGGGCTGTCACTCATGGTGTTCCGCTCGACACCGGTGGCGGGGAAGCCCTCCCGCGGACCGCCACCACACCACGGCCTCCGCGGATGATCACCGGCTTTCCGGCTGCGGCACAACGCGTCACCGGCCACGAAACCGACGGGCCCAGGCGGGGCCGTTGAGAGACAGGAGAGTACGATGACCATGCCTTATCCGGGCGAGCCCTTTGCCGAGGCGGTGGGCGAAGCCGTCCAGACCTCCATCATGGCGGTGCGCCTGGTGCTGGCGGTCGCCGACGCGGTGCGCCGCGCGGCGGAGCGGCGGTCCGGCGGTGAGCAGCAGTTGCCACCGGTCGACCAGGCTCTCCCCGAGGCGGCGGGGGACCTCAAGGCCCTGCTCTCCCCGAACGTGGCGTGGAGCCTGATGTCCAGCTCGGACTGGCCGGTCATGGCGCAGCAGTTGGTCGCGCTGCGGCGCGCCGGTGTGGATCTGGACCAGTTCCTCCCGCGGGTCGGCGACATCGCAGTCTCGGTACGGGACGCCATCGTGGCCGACTCGGCCCGGACCGCCGCCGATGGAACACAGGAGTGGGCCCGATTGCTTCGCGCGACCCTGCCGGCGGGCCCGGCGCGGGAGGCGATCCTGTCTTCCCCCATCTGGCCGGAGATCGCCGCGACCATGCAGGTGCTCCAGGAGCGCGGCACCGACGTCCGGCAGATCCTGGCGGCCGCCTATGCCGAGGGGCTCGGGGTCGATCAGGCGATCGACCGGATGATCAACGCTCCTCGGCGACCGCCGGCGGCGCCGAGCGAGGACGCCGTGCGCTCCTACGGCCCGCTGACCGTAGGACTGGACCTGCCGAACGACCTCGACCTGAGGAACCGCCGGCGGGCGTTGGCTCAGCTGGGGGTCAGCCAGACGGAGAACGCGCGCTTCGTCCGCTGGGTGCATGACGCGCTGCCTAGCAGGGAGCGTGAAGCCGCGCTGCTCGTGGGCTCCCGCCAGTGGCCGCTGCTGGCGGCCCGAATGGCTCGGATGCAGGACGACGGCATGCGCGTCCAGGATCACCTCGCACGGCTGATGCGCGACCGAAGTTGGGAGTCCGCTCCGGTGTCCCAGCTCGCGACCCGGCTGCTCCAGGCGACCGTCGACGCGCTTCACGGGCCGATGCACGACGACCGTGCCCGGGCGGTGGTGACGGAGGCCGCAAGAGCCTCCTCGGCCGCCGGACCACCCCCGTCACGGGCGCGGGGTACGACACCCGCACGTCCAGGTGGTCCTCCTCGCCGCGCCCCTGTCCCGAACCCCGGTGCCAGGCGCGCGAGGTAGCGGACCTTGCGGGGCGACTCGCGCGCGAGCTGCCCTTGCGCAGCCGCTTACGGCCTGGTGGCTCCGACGAAGTCGGCAGCGGGCATGTCGGCGATGGGGGTCTCCTTGACGACGTCTCCGGTCTTCGGTGCGGAGATCATCCGCCCGTCGCCGCGGTACAACGCCACGTGGTAGACGTGACCGTCAGCGTGACGCCAGAACAGCAGGTCACCGGTTCGGAGGCCATCCCGCGCCACCGGACGGTCAGCGGTCGCTGAGTACTGCTCGGCGGCGGTACGAGGAAGCTGACGGGCAGGCCAGTAGGCGTACTGGACGAGCGCCGAGCAGTCCCAGCCGACGGTGGTGTCGGCCTGGCACCGGCCGGCCTGAAAGCCGTCCTCGCCGTCGCAGTGGCCGAGGCCCGGACCGGCCGGACTACCGCCGCCGTAGCTGTAGGGCACGCCAACCTGGGTGGCGGCCCTTCGCGCAGCGTCCGGACCTGCGCCGCTGCCGATGATCTCCGACATCAGGCCCGTCCCACCGAATCGGACCAAGTTGCCCATGATGTCCGCCACATAGCGTTGCGTCTCGCCGAATGGCGGCACACCGCGGCTGCCTTCGACGGCGGCCCACCCCGCGTTGTAGCCGGCAAGCGCCAGCCGACGGGAATCGTCGGGGATGCCCGAGGACCTCGCCTGTCGCAGCAGGCTGCACATCAGGCGACCCTGTGCCATCACCGCGTCGCCGATCTCGTAGGGCGAGGCCGAACCACTGGCGTCGTCATCGCGCCCCCACGTAGCCCAGGTGCTCGGCATGAACTGCGCCGGTCCCTCTGCGCCGGCGGGACTGCGCGCGTCGGCGCGGAATCCGCTCTCCTCGAAGAGCTGGGCCGCCAGCAAGGCCGGGGTCAGCCCAGGATCCCGGCAGTCCCGAGCAGCCCGGACGAGCCACGACCGGTAGGCCTCGGGAACGTCGTTCACCGACATGTGATCAGCTTCCGCCGCCCCCGCTGTCGCAAGCATGGCGAGTGCTGCGCCGATTCCGCCGAGCAGAAGGGCGAGGAGCATGGCTCCCGCGGCCAGCACCTTCTTCACAAGATCCCCCTGTGTCGTACGCCGATAGGCCCGAACGGGCGGATGAGCGTGCCCTCCGAATGGTCGAGGTTGTTACGCCATGCAGTCGAGCGACTACGCTGTCGTCCGTGATCGAAGGAGGCCGATCTGACAACGCGAACGGTCCGAGAAAGTTGCGACCTGACAGCCAATCCGGTGACGCCAGCTCAGCCCGGCCACGGCGTGCTGCGGTACGGACTGATGCCGGTGCACGGCTACGACGTGGCCTCCGCCGTCGTGCTCCGAATGCTCGACGAGGAAGACGGTCTCGGCGGACGGGCGCGCGGGCTCGGCCCTGGGGAGCCCGTGCCGTACGGCGTCCGGCCTGTGCTCGTCGCCCCGAGCACTGTCTACGGCATCGCGATGGTCGAGACGATCGTCCAGGGCTGGCCCGCAGGCATCGTGCCGAAGCCCTGGCTCGTGGTGGTCGCCGATGTCCCTGCCCGCCCGGCACCAGCTGCACGGTACCGCCTCCGTGCCCTCGGCGGACGGCTCGCCGGTACCGCCTACCTGCCCTACCTGCCCGTGCTCCGCTCGGTCGAGCAGCCGGAGGACGCCTTGGCCGACGCCGTGGTGGCGCGCGCGGGTGCCCGGCTGCGCGCCCAACTCGAAGGGAAGTGACAGATGTTCATCGCAGAAAACCTGATCCCCCCTGCCAAACCGACCAAGATCCCCGGGATGGACGGCATGGTCTCGACCCTGTTCGGCTACGGCTTGTGGCTCCTGGTGCTCGCCGGCGTGTGCGCCACCGGGTACGGCGTGTTCAAACTGGCCACGGCGGAGAAGAGCCGCCACGGTGGCGGAAGCGAGCCCTTCAAGTGGATGGGGGCCGGGGTCGCCGCGATCCTGCTGTCGGGTTCGTTGATCTCGATCCTCAACGGCATCGTGGGCTGATGGTGCGGACCGGAAGAAAGGGAGGTCGACTCTCCCGATCCGCGCTGTGGGGGGCCGGAGTGATGCTCACTGCCGCCGTCGGTCTGACCGGCTACACGGCCCTGGCCGGCGAAGAGGGGCAGCCCTCGAGCGCTCAGCCCGGCACCGGCCCGCCTTCGCCAAGCACGGCCTCACCGGCCCCCGTTCCGGTGTCGACCTACAGCCTTCCGGCCACCTGGACGGAGCCCCAGCGCTGGCTCGCGGCTCCCCGCGGTGCCCGCACCTCCGGCGGCCGGGCAACCGGCTTCCCGCACAGCACCGACGGGGCGATCGGCATGCTGGTCGCCTCCTCCGGTTTCGACGTCGAGGGCTCGAGGACACTGGTGGACGAGCAACTCGCCTTCTTCACGACCTATACGGCCGTGTCCGACCAGACTCCCGCCCGGGAGCAACGGATCCGCCAGGGCGCGGCGAAGGCGGACGCCCGAGCCCGCGCCACTATGGGTCTCCCGGCGTCGGGACCGCTTCCACCAGGAGCCTGGGTGCGCACCAACCTGGTCGGTTTCACACTCATCCAATCCCAGCCCGACGCCGTCACCGCCCACTTGCTGCTCCGCACCGCCCAGAAGGCCGGCGAGACCAGTCCCGAAGCCGTGTCGTACGCGGTAGGCACCATCGGGGTGGTCTGGCGGGACGGCGACTGGAAACTCGACCCCGCCGGCGGGGCGTCCCCCGGGCCCGGGTCGGCACCGGAGATCGCGGCGCCCGGCGACGCCGCTTTCAACACGCAGGGGTGGACCGCGATCAGGCAGGCGTCGTGAGGAGCCGCCTCGCCGCCCTGCTGCTGGCTCTGGTCACACTGTGCGGGACGATCGCCGGCGCCCAGGCAGCGGAGGCCGACGACAAGCCCGGCGTCATCGGATCGCTCGCTCAAACGGCCTGCGACTACAGCGTGGTCGGCGCCTATGACTACCTCACCGACGGCCACCACTGCGAGCACGTCGGTGAGACCGTCGACCAGGCACTCGACGTCGGGTGGAACGACGTCTGGAGCTCCACCATCGGCGAACTGCTCAAGGCCGGGGTTGCCTTCGTCAAGGGACTCGTGAAGTTCACGCTGACGGTCGCCCTCCAGGGGCCGTCGCTACGCCTGGAGGACAGCGGTCTGTTCGGCGAACACGCGACGCTGGCGGGCATGTTGGTGTGGCTCGGGCTGCTTATCTCTGCGGCCGGCCTGATGTGGCAGATCGGACGGATGGCCGTCACCGGCCAGATGCGTCATCTCGGTCAGGCCCTGAGCGGGTGGCTGCAGAACTGCCTGCTCTGCACGGGCGGCGTCGCCGGTGTCGTCCTGCTACTCAGAGCAGGGGACGCATTGACCGACGGACTGGTCAACCGTACCTTCGGCGACACCGGAGCCGCGACCGGACACATCGTCGACGTCCTGGTCCCGCATGTGGTCAACCCGTTCATCGTGATCTGCGGTCTGCTGGTCCTGGTTCCGGTCGGGTTCGTCCAGCTCGTGCTCATCTTCCTGCGGAACTCCGCTATCCCGATCCAGTGTCTGCTGCTGCCGATCGCCGGAGCCGGCCGGGTCGGCGGCGAGACGACCCGCAAGTGGGCTCCGCTGCTGATCAGGTCGATCCTCATCGGCATCTCCTACAAGCCGATGGTCGCGGTCATCATCTGCGCTGGCTTCGCCGAGTTCGGCCACGCCGACACCGTGGTCGAGTGGTTGCGCGGGCTGACGACGCTGCTGCTCGGAGCCCTCGCTCCGGCCGCGTTGGTACGGATCTTCGGCCCGGTCGCCGAGGAGGTCGGCACCGCCATGGGCTCGGGCGGAGCGGTGGCCGCCATGTCGGCGGCCGGAGCCTACGCCTCCCGCCGGGGGCGCAGCGGGGCCGCGGACCCCGACGAAGCAGGCCCCGACGGTGGGACCGGGGCGACCAGCGCGGTCGAGCACGCCCGCCGTGTCAAGCAGTCGATGTCCACGAACGGGGGCGACGGCGCGCATTCGGCGGCCGGTAGTGATGCGCTCGGGCGGGCGGCCCGCAACCAGGCGACCCGGATCCCCGCACCCGCAGCTGCACCCGACGCTGCGCCGGGCCCGGCGGGCGTACCCGGCGCCCCCTGTGCGGGTTCCGCGCCGAGTACAGCAGGCGCCGGTAGCGGTGCATCGGCCGGAGCGGGCATCGCGATCCAGGTCTTGGACGGGCTGAACAGCGCGGTGCAACGCGGCGTGGGTGAGATCGGAAGCGGATCAGGAGGACAGCTGTGAGTGCCCACGAAGTTCCCGACGGACTGATGGTGAGCGGCCTCCGCACCCGCCGGTCCTTCGGCATGGGGAACCTTTCGAAGGAGGCGACGATCGGGGCGGCGGCGGTCCTGACCGCCGATGGGCTCCTCGGCATCCGTCATCCGGCGAGCCTGCTCGTCACTCTTCCGTTGACCGGCGCCATCGTGGGTCTGGCCGCCCTCCGACGGCAGGGGATGTCCGCGCTGGCGTACTACCGGGCCAAGTTGGCCTGGCAACACGGGTACCGTGCGGGCGCCACGTCCTACCGGCGGGTCCTCCTCGCCCAGCCGTACGCGCTCGACCTGCCCGGTGTGGGGGCGAGTTCCTCGCTGATCGCCGCCCACGACCCGACCAGCGGCCGGAAGGTAGGCGTCGTCCACGACCGGTCCACCGGCCGGATGACCGTGTCCACCCTGCTCGCGCCCAGGGGCAGTCTGATGGCCCCTACCGGTGCCGTCCGCTCCGGGCTGCGGACCTGGGGCGAGGTCCTGAACACCATGTCGACGACCGAGCAGGTCAAGGGCGCCTCGGTCACCATCCAGATCACTCCGGGTGCGGGCGAGGCCCTGGCCGACGATGTCCAGCAACGGCGGCGACCGGACGCCCCTCGACTCGCCCTGGACGTCGTCGACGAGCTGGTGCGCACCACGCCACGTGCCACCGCTCAGGTCGCTTCCTGGCTCAGTGTCACCATCGATCCGTGCGCCACCACCAATCCCCCGACCGACCTGGCCGAGCAGGTGGGCGAGACGCTCCGGGTGGTCGACACCCTGGACCTGAGCGGCACCGGCACCGACATCGTGCGCCGGACCACCCCGACCGACCTCCGGCGGATCGTCCGCTCCGCCTACGATCCGGCTGTGGCCCTCGCGCGGGACGAGCAGTTCGACGAATTGCAGTGGGGCGAGTGCGGCCCGATCGCCGCCGACGATTGGGTGGAGTCCTACGCCCATGACGGCGCGGTGTCGGCCAGCTGGGTGCTTCAGGAGATGCCGCGCCGCCCGATCCCTTACAGCGTGCTGCTTCCGCTCCTGGCCCCCGGCCGCTTCCGGCGCCGGATCACCCTGGGCTACCGGGTCCTGGACCCGCACGAGGGAGAGGCCCTGTTGGAGCGGGAGATCTCCGCCGCGGAGCACCGCGCCCAGGCCACGGCCGAGGTCAAGGGACGCGCCAAGTGGAGCCAGAAGGCGGACTACCACCGTGCGGAACAGGCGGCGCGGCAGGTGGCCGGCGGAGCCCAGGTCGTCAACTGGACCTTGTGGGTCACCACCACCGCCCGGGTTCCCGCCGAACTCCCCGCTGCCCTCCAGGAACTGAAGCTCGCCGTCGCGGGGACCAGGGGTATCCGCATGCGACCGGCGTTCGGCGCCCAGGCGGCCGTCTTCGCCGCCGGCCTGCCCATCGGCTACAACCCTCTCGTGAAGTAGCGGAGTTCTGATGTCGAGCAAGAGCCGACTGCTGACCCCACGGTGGACTGCCGGCACCGTCCCCGACGGCAGGTCCCGGCGGCTGCGGTTCAGCCGCGGGATCCACGCTCCTCGGCGGGGCTGGGGCGGGCCTTTCGGTGGCCGCACGGCGGTGGAGGACACCGGCACCGTCTACACCGGACCGACCAGCCAGATCTCGCTGATCGACCCGTTCCTGCTGGGTGCGGGCCTGCCGGCGCGCGGGGTTCCCGTCGGACCCGATGTCCTGACCGGCGAACTCGTGTGTGTCGACCCGTCCGACTGGACCGGAACACTCACCACCAACCCGGGTGTCTGGGTCATGGCGCAGCCCGGTGTCGGCAAGTCCGCTCTGATCAAGCGGATCTGCCTGGTGTACGTCGCCTACGGCCATATGACGTGTGTGCCGGCCGATGTGAAGGGCGAGTACTCCATGATGGTCCGCGAGCTAGGCGGCAGCGTGCTGCGGATCGGTACCGGCACCGAGCGGATCAACCCGTTGGACTCCGGGCCGCTGAAGCACCGCCTGCCTTCTCTGCCGACAGCGGAGCGTGGTGCCCTTCTCGACGTTCTCAACGGCCGTCGGCTGGAGACCCTCGGTGCCCTGCTGGCAACGCGGGTGGGGCTCGGCCGTCAGGCGAACGAGATCGAGCGCTCCGCGCTCACCACCGCCGTACAACTCGCCGCCGACGCCGTCCCGGGCACCGATCCCGTGGTTCCGGACGTGATCGCCGTTCTTCGGCAGGCCCCGGAGCCGCTTCGGGCCAAGCTCGCCGCCGAGGGCGACACGTACCTCGATCTGACCCGCTCGATCGTGGCGGGCCTGGACAACCTGGTCGACGGCCCGCTCAAGGGGATGTTCGACGGACCGACCACGTCGCCGATCGACCTCGGCGCACCGGCCGTCTCGGTCGACATCAGCGCCCTCCGGGCCCGGGGCAACGACGTCGTCTCCGCCGGAATGATCGCCAGCTGGGCCTACACCTACTCCTCCATCGACAGTGCCCGCAGCCTCGGCCTGATGCGCCGCAAACTCGTACTGCCCATGGACGAGATGTGGCGGGCCCTGCGCGCCGGTCCGGGCCTGGTCGACGCCATGGATAGCATCAGTCGCCTGAACCGGACCACGGAGGACATCAGCATCTACGCCACGCACTCGACCCTCGACTCCGAGTCCCTGCCCACCGAGGAGGACCGCAGCAAGGCGAGAGGGCTGATGGACCGGTGCGACACCTGGGTGATCGGCGGTTCCACTGGCGAGGAACTCGGCCGCATCTCCGGCAGAAGGGCTCTCACCGAGCAGGAACGCATGATGATCGAGTCCTGGGCCTCGGCGACCAGTACCGGCCTCGACACCTCTGAACAGATCCACCCCGGCCGTGGGAAGTACCTCATCAAGTTGGGTACCCGGCCCGGCATCGCCGCCGCGATGAAACTCACCGCGACCGAGCGTCGGCTCTTCCACACCGACTCCGGCGGGAACGAGTCCGAGGATGATCGTCCATGATTACCGAGAGTGACCGGATGTGGCTCGCCGGCGGCCTCCTGGTGGGCGGTTCTGTCCTGCTGTCCGCGTCCACCTGGGCCGGGGCGGCCACCGGCGCCGTGCTCGTCGAGGCCGATGCCCCTCCCCTCAGCCCGTACACCGTCTTCGAGATGACGCGCGACTGGCACTCCGTCTGGGCACAGTCCCCGACGGCCAGTGGCCTCGGCGCCGTGGTCTGCGACCTGGCCGTCGTCGCCGGTGTCGTCCGGAGTGTGTGGAGCGCGTTGCGCTGGTTCCACAACGCCTCCCACCTCGCCACGCTGCACCAGGTACGTGATCTCACCCCCGCACCGGCCGCCCGTACCGCCACTCGGCTGCGCGCTTCCCTGCGGCAGGTCAAACTCCGCGATGTCGACCCGCGCGATCGCGGCGTGCTGCTCGGCGACCACCTCCCGACAGGTGTCGAACTCCGGGGATCCGACGAGGACACCTACCTCGCGTTGATGGCCCCCCGTGCGGGCAAGTCGAGTGCCCTGGCGATCCCCGTCGCGGAGGAGGCTCCGGCCGCCTTGTTGGTGACCAGTAACAAGCCCGACGTCTACGCCGCCACCCTCGCCTCCCGACGGCGGGCGGGCGACGCCTGGGCGTTCGACACCCAGGGCATTGCCCAGGTCCAACGGGCCTGGTGGTGGGACATCATCGCCGAGGCCGAGACCCTCGACCGGGCCGAGCGGCTCGCCTCGCACTTCATCGCCCAGGTCAAGAGCGACGCCGCCGACCCGTTCTGGGCCCAGGGGGCCAGCGACCTGCTGGTCGGCATGTTCCGCGCCGCCTGGTGGGACGGCGCCACGGTGCGACACGTCCTCCGGTGGCTGGCCGACCCCAGGGAACGGGCACCGCTGCGGATCCTCTACCAGCACGAGGAGGTCCTCGCCGAACAGGTCGACAGCTCCATCAGCATCGCCGAGGAGACCCAGTCCGGCATCTACCAGAACGCCCGTACCGCTGTCTCTGCACTGCGCGACGAGAAGGTACTCGCCTGGATGCTTCCGGACAGACACCGTCCGCAGTTCCAGCCAGAGGAGTTCGCCCTCGGTCGGGACACCCTCTACCTGCTCAGCAAGAAGGCAGGGGCCGCCTCCGCCGTCGTCGCCGCCCTCGCCGATTCGGTGTTCACCGCGGCCTCCGAGGCAGGAGAACGCCACGGTGGGCGCCTTCCCGAGCCGATGCGAGCCGTCCTCGACGAAGTCGCCAACATCTGTCCCATCGCCGACCTGCCGGATCTCTACAGCCACCTCGGCTCCCGCGGGATCACCGCGTTCAGCATCTTCCAGAGCTACTCCCAGGGTGTGAGGGCCTGGGGTGAAGCCGGTATGAACGCCCTCTGGGGCGCCAGCACCAAGAAGATCATCGGGGTGGGCCTGGACGACCCCCGCTTCGTCAACGACATCGCCACCCTGGTCGGCAACCACGAGATCATCCGTGGTTCCTTCACCAAGAGCCGCGACGGCGGTTCCACCTCTCTCAGCGAACACCGCGAGCAGATCCTCGAACCGGCCCGGATCCGTGCTATGAAACGCGGTACTGCCCTGCTGCTGGCCACCGGCATGCCCGTCGCCCAGATCGCCCTGCGGCCCTGGTACGAGGAGCCGGGCATGACTCACCTCGGCCCGGCCATGAGGAGCGAGGAGGCCGCGATCACCAAACGTGCCAACCTCGCCTGGCAGGAGCGGAAGGCGCAACGCCGTGGCTGAACCCACGCATTCGGACCTGCCGGCCCTCAATGTCGTCTCCATGGCCGAGGACGTCGAGGACCTCAAGGCCGAACTGGCCGCGCTGCGCCTCGAGGTTGCCGCACTCGCCCATCGCCCCGCAGAACCGACAGCCGCTCACACGGGCGCAGCGGAGGGCGATCAACGACCCCCGGAGACGGAGGACGGGTGGCACTACCCTCCGTTCATCTTCCTCCTCGAAGGCGAGAAACTGCACGCCGAGCTGCGGCTGCTCGCCGAATGGGTCGAGGGCGTGCTGGTCCCCGGCTGCCTGGGCGAACCCTCCGCGGACTCACGCTGGTGCCATCTCTGGACCGAACACTGGGACGCAGTGGGTGCCCTGCACGCGCTGTGGCTGGCCTGGCAGGAGCTCACGGATCCTGCGGTCTGCGGCTTCACGGGCCCGAGCACGTGGTACCGCGACCACTACCGCCCCTGCATGACGGAACTTCGCGGACCGGCCGGCCCGTTCGCGGGCTGCACCAAGGGCGAACACCGGGTAGAACACCGGCTTCCCAGCCGCGCGCCCAGCGCCTGGTGCACCGCCGAGGACGGCATCTGACCAGCCGAGATCACCGGGTCTTCCTGCGCGGATGAAGCGCGGCCACCTCACGGGACAGCTCGGCCGCCCGGTGCGCGGGCAGCCGGGCCGGCTCCGACGGGCGCGTCCTCGTCGTCGTGCTGCGAGCACGAGCCGCAGCGGCATTCACCCGCCGGGTGTCATGGGCAGGGTCACCGGTGAAACCGAGCGTGTTCCGCCGGTCGAGGTCGAGCACCGCCCGGACGACGGGGTGACCAGCCACCTCAGCCGCTCGGGCGGTCGCGGTCTGCGCCGCCGCGCATGCCTGGCGGGCGCTGTTGTAGGCGTCCGTGACGTGGCGGATCTGCTCGGCCGACGCCGAGTACCACCTGGTCCAGCCGTCCCTGATCTGGTCGGAAGGCGCGCCGCCTCGCGGGTTGTGGGCAAGATCGGAACTGAGAAGTGCTCCTCGCTCGACCAGCACCGCGGCGATCCGGGGGACGTGTTCGGCGAGGATCTGACCGGCAGCGGGCACGGCGTGGGCGGCGGCGAGCAGCCGCGTCACGTCGTTCGGCGCCGTGATGATCTCCTGCGCGGCCCTCGCGCTGCGCCGTCCGCCGTCACGCCGGGTCCAACCGGGCGAGAAGAGGGTGCGGCCGAGCCGGACCACGGCGAACTCCGCCTCACGGACGAGCCAGGGGTTCGAGGTCGCGGGCGCGCTACCGAGTCCCGGCTTCCAGCTGACCGCGGCCTGCTGCCAGGCCTGCGCCGCCTCCCGCAACGCCCTGCTCGCCAGGCCGAGGACATCCCGGGCGACCGGGTCGGGAGTCAGCAGCTCGCGGGTGTGCTCGATCAGGCGGGCTGTGAGCAGATGAGCGACCGCGAAGTGGTCAGCGGCCATCGACAGTTCGGAGACGGTGGCCTCCGGAAGGCGCTGCGACGCCAGCTGCGCCGTGTGGCCGGCCAGCCATTCCAGACCCGCACAGGTGGCCCGGAGCGCTTCGCCCTGAGGCTCCCCCGGTCTGACCGGGGACGGCGGAGCCGAGACTGCGACAGGCAGGTGCGCCAGACCAGGAGCCGGCACGGACGGGCGGGGCGAGTGGAGCTGTCGGTGGATGCCGATCGCCGCCTGTTCGATCAGCATCGCGCGCTCCCTGATCCGGTGGGCCACGGCATGGCTGCGGACCACCCGACGATCGGGGGGACAGAGCTGACCGACACGCACTGCCACGCGCCCGGCGACGCTGGCGAGTTCGGCCGTCTCCGCGACGACGTGGCGAGCGACCCCGGCGCTGTCCAGGTACGCCGCGTAGGGGCTGCGAGGTTCACCGTTCGGACCGTGGTGGCTGGCCAGCAGGTCGCCGGCGAGGCGCAGGAAGCGCGCGGATTCGACCAGGTGCGACGCCGCCGGATCGGGCTCGGGCCAAGCGTGGAAGGCTTCGTCCCGCAACATCCGCCCGAGGATCTCGACGTTGCTGTGCAAGCGGCCGACGTCGCTCTCGGACATGTCGAGCAGGTCGGGGGCGTGGGGTCCGAACCGACCGGAGTAGCGGTGCAGCACCTGGAACACGTCCGCCAACGCCTCACTGCGAGCGGCGTGTTGGCCCACGGTGCTCCGGTGCTCTTCGTCGGCGAGAGCCAGGGCCGACAAGGCGTACTCCATCCTGGAGGCCGCCAGGGTGATGAAGTCGCCCCAGGTGACGTCCGTCATCGGGCCGTTCCCTGCTCGACGGGCAGGGCGTTGCGCAGCGCGACGGCTGCGTCCCGGGCGTTGAGAGCGGCCATGTGGCGGTCCCGCAGCTGACGGACATCGGCTGAGCTCTGAGCGAGTTCGTCGAGCCTGTCGGCGAGGGAAACCAGAAGATCGACCAGACCGTGACCGGCTTCGACACCGCTGTCGTCAGGATCACCATCGGGCAAGGGCAGGTACGAGGTGGCCTCAGTGGCGTGGGAAGCGGCAGCGAAGGCGGCCAGTTGGTCGTACCTGTCGTCCCGGACGGCCAGGTCGGCGAGCGCGTGCGCGGCAGCAGCGGTGCCCCTCAGGAGAACAGCGGCTGCCTGCTCGACATCGTCCGGCGTACCGAAGTTCGGCTTCGTCATCAGGTCCTCCAAGTAGAGCCAGGTACTGCGACAGGCAACCACGGCACGTGGCCGCTCGGAACGACAGATCAGGGCGTTGTGGATGACCCGGGGTCTCGAGCGGGACGATTCACCGGATGGGGTGAACCCGATCGAATGTCACCTGCCTTGCTTCATCTCTGGCCCGGTTTGTGTCCCTGCCGGAGCGCGGATCCATCGCGCCGTAGGTACAGAGGTTGCTCACCGGCAGCGGGAGCCGACCGCTGTGGAACCCCACGAGGCGACTTGGCTTGGGCCGCTGTCGGCAAGACGCTCCGGCGCTGCGCAGCAGTCGAGTTGGGTCGTGCCAGCGCCTCGCCCATCCTCCGCAGTCCAGGAACGTCGACGGTGACGGACGGCGGCACCGCCGCCGGAATGGTTCTAATCGCGGCGCCCGGAGTGAGCAAGGCCTCGGCTGTGGGGCGGCCGCCCTGGCGCCGGGCTGACGTGCTGTATTCACCCGCTGCCTGGCCGAGGGCGAGCAGGGTCTCGGCAGTGGGCAGCACCGCCTGTTGGCGTCGCAGCGAATCTGCTCCCTGGCATGCCAGTTGAGCCATCCGCTCGCAAGCGTGGATCGATGCAACACGCAGGAACTCGGACACACGTCGGTCCCCGAGAAGTCGCTGGGCGGACTCTCCCGCCTTCGTCACAAGAGTCCGCCACAAGCGACCCACTGCTTCTCGCACCGTCCGAATGTGCCGCCACTCCTCCAGACCACGAAGGGCCGGGTGCAGGCGGTCGGCGTCGTGGAGCACCGCATTGACGGCCTTCGCACTCTGCATTGTGGTGGAGACTGCTGTCCCCTCCCCCGCTGCAGGCGCGCCCGGGCGCGCAGCACCATGCCGCCAACGGACTTGCAATGCCTGGACATCAGCTTCCAGGGCTGCCCACAGATCGTCTGCCGAGCTGTGCCCGTCGTGCACGATCTCCTTCCAAGCGTCCACGACGTCCCGGAGCTGCGCCCTGAGCTCGGGCAGCCCGACCCCGTCCGTCATCGACAGGTGTCGCCCGGGATCACCGCTCCTCGGCTCCTCCCAGAGGGGCAACTCGTCCTTCTGCCACACCGGAACCTCCACATTCGGGGCTTCGTCCGTCCCTGACTCCGGCTGGGCGCGCGCCATCCAGCTACCAGCTCCACCAACCACCCAATTCCCTAAAAGACCAGCCGCAGCAGCATCCTCCTCGGCCAGTCGCTCCCAAATACTCTGATCATTCTCCGGCGGTACGCCAAGGACAAACTGCTCCCGCTCCACGGGCTGAGGTGTGCTCACCCATCATCTCCCATGAGACAAACCGCATATACACTCATCCGCCCTCAAGATTTGAGGCATTGCAAGCGATTACCGTGCTTCTCGCAAATGGTGCCACCGGTGTAGCAAGTTGCTGCCCTGACATGCCGATCAACATTCCCCAGAGAAGCCTGTCGCGCCAGGTCGCCTCGAGCTCCTCCTCCTGCCCCAGGATGCCTCGGTGGGGTAGTCACCAGACTTAGCCTTGTCATGACCCGTTTCAGTGGCCTTCGCGCGGGGGACACCAGCCTGCACGTCAATAGCTGACGTTCCCTCACCCCACGCCAGCCATCCCCGGGAGACCCCACGTGACGCGCTTCCGCGCTCTCCTCGCCCTGCCCGCAGCCGCCCTCACTCTGGTCGCCCTCGCCGGCAGCGCGGTTGCCGCCCCGCCGCCGCCTCCGCCACTGGCGACCGTGCGCCAGGAACTCGCCGCGCTCACCGTCGCCGCCCCGCACCCGATGACCAACTACACCCGGGGCGCTTTCGACATCTGGAGCACCCAGCCCGACCACTGCACCACCCGCCAGGACGTCCTCGCCCGCGACGGCCAGAACGTCGTCGAGCAGCCGAACGGCTGCCAGCCCGCCTCCGGGTCCTGGTACTCCGCCTACGACAACACCACCGTCACCGCCGTCGCCCAGGCCACCATCGACCACATGGTCCCGCTGGCCAACGCCTGGCGCTCCGGCGCCGACACCTGGAGCGACGCCAAGCGCAAGGCCTTCGGCAACGACATGACCAACCCCCAGCTCCTCATCGCCTCCTCGTCCTCCAACTCCAGCAAGGGCGACAGCGGCCCCGACCAGTGGAAGCCCAAGAACACCGCCTTCTGGTGCACCTACGCCGAGGACTACACCCACGTCAAGTACGTCTGGCAGCTCACCACCACCACCGCCGAGGTCAACGCCCTCGCCACCATGCTCGACACCTGCCAGTAACGGCAGGCGCCCGGTCGGCCCGCCGGAACACCCGACGGGCCGACCCCCCACCCGGACCACGGCCGGGCCGGACCAGCGGGACGCCGAACACCCCGCGCAGACGCCCTGCGACCTCCCGGTGCCCGCGGACGAAGCCCGGGCCGGCCAATCCGGCGTGGGAATCTGCGATCTGGTCCAGCACAGACCGGCCGCCCGTCGAAGGCGGCGGGCCGGACGCCGGCAGCGGGGACCTGGTGGTGCGCAAGGTGGCCCGCTGCGGAGCGGGGCCGCGGACGATGAAGTAGTCGTACCACTCGATGTACGGCTCGGGCCGTACGGCGGGCCTCGTCCGGCCCGCCTGAGCAGCCTCGGCGGTGCGACGACGGCACCCCGGCCGTGGTCGACGACGGCCGTACGGCTCCATGGCGCCGTCCGGGTGATGCGTCATCAGATGATGTGTCCGCTCCTTCGGTTCGCATACGTGCAGCCGCTATCCATAGGACATGATCACAACTCGTCGTTGGCGACGTATCGCCATCATCCTTCTCGGCCTCGTGGCCTTCCTCGTTCCCACGGCCGTGCCGGCCTCCGCGGTCGCCGCTCCGGCCGCGCACCACCGGGTCCTGCCGGAGCCGCCGTCGGCCGACGACGTGCGGGCCGAACTCGACAAGCTGATCGTCGAAACCCCGCACTCCCTGGACGGCTACTCCCGGGCGAAGTTCCCTCACTGGAAGCACCAGTACGGCGACTGCGACACCCGCAAGATCGTGCTGGCCCGCGACGGCGAGGGTGTCACCCAGGACGCGCAGTGCAACGCGATCGCCGGCACCTGGTACTCGCCCTACGACGGCAAGACCCTCACCGCCGCCGGCCAGCTGGACATCGACCACATGGTCCCGCTGGCCAACGCCTGGGTCAGCGGGGCGGACAGCTGGGACACCAAGAAGCGCACGAACTTCGCCAACGACCTCGACCACCCCCAGCTCATCGCCGTCTCCGCCGCCGCCAACCGCAGCAAGGGCGCGAAGAGCCCCGACCAGTGGGCTCCGCCGAACGTCGACTTCTGGTGCACCTACTCCCGCGCCTGGACGCACGTCAAAAGCCTCTACGGGCTCAGCGTCACCGAGCCCGAGAAGGCCAAGCTCGCCGACATGATCAACACCTGCGACTGACCCCGGGCACCGGCGGCCGCGCGACGACGCGCGGCCGCCACCGCGCCGTGCCGCTGCCCGCCCACCGCACCCGGGTGTCCTAGAGTCCGGGCGTGGCAACCCTCATGATCGACAACGGCCCCGCCGTCCCGGACGCCCCGATCACCCGCACCGGCGGCGTGCCGCTCGCCCCGGCCGGCACCCAGTGGCCGGCCTGCGCGTCCTGCGGCGGCCCGATGCAGTTCCTCGCCCAGATCCTCCTCGCCGACGCGGCAGACCGCACCGGCGGCCCCGCAGGCCCGGGCAGCGGCGTCCTCGCGCTCTTCATCTGCCAGAACGACCCCGGCACGTGCGAGGACTGGGACCCGGACGCCGGCGGCAACCGCGCCCTCCTCCTCCCCGCCGACGGCCTCCAGCCGCTCCCCCTCCCCCACCTCGACGACGGCGCCGACGAGTCGGTGCTCGCCCTCGGCACCGTCCGTACCGTCACCACCGTCCAGGAAGACGGCGCCGACTACGACCGGGCCCGCGAAGCGTGGGCGGCCAGGACCGGGAACCCGGAGGCCCTGGTCCTCGGCCAGCTCGGCGGGACACCCGCCTGGATCCAGGGCGACGAGACACCCACCTGTCCCGGGTGCGCCAACCCCATGCCGCTCACGGTCCAGCTCGAGGAAGGCCCCCACCCCGACAACCTCAACTTCGGCGGAGGCGGCTGCGCCTACGCCTTCACCTGCCGGCCCTGCGCCCACGCCGTCCTGCTCTGGCAGTGCTGACCCCCGGCCACCGGGCCGGACGCCTCCCGCAGGCCACCAGGGGTTGACCGGCCGCCAGGACGGTGCAGGTTCCGCCGATTCCTCGGCGTCCCGGCCGGCGGATCGCCGGGTTGGACCCGGCCTCCGGGCGGGCTTGACCGGCGCCCTCGCTCCCCTACCGTCCGGTGCCACGGACCCGCCCCGGCCACTGCCCGGGGCACCGCGCACACTGGAGCACCTCCGTCGTGTACGGCCGTCCGTCCAGCCACCCGCACCCAGGAGGGGATCCATCATGTCCACCCGCACTTCACGCCGACGGCATCGTCCGGCTCCACACACCAACAGGGCGACCCGGCACTCCCCGAAGGCGCCGCGACGACCGGCCTGACGCGATCCCGGCCGGATGCGCGGCTCCATGCTGTCGAGCGCCAACGCCGGAGTGCTCCTCAGCCTGCTGACGTACCTGACGCAGCACATCGAGGCCGTCTGGCACTGACCCCTCCCGGACCGCCGATCCGCGCCCGCTCGGGGGGCCGAGCGCGAACCGGCACCTCCAGAATCCGCGAACAGGCACCGCGGCGCCGCCCGGGCTGACCCGGGTGGCGTCAGGTCAAGGGGTGTCGCCCGCCCAGTCCCAGCAGCGCGGGTCACCGGCCCGGGGCCCGTAGTGCGCCCGCCCGCCGCCACCGTAGCGACCGAGCTCAGTCATCAGCGCCGCGCCGCCGGACAACTGCCCGGCGTCCCAGCCGGTGACGTCCAGAAGCAGGCCGTCGAGCGGGCCACCGACCAGCTCCCGGTAGGAGCGGCCGGGCAGCGGGCGGGAATCGGGGGCGCCGTCGTCCGTCCCGTACACCCGGCCCCGCAGCAGCACCTCGTCGTCGTCCATGGTGGTCAGCCTCCCAGCCCGCACCGACAGCGTGGGCGGTCCGGGGGGCTCGGTCACCACCAGGCCGGTTCGACGTCGGCGGCCCGGTCGTCGCCCACCCTGTCGGCGTTCCGGCCGCCGGATTCCAGTGCCTGGGTTTCCTCCCGCAGCAGCTCGGTGATCCAGTCGGCGACACCGGCGGGGAGGTGGACGGTTCGCTGTTCGATACCGTACGGGGTGCCGATGGCCAGCCAGAAGTCGGCGCCGCTGTCGGGACCAGCGACCCGGGCGAAGGCTTCGAGGGCGTCGGCGAGGTCGGAGGCCGCGCCCTCGGTGTCGGTGTTCACCAGCTCGTCGGGCCGTCGGGGTCGATGGGCCGCTGGGTGCGGCGGATCGTCTCGGGGTGGTGGAGGTACCAGCCCCAGTCGTCGAAGCCGGGGCCCCACCTCACCAGGGCCACCCAGGTGGTGGAGCCCTGGTGCAGGCGCCAGTTCTCGATCCGGCACGGCCTCCACCGGCCGCCGAGGCGGATCTCCGCCCAGCGCCAGCGCGGCTCGGTGGTCCAGCACCGGCCGGGGCCCGACATCAACGTCCGGGGCGCCCGCTCGGCATCGCCGGGCCGGCGCTCCGGGTGTTCGGGGCGTGGGCGGGAGAAGGGGACTGCGCTGGTCACACTCCCAGCTTAATCGAACAAGCGTTCCTTTTCCGTGAGGAGTCAGGGCTTGCGCTTGAGCAGCTGTGCCGAAGCGCGATAGGCGTCACATCGGCACGCAATCTGTCACCAAGATCGAATCTGCATGGTGGCTGGGAAGGCCTCTGACGACTCTGCACCGCCACCGGAGAGCGAATCGCTCGGCTGGGTGGTTTGACGGTTCTCAGCGTGTCGCCGGGGTGGAGCGGGGCAGAGGGCAGGCGGCACGGCGGACCGTGCCCGTCCGGCCAAGCATGGCGAGCGGCAAGCGGAAGACTCGTATGTCGGAAAGCATCGAACTGGATCTTTCACTCCTCACCACGCCGGATCAGGTCGCCTCGGCCGCTCGGGACCTGCTCCTGCCCGGGGTACGGGACCTGGTCGGCCGGATCCCCCCTCCGCTTCACACCCCGTGCGCGTACTACTTCGGATGGGCCGACGAGGCAGGCCGGGACGTCGCCTACCGCGGCCCAGGGTTCCGGGCGGTCGCGCTCGTCCTCCTCTGCGCCGGCGTCGAGGGCGGATCCTGGCGGGCGGCGCGGCCGGTGGCCACCGCGTGCGCCCTCATCCACGCCTACGCCTTCATCAGCGACGACGTCATCGACCAGGACGCGGCACGGCGCGGCCGTGCGAGCGTCTGGAAGGCCTTCGGCACCGCGACGGCCGTGCTGGCCGCCGATGCCCTGCTGATGACGGCCCTCGCCGAGCTGGCCGAGCACGCATCCCCCGCCGGCGCCGAGGTCAGGCGCATACTGTTCGGCGCGATGTACGGGGCCTTTCGCGCCCAGGCCCTGGAGGTCCGCCACCAGCGGCAGGACGACGTCCCCCTGCAGCAGGCGCTGGAGGTCGTCGACGGAAAGAGCTCCCACTGGGTGGCCGCGTGCTGCGAGGCCGGCGCGCTCCAGGGCGAAGTGCGCCCCGAACGTGTGGAGCTGATGCGGGACCTCGGCTGGCACCTGGGCAGGGTCATGCAGCTGCGCGACGACGTCCTGGACGTCTTCGGGCCCGTCGCAGGGGACCGCGAGCCCCGCCGGGACGACCTCAGGGCACGGAAGAGGACGAGCGTCGTGTGCGCCGCGCTGGAGTCCGGCCACCCCGCGCGGAACGAGCTCGCCGCGTACTACCGCCGGCCCCGCCCACCACGGCAGGACGAGCTCGGCCACATCGCGGGCCTGGTCGACCGGTGCGGCGGGCGCGACTGGGCCGAGCGGCAGATCGCCCACCACCTCGAACGGGCCCGCGCCTGCGTGCGCCGCGCGGTCCAGGACCGGCGCCTGGCGGACCTGATGTGCGCCTACGCCGACCAGTTCGCGGACCAGCCCGTCGGCGACGGGACCACCCCGCCCCCGCACACCAGCCACCAGACCGCCCCCGGCCCCTGACCTGCAAAGAACGCCCCGCCCCCGCGCCGATCCCACCTGAAGGCCGAAGGACCCATGCCGAACAACGTCGAGTTCTACGTCCCCTTCCCCGGCGCCGTCAGCCCCGACGCCGCGGCAGCGGACGCCCACCTCGTGCAGTGGGCGCTCACCCAGCACCTGCTGCCCCCGCGGCAGGCACGCTACTTCGCGGCCATGCGCCTGGGAACCTGCGCCGCGCACATCTACCCCCGGGCCCGCGGGGAGGACCTCAACCTCGCCGCCGACCACATGGGCCTTCTCAGCCTCGCCAACGACCTGGTCGGCAGCACCGACCAAGCGCGGGCCCAGACCGCCGCCGCCGTCTGCCGCGACCTGCTCACTCTGTTCGAGAACGACCACCCATCCCGGCCCGCCACACCGGTGGGAGCCGCCTGGTGCAGCCTGTGGCGGCGGCTGCGCGCCGGCATGCCGCCGCTCTGGCGACAGCGCATCCTGCACGAGCACGCCGCGATCTTCGCCGCCTACCTCGACCACCGCATCCACCGCACGCTGCCGACCGTCGAGCAGTACCTCCAGCGACGGCGCATCACCACCGGCCTGCCCGTGGCCTTCGCCGTCGCCGAACGCGTCGAGCACTGGCACGCCCCGGAACGGTTCCTGAGCACGCCGTGCGCCCGCGCCTTCCTCGAAGAAGTCACCAAGATCGCCGTCCTGCCGAACGACGTCTTCGCCGTCGAACGGGAACAGAGCCGGGGCGAAGTCGACAACCTGGTGCTGGTCCTCGAAGCCGCTGGCCGCACCCGCGCCCAAGCCATCGCCGACACCCAGGCCATGGTCCGCCACGCCAGCGAACGCTTCCTCCACCTCACCGACCTGCTGCCCGCCCACTACGACGACCTCAAGCTCGACCCGGCCGAGCGCACCGCCGCCGACACCTACGTCCAGGCGATGCGCCACCTCGCCCGCGGCAACTACGACTGGATCACCAAGGGCACCGCCCGCTACGACCACCAGGCCACCACCCTCGCCATCTCCACCGGCTACGAGGACGCACCCGCAACCACCGGCACAGGACCCCCGCCACCCCCCGGCCGGCGACACAACGGCTGCGTATCGCCCGCAGGTGACAACTACCGTGCCGAGACGGTGACAACCTCCCCGCCTCACCGCGCACATTCCTCCTGGCCCCGCGGCGCGCCCGGTGACAACTACGGCGCTTCGGCACAGCAAGAACGGCGCCCCTCGGCGCAGCCTGCCTGCCCGACCAGCATGCCTACATGACGGTATGACTGAAATGTCGGATTCACTGCTTCCCGAGCCTGGCGAGGAGAAGCCGCGGCCCCGGCCTGCGGCTTCACTGCGGGCCGAGGCGGCGTTCCGGGCACGCGTGGCGGAGCTCGGCGGCACCGTCATGGAACCGGTCTGGCTGGGCACCGACCAGCGCCACACCGTCCGGTGCCGGTTCGGGCACGAGGCGGCCCCGCGCCCCTCCACGCCGCCGGCGAGCTCTCCGCCTACGCGGACGCGGGGCGTCTGGCCTCGGCAGCCGGGCCCGTACCCGTCCCACGCGACTCCGGGCGCCGCACCGGCAACTTCCACCGACCGAAGCGGTACAGCCGTCGCCTACGGCGGGCCTTCTACATGTCGGCGCAGGTCGATGTGCTCTGGGCGCTTCTGCGGCGCGACGACCGGCTGTTCAGCACCGCCCCACCGACTGGGCAGGCAGCCTGACAATCCATTGAGACGCAGGCCCTCGGGCACTAGGGTGCCGAAAGCACTTCAGAGGGGGAGCTGAGCATGGACGTACCGGGCGATTCCCGCGAGTCGGTCGAGGCGGAGTGGGACTTTCGGGCGCGTGCCGCCGCAGAGTGGGACGAACGGTCGCGAAGCTCCACTACGACATGGGTGCCCCCGATCATGGAAGCACTCGTTGACGCAGCTCGGAACAGCGCACTCGCCCAGTTCTATCCCTTCACCAGCCATGCCAGGCTGTGTTTCAGCACTGCTAGCCGGCATTGGGTGGGCGCCGGCCAGGTGCTCCCCGTGTCCATCGCGCTCCTCCCCGGGGGCACCTATTCAGTGGCGCACAAGCACGATCCGGCCCAGGCGCTGCTCGAAACGACCAGCGCTGACGACGCCGTGGCCACGGCTGTAGCGGCGCTCCACGAGCATCTCGAGGCATAGCATCGAGACCGGCACCGACTCCTACCGCCTCGCCTCCACCCGGGCGCGGACCGAAGCACCCGCGAAGGCCGGCTGACCGCCGCAACCCCCCACTCGGCGCCCTCCGGCCGGGGGCGCCGTTGGTGCGGATCCAGAGGCGCACACGCGTCAGTCGAAGGCGACAACGAGCCGGACTTCCTCCTCTCCGAAACGGTCCGCCAGTGCCTTCATCACGGCGAAGACGTGCGGCCACTGGGAGGAACTGCCCAGGAGAGAGCCAGCAGTCAGGGGTTCGTAACGGCAGTGCAGGTCCCCGGCGTTCCACTCCGTGAGGTGAGCGGAACGGTCGAGGCCGACAGGCGGCGGGCCCACGGCGTCGAGTGCGTCCGAAGGCCACTGGTCGGGTACGAGCCGCTGGTGCAAGAGCGACGGCAGGGACACCGTCGACCAGGTCAACCGGCCGGTGTAGTGGACGGGAGTGGAAGCAGGGTCGAGCCGGCTGATCTCCGCCCAGCTGACCCAGGTGGCGCCATGCAGATCCCCGGCTTCCACCATCGGCTCCAGCTCGGCCCGCAGGCCACCCGACAGGTCAGGAGGAAGGCCGCGGTCAGCAGCGAGCGGACGGAAGCCCGCGTAGTTGCGCACCCCGAAGAGGCAGCCGAAGGCCGCGTAGTCGCTCTGGTCGTACAGCGGCCACAGGTCCATCGCCATAGCCCACGGCTCGCCGTCGTAGCAGCCGGCGTCGACGCCGGGATGGCGGAATTCGATGCCGCCGTGGATATCCGTACTCACGGCCGCTCAGGCTAGTGCTCCCCTGGCCGACGGACACCTGGATATCGCGATCAAGATCACTACCGGTTGGGGATTCGGCCGGTCAACACTCTGATTCACCAGGATGCTGCCGAAGGTGCCTGCCCGCGCGTGACCGTCGACACTCAGCTGGCGAGCTCGTCGACCTTCGTCAGGCCGGGGCGGTGGTGGCTCTCCATCGTTGCGACCGGTCCGACCCCGCCTGCGTTGACCGCTTCGCAGGCTCCTGGCCGAGGTACGGTCCCAGGATGAACGGCACCGTCCTCCAGCTCCAGGAGCTCATCGACACAGCGGTCGAAGACACCGTCAACACGGCCAGCCCGGTATCAGGGCGCTGGATGATCACCGAACTCGAACGGCGGGGGCCGGAGACCGTGTGGGCCGGAGCCTGCGCACTGCTCGCCCCGCTGGCCGCGACGCCCGGCGACGTCCGGACGCAGCGCCCGCGCGACGGGGCGCAGCCGGACGTCGCCTTGGCCCTGGCGGTGCGGCTGGCCTTCCGGGTGGAGGGTGTGGGGGCCGCCGCCGAGATCTGGCGGGCCGCCGACGGCGAGACCCAGCGGGCGGCGCTCATGCACTGGCTCATCATCCGCTGTCTGGTGTTTGGCTTCGGCGGGGACCGGCTGGACGCGGCGGGCGCCGTGGCGCTCATCCGCGAGACCTTCCTGCCCCGCCCGTCCCCGCCGCTTCGCTGACGCGGCCCTTCGAACGGGCGGTGCAGCGGATGCTCAGCCGCCGAGGTCCGCCGCGGTGGCCGCACCGCCGCGGCGCACGGCGGCGGTCATCGCGTGGTGGGTGTCTTCGGCCGCGGCGGCGGTGGCGGCGGGCACCGGGGAGCCCTCCACGGTGTACCACTCATCGGCGCCGTCGTACCGCACGTCCAGGACCGCCCGGCGGCCGTCCCAGGTGGTGCGCAGGGTGAGGTCGCCGGTGACGACGCCGACCTCGACGGTCATGACGCCGCCCGGGCCCGCCGCGATGCCGGTGGTGACGAGCGGCTCGGCCCCGGCGGCGGGGCGGTCGGCGGTGGTCACGAGCCGGCCGGGCAGGTATCGAGCATCTGGGCGACGGCGGCCTTCTCCGGCTTGGTCACCGTCAACTTGTAGTACGCCTTGACGCCGGTCCAGGCCCGGGCGTAGCCGCACCACGCCGACTGGAGCGGGGGCTTCCACTGGTCGGGGGTCTGGTCGCCCTTGCTGCGGTTGGAGGCGGCCGAGACGGCGAGGAGCTGGGGCCTGGTCAGGTCGTTGCCCAGGGCGTTGCGCATCTCGTGGGTCCAGCTGTCGGCGCCGGCCCGCCAAGCCGCCGCGAGCGGGACCAGGTGGTCGATGTCGAGTTTGTTGGCGTCGGTGATGGTCAGGCCGTCGTAGGGGCTGACCCAGGTGCCGGAGGTCGGCTTGCAGTCGGCGTCGGTGGCCACCGCCTGGCCGTCGCGTTTGAGCACCGCCTTGCGGGTGTCGCAGTTCTTCCCCTGCGACTCCCAGGCCGTGAGGAACTGACCCCGGGTGTACCCGGTCATCGGCCGCTGCTCGGCGACGGTCAGCGCTTCCAGCTCGGCCCGCGCCGCGGACAGCGACGACAGCGCCGGCCCCGGCCAGGCCCCCGCTGCGGCGGGCGGCGCCGGCTTCACCCGGGCATCGTGGCCGGCCGGCTTCGAACAGGCCCCGAGGAACGAGCCCGCGAGCAGCAGTACGCCCGCACCGGCCGCGGCCCGCCTGGGGGACGTCGAGGAGATACGCATAGCGGACAGCCTGCCGACCCCGACACCCCGTCACCAAATCGGCGCGCCACGACACCGCCACGGCCTTCACAGCCCGGCCGGGAAACCCCGGCACGGCCGTCGGCACCGGCGCCCGACGGGCCGGACGGTGGATTGCCGGCCCTCGGGCCTGCCTCACCGGACCGGTCACCGGTTCACCGGGCGAGAGCTTGAGCGTCATGGCGCAGCAGATCGCATCTCGGCGGCGCCGGGACCACGCTGGTCACCGGTCCCCGCCAGCCGCGCGGAGCCGGGCTAAGGCCTCACTGGCTGGGGTCCACCGCTGCCCGTCGGCCGGTGCGGCGAGGGCGTTCTTGGCCTCGGGGCTGGTGCGCCGGATAAGGCGATGGCGGTAGGTGGCGATGACCTCGGCGACGGCGGCGAGGTCGTCGAGCAGGGAGGTGTCGAGGGCTACGGCCAGGTCCCGCTCGAAGAGGTCGCGGTCGCCGGGCAGGCCGTAGCGGGACAGCGTGGCGCGCAGCTCGTGGACAGTGGCTGGTTGGGGCGTGGCTGCGGCTTTGCGGTCGGGCTGGGTGATCGCCTGGTCCTCCTTGGTGGTGGCGGCCCTGGTAGCGGGCGGCGGTGCACGGTGGTAGCCGGTACCCGCGTCGTTGCGGGTGTGTATCGGGGCCTGGGGCTGCTCGACGGCCCGGCGCTTGGCGGGACAGTCCGGGGCGGGGATATCCGCGTCGCCGGAGACGCTGACGCCAATCTCGGTCAACCAGTTGAACAAGGTCGCGGTGACGTCGAGCACCGGCCAGGTGCCGTCGGGTTGTTCGTGGTTCTTGATCCGTTTGAAGAGTATGGCGATTAGTTGGCCCGCGCCCACACGTGGATCGAACAGAGGTGCGTGCATTGACTGCTCCTGATCTGGCGTCGCACTGGCCGACCAACGGCCAGGCGCGTTTCGAAGTGCTGAAACCTAACCGCGCACAGCCCGGGCCGAGTACCGCGCTCTGCTGTCACACCTCAATGACGGCCATGAGCCGTTCGGTCGCGGACGTGTTCGTCGGCCGGCGCCGGGCCCCGGGACACGCTCGTTGGTGCCCCCAGGCTGTGACGTTCTGGGGGCACCAACATGGGGTGGCCGAGCTGGCTTCCTGCGTTCTGTGCGGGGCTGGGGCGAGTGAGGAAGGCGGTCGGACGCTACGGGGCCGGGCAGTCCGTGCGTCCCAGGAGCCCGCGCCACTGGCAGGAGACGGGCCAAGGTTTGTGGCCGAGGAGCGTGTTGCTCCTGGTGTCGTACTCCTGGACCCGTGCGCCGCGGAGGAGGTAGATGTCGTCGGGTTTACCGGGGACCGGCATGACGGTGGTGAGAATGTAGTCGAACCCGCTGTCCTTCAGGCCGGGCCAGCGCTCGAGGAGGGACTGGGAGCTGACGACGTTGTTCTTCTGCAGGTCGTACTCGACGACACGGTCGGCCCGGCCCAGGATGACTCGTTGGGTGCCCGGGATGAGGTAGCCCCACTGGATACCCGAGTTGAACTCGGCCGGCAGGTCGTGCCACTGGGCTGCGATCGGGTATGCGCTTCCCGCGCTGTCAGTCTTCTTGTAGTAGCGAAGCCACAGGTTCCCACGGAAGATCCACATGTCTCCGGTGCCGTCGGGAGTGCTCACCACGGCGTCGAATCCGCTCTGGAAGTCCGCTGGCAGGCCCTTCCAGTTGGACAGCGGTCCGAAGTAGGCGTTCGGGTCCGCGAGGTTGTACGTCGCATACCTGTTCCTGCTGAACAGATAGGCGAAGGAACTGGATCCGTACGGGGGGATGGGGAGGCCGCTGTCGATGGAGCGGGCGAATTTGAGGGCCGGCGCCTTCTTCCACTGGTCGTCGATGTTGTAGGCGTCACCGGATCCCTTGAGCGTGTAGTAGCGCAGGTACTGATCTCCCCGGAAGAGGTAGAAGTCGCTGCCGTCGTCGGGGGTGACCGCGGCGAAGTCGATGCCGCTGCCGAACCCGCCTTTCAGGTTGAGGTGGCTGAGGGGCTGGTCACCGGTGACGCCGCCGACCGCGGTGTTCAAGATTGCGTACATGTCACCGCGGATCACGTAGTACGTCGGGTCCGCCACGCCCGGCACCGGCACGATGGCCGGAATCCCGCGGGCCCACACTGTGTCCGTGAGGCCGGGCCACTTGGCTTCGATCGCGACCGGAGACAGGGTGAACTTCCCGGTCCTGGGATTGAACGTCGCGACCTGGTCGCCGCGGAACATGTAGAACTCACCGTCCGCAGACCCTCTCATGGGCGTGACCGAGTCGAATCCCGCCTGGAAGACTGTCCCACGCAGTACGGGCCAGAGGTTGACGATGTCGGTCGGGCCTTCGGTGACGGCCTCGCCGCCGGTGGCCTTGTACCGGATGTACTCGCTCCCCCGGAAGAAGTAGAGATCCGTCGCGGAACCAGGAACGGGAAGCGCGGCGTCGGCGAACGGTTGTCCCGCCGGGCAGAAGTCCTGGCTCACCGCCCGACCAACGCGCGGCTGTGCGCCGCCGCCTGCGTCGCATTTCGGTCCCAGTGCGACGGCGAGCAGGCCGAGGACAACGACGGCCGACATGGACTGGTGCTCGATCTCGACCGGGAGTGTCGGTTCGTCTCCTGCGGCGAACTCCAGGGCCACGTCGGACATCTGCCGGTAGTCGGTGAGCCGCGCAAGTGCGTCCGGGGCTTGTGCCCCGAGGGTCCAGGCGTCACCCCAGTGCTGGGTCGCCCTGGCCCTGATGGTGGTGAACCGGGTGGCTTCGGCGACGGTGACCGCCCAGGCCAAGATCGCGCGGGCGACGTTCTGACGGTCCGACTGGGTGGCGAAGCCGGTGGTGGTGTACCTCCTCATGGCGGAAACGAAGTTGCTGATGTTCTGCGCAAGCGCGGTTCCCCCGAGTGCCACGTCACCGACTGCTTGGCCGCCGGCCTCCCTGCTCAGGCCGTCGTAGTTGACGCTCCCGTACGGCAGATTGACCGTTGTGTAGCCGTCGACCGACCGGTAGGGCGCGAAGTCGGGATCCGGAATTCGGTTCCCGTTGGCTGAGATCTGGGGGTTGAGGAAGTAGTAGGTGTTCTGGGCGGAGGAGTTCTCCACGAGGGAGAACCCTGTGAGGTACAGGTTGTCCGCGCGCATGAACAACTGCGCCCCCTGGCCCGTGCTGTCGAGGATCTGGATCCTCAGCAGGCGCTGCGCATCGCGTTGTGTGAAGAGCAGGCTGGTGGCGGCGGGGTTGGCGTTGGGGATCGGGCGGGCGCCGGCGTCCTGGAGGACCGCACGGATGTCGTCCATGAACTGCTTGTAGTCTTCCCGCCCGCGGTCGGGGTCGCTGTCGAGTACGAGGTGGACGGTTTTGGGTTCGGGAGCGATCGCAGGTTCGCGGAAGTTCTGCGAAGGGCCCGGGTAGGCCGCCGCGAAGGCAAGGGAGGCGCCGAGCGTGGCCACGAAGGTGGCGAACGCGAGGAGAAGGCTGATCAGACGTGTACTCATGCGGTTTCCTTCCAGGTCTGTCCCCGTTCCGATAGGCCGCCGCGGAGCACGGCCCGGTCGTACCGAGCTCCTGTTACTGCGGGGAGCACCCGGGTTGCCGGTGCGACGGCGCCGCTGGGGACCGCGCGTCTTGACCGCAGTTCGGATTCGACATCGGTGGGACGGATGTGTCGTGTGCAATCTGTTCCTGGTTAGGCGATTGCAGCCGGGCACGGTGCCCGGGGCGGCTGCGGGCCGCACATGAGGCGCCGGCACCGGCTGCATCTTCGACGCGCATGCCCCCGATCGGGCTGGACCCGGTGACCGGGGCTTGTCGCCGCCATGGTGCACGGCCTCAGGCCGTGGCATGGTGGTAACAAGCCCCGGGCGGGGCCTGTCAGGCATGGGCGTATGTGCATCTGTGTTATCGGCCTGTTGCCGGAGGCGCGGGTAACCGTGTTTTAGGACAGTGCGGTGTCCCGCCGGCGGTCACTGCCGGCTCGCTGACCGGCCCTGTTCGCCCCGGCCCGGGCGGGGGCGAAGCTCAGGAGACGCCGCCTCCGGTGGCAGTCATGCCCCCGATGGCGTTGGCCTCGCGCATCTGGTCGGTGACGAACTTCCAGGGCACCGTGTAGTAGCCGTGGTCGCCCCAGTTGCTTCCCCAGGAGTTGGCGATCTTCACTCCCTGGTCGTTGTACCCGACGATGGCACCGCCATGGCCCGCGATGGGCTGGCCCGCGAGTTCCTCCGGGGTGGGGTAGTAGCTGTAGCTCGAGGCGAGGCTGGGGTCCTGCAGCTGCCCGAAGCTCTTGTACACGTTGAATCCGAAGATGACCGGCTGTCCCTGCGCGAGGGCGGTCTTCACCTCGTCGACGAGCGCGGTGCCCGTGTCGAGCGTGTTGTAGCCGGACAGCTTCCAGTTGGCGGCGTTGGCCCTCTCGTTGTCGTCGGGCTGGGTGGTGAAGTCGGTGTCGCCCTGCCAGTAGTCCGCCTTGGTGTCCAGGCCCTGGGAGGTGACGATCGCCAGGTTCTGGGCGGCGGTGCTGCCGCCGTCGTGGCCCTGCGATATCTGGGCGTAGGTGTACATGGGCGCGTGGGGCGCGCCCTTGATGCCCTGTTCGGCCTCGACGAGCCCGATGGCGTTGTAGTCGAGGGCCCAGGCCATGCACGACCCGACCTGTCCCTGGTTGCCCACCATGGGCAGATAGCCACTGAGGTCGACGCTCGCCGGCAGATCCTTGGGCACGGGGTGGACGGGCAGCGCGGTGTGGACACGCATCTGGCCGGGGTCGAGCAGGGCTCCGAAGGCGTGGCCTTCCATGAGTGTCGGGTGGGTGGCGGCCGCGGCCGCCGGTACCGTGGCGACGGCGGCGAACGCGGCCGCGAGAACCAGGACGGTGACCTGGCCGTAGCGGGTTGGAGTGCTCACAGGGATTCCTTTCCGGCTCTGGGAAGATCGGAGCCGCATGGTGTGTGTGGGCGCAGGACAGGCGGAGTCGGGCAGGTTCCCGAGGGACCGCCGGACTTGCCTCGGACAAGAAGATGGCTTCGGCTCAAGGTGCGAAGGGCGCGAGCCTCGGCTTCTGTGCTGGCCCCGACGCGGTGACGACCGGAACTGCGGCATCCGGTACTAGCACAGAGATCGTCGTCGTTTCGGTCAGATGATCAGGCGGGGGCGTCGATGACCCGGCAGCCAGGCCAACCGCCGGAGGCGCCCGTGCCGGGGGCGCCCGTCGACGGGCCGCGCTGAGGGGAAGCGCCGGCACGAACCTGAAGCACTGAGGCTCCGCCAGGCACTGCCCGGATATCACCATGATTCCTCCCCGATCGTCGTCTCTCGGGCGTGCGGCCAGGTCCGGCCACAGTCGTGTTCTGACAGAGCGCACCGTCTGGCAACCGTCATGAGGGTGTCGGGTGTGCCCGGGCTCGGGCCCCTTTCCTTCGACCGTCGCTACCGTTCGGGCCGGTCGTTCTCTCTGGCCCGGTGACGCACCATCAGGAAATCCCCGCACCGGACCGCCCGACAAGGGTTCCTCGCTGTGACTTCGGTGTGACGACAGCATCCAGAGGAATAGACCACAGAATAAATGTTCTATTCGCCAGACTCGCGGGCATATTCCCCGCGCACTGTCGACTCTTCAATGTGCCCATCGGGTCGGCGGCAAGCCGGAGAATGCTGGTGGCATTTTTTCGGCAGGTGCTGCTAACCTTCACCAGGCGAGATCCGCACGATGCGTTCCAAGCACCCTGGAGGGTCACCGTTGCGAGAGCCCCACCCTCTTACACTCCTCCGCATAATGACAGGGGATACGCAGCTCTCCTATGCCGCTCTCCTTTCCGATACGTACCGCGCACTTGGATTCGGAGAAATAAAAGCGACACGCGAGAAAATAAATCGTTGGGAGAATGGGAGAGCTACCCCAACCACCCGGGCGCAGATCGCAATGGCCCACCTCCATCAGGTCCCGGTGGAGGTGGTTCGGCGCCTCGGCTGGCCCCTCTGGCTCCACCGGGGCAGTGCCGCCCCACCACTCTCCGCGCGGGGCCCGGCCGACCGGGATCGGGCGGCCGGAGGCACGGGTCCGTACACGCTTCCCGCGGCCGGCCCGGTCTTGCGAATCACCGGCCCACGCCTGTCATCCGTCCTGGCGGAATGTCTGGCCGTCCTGCCCGAACCGGCTTCGGCCGAAGGGAACCAGCCGGTCACCTCAGACGCTCTCTCGGCGATCGAGTCAGGCATCGCCTCCCTGGCGGACAAGTCCTTTCTCATCCATCCAGTGATCGCCTACCGGCTCGCCCGCAATGAGTACCAGGCTGTTCAGGAGGTTCTGAGATATGGGAGCTATGGCCCCACCGTTGGCGCACGCCTGTACACGAACGCCTCTGCCGCAGGACGGATAGCCGCGCAGCTCGCCACCAACCTCGGCGACTACTCCCGGGCAGAGGCCAACAGCCTGTCAGCCATACGGTGCGCAGCGCGGTCGGGCTCTGCCCTGATTCTTGCGAATGCCATCGACGTCCTCATCCACCTCCACCTGGTCGCCGGTGACCCCATGGACGCGCTCACGGTGACGACCGCCGCCCGGTCGGCCAACACGTCACCCCACCTGGAGGTGGTGCTGCACATCCGTGAAGCCCGGGCCCGAGCCCGGATGGGCGACATCATGGCCAGCGTCCGAAGCATCGGGCTGGCCACCGAAACTCTCACCACCAGGGCGAACTTCCTCGATCGAACGTTCGCGAATGTCAATGAGGCCTGGCTCCCCGCCTCGATCGGCCATGTGTGGCTGGACGCGCACCATCCTCGAAAAGCGCTCGACCACTATGCCGAACATAACAAGTTCCGTTCTCGGCAAGGACTTCCCCAGATCCCAGCCATTACTTATCAAAATCTTTTGACCGTTGCACGCGCACAGCTTGCAGCTAATGACCTCGAAGCCTCCGTGGACATGGCGCGCGAATCCATTATGCTATTCTCCTGGCCGCCACCAAATTCACTGAAAATACTCCGAGAGCTTTTTTCTGGGCATGCGACTGCTGGCCCCGTCCGCGACCTTCTCTCGGAAGTCTCAGAAAAAGTGCAAAGGGGCTCGCCCGTGCACTGACGATGGCCGGGCACTTCACAGCAGGCGAGCAAGCCGCCACCGACCGCGAGGTGGCGCGTCGGCTGCTGTGCGGTAGGGGTGTTGCCCGGTGCGGGCGAGAACGCCCTCGAACGAGCCGGCCGAGAGAGGATCGGGACGGCTGGCGATGCTCTGGGCCATCCCGCCGAACGGCAGAATCGCCGGGCCCGCACCACCACGCACGGCGGGAGAGCAGGCGACCTCGCTGATGCATGGTCAGCTGACTTGTACGGACGATGTGCGTCCGAGCCACCGAAGGAGACGCCATGCACCCGTTCGTCACGTCGAAGCGCACGTGGGCCATACCGGACGAGCTCACCCCTTGCCCGGGTGCGACGCGGATTCCGACACCTGCGCTCCAGAACCTCACCGCCGCCCGCGGTACCGAAACCCACCCGCCCCGGCCCCGGGCGCTCGCTCGGCTCGAAAAACCGCCAGCCCGCAAATCACTTCGCCTCGGGCCTATTCCTGACGACCGGTGAGCTCTACCGCCGACCAGCTCACCACAAGGTCGGCACCACCCACAACCACACCGGATCAAGCACAGACTGACGCGCCATCGGATGCCCGCCATGCTGCGCATTCCCTCCGACCTCGCCTCCTGCCCCACCAACGCCCAGCAGTGGCTGGCCACGGCCGCCGACGACCCCACCGTCAGCGACGAGGAGTACGCCGAGGCCGTGCGGGCCGTCAACTTCGCCATCCTGGGCGATGAGTCCGACCCAACTCCCGCGCCGGCACTCGCCCCCTGAGCTTGCTTCATCCTCCTTCGCCGTCATGCGGCGACAGGGGGATGCTGTAGGCGGCGTCAAGCCTGTTGATGATCTTCCGGAGTTCGCGGGCGCCCCGAGGTGACATCGCGTTCATCACCGTGTCGATGAGGGCGCGCGCCTCGAACGGGTCGCCGCAGCAGTACCAGTGCACGTTGCCCCGCTCGTGGTCGTGCCACTGCTGCCGCTTGGAGCGGCGAACGTGGTCCCGCCACAGACGCACAGCGACGGTGATATCCCCTGGTTGCAGGTAGTTCCGGGTGCGTTCGAGGCGGGCCGCCTCGGAGAGCGCCCGCGAGGAGACACCGTCGATCGCGGGTCTCGAAGCCCGTGTCCGGAGCGAGGGGAAGCTGGTCCGGACGTCCGTCGGCCGTCTACGCGGCATGGACCTTTCGGTTCGTCATCACGCGGCCCATGGTGTCACGCTCACGCGCGCTTCTCGGACGAGTTCACTCGTCCGGGAGTTCGCCGGACGTGGACACGGCCTTCGTCTGACCATGTGCTCCGACCGAGGACGCACCTGAACTCGACGAAGGCCGCGGGGGGTCGAGAAAAACCGCTGGCGGCGCAGTGGACTCCTACGGTAGGAGTGGGGGCATGGCCAGAAGTGCCCACCACATGCGCCGCAAGGCTGCCCGCTCGGGACAGGCAGCTTCGCGTCCCGGGAGCCCGTGGAGGGAAGTCCTGGTGCGCGAGCTTCGCTACAGCTCCGAGCGCTTGCGCTCAGCCGCGCTGGAGGGGCGGCGCCCGTTGCCACAAGAGGTTCAGCGGTCCGTTGCCGTGTACTCCTTCGCCCGCAGTGATACGCGAGGAGGGGCGGTGGCCGCTCTCGCCTACATTGAAGAGCGGCGCGCTCGTCAAATGACACGACGCCAGCTCGATCTGCTTCGAACGGGACTGGTGCCGGACATCGAGATCGAGCCCGGGCGCCACCGGCATAGCGCCCGTTGGCTTGCCTGAGGCTGTCCCGTAGGTCGATGGCGGCCTCGGTCATACTGGCGGTCGTTGCCGCTCGGAGCGAGTCTGGGATGGGGGCCTGAGTGCTTCAGCTGCGCTGTGAAGCTGTGCGGTGGGTGGACGACGATCCGTTCCCCGGCATCGTCGAGGTCCGGTTCATCGATGCTGCGGGACAGTCCTGGTTACTGATCGACAAGTGGCCGATTTTTTGTGGAGCTCGGTGAGCTGACCCCCGAATCCGACTACCCCGTCGAGGTCACGGTGGCGTGCGTGATCCAGGGCGACGCCGAGGCGACGGCCGGGGACGGGGTCGTGACGGTCTCCACCTCGCCGCACGGCGTCACGACACTGGACGGACGCGAGGAGTTCACGGTGAGGTGGGACCAGCTCATCCGCTGATCGCGAGGCTGTGGAGCCGCGCGACGCCGAGCACGGCGTGGTGCACTCCGGTTCCGCGCAGGCGGGAGTCGCGGAGGACCTTCCAGTTCTTCATCCGCGAGAAGACGTGTTCGACTCGGGCCCGGGCCCTGCGTGCGACTCGCCCAGCCCCGAGCTGCGGTTCAGGCGCTGGACCCGGCCGCGACTTCCGCGGTCCCGCCGTCCCGACGACCGCCGAGACACCGCACGGCCACCGCCGTGGCCGTCCGGCAGGCCCCCGCCGACAAGTTGGCTACCCTGATCGCCGACACCTACGGACGGGAGCAGCCGGTGAGTCGCAGGTACGGGGCCGTGCTTCCCGGCCGGCGGGCCCTGGAGCTGGCCGGTGTGGCGCTTCCCTCGCTTCTGGCCGCCACGGTGCCCCTGGCCCGGCGCGGCGGCGGCAAGCATCATGTCGTCGTTCCCGAAGCGCATCGGTGGGGTGGCGGCTGCCAGCACGCCCGGGGCCTCGTCGCGGGCAGTGAGGTGCCGTTCCTCGACCTGCCGCCCGATGTCTGTGCCAGGTGCTCCCCCGTGGCCGCGCTTCCGGAGACGGTGCACGCCCTGTGGAAGGCGTGCGTGGTGATCGCGGGGGCCGACGGCCGGGCCCGGGCGCTCACCGAAGCTGGCGGGCCCCGGACCTGGCCCGGGTACGCGCGCGCCCTGGCCGCCGGCGCCCACCATGACGACGACGCCGTCCGGGACCTGCTGAAGCCGCTGCTGGACGACCCCGGTGTCGGGGAGGAGGCCTGGACGGCGCTGCGGGCCTGGACCGCCTGCGTCGAGCGCTCCCACCTCGCGCTGGCCGCCTACCAGGCCCTGGCGCCCGCGCCCGACACCACCGCCGCGGTCAGCCGCGCCTGCGACACCGTCGAGAAGGACCCGGACGTCTACGCCACCTCCAACGACCTGGACCGCGCCGTCAGGTCGCCGGAGCGCTACCTGCGCGAGCACCCCGCCCTGTGGTCCCTCGTGCGCACCGCGTGGAGCGCGGCCCGCCGCCAGGGCATGGACGCCGGGCAGGCCCTCGACGTCACCCTGACCACCGCGCGCAAGACCTGGTCGAGCGCCCGGGTCCGGGACGTCACCGCCCTCCCGTCCCCTGCCCGCGTCCCGGCCGGTGACTTCCCCACCCCCTCCGCCTGGGCCAACGCCCTCCTCCAACTGTGGTGGACGCAGACCGCCACCGACTGGTGCGGCCGGCTGGAGAAGGCACTTACCCCCGGTGCGGTCGGCTCCCGGGAACGGGTGCTGCTGCTCGTGCGGGACTGGCCGCTGACCCGCCCCGGCGACGAGGAGATCGCCTACCTCTCCCAGTTCCCCCAGACCGGCCCCACCGTCCCCGACGACCTGGCCGCCGACCCCTACGACCACTACCAGCGCGGGCCCCGGTACGCCGTGGTGCTCTCCGTCCCCCGCTACGCCGCCGACCAGGCCGTCGACCACACCCGCCGCCAGCACGGCCGGATCACCACCAGCACCACGAGCACCACGGACGACTCCGGCTCCGACACAGGGTCCGGGCCGGCCGCCCTGACCCTGCTGCGCACGGCCTACCCCTACCTGCCGGAGCACGCCGCGGACGACGGTCCGTCCCCCGAACCGTCCGCCGTCGTCCGCGCCGCCCGGGCCCTCGAACGCAGCGCCCGCAACGCCGAGGAGCAGCTCCACTGGTCGGACACGCGCCGGGACGATTCCCGGTCGCGGTGGACCAGCGCCTTCACCGACGGCCTGTGGACCTGGGTCCCGGACGACACCGGCGACGGGCCTGCCCTGCAGCAGCTGCCGGCCCTGCTGGAGCACTGCTACGACTGGATGGTGATGCGCCTGCACGTGGAGTCCGGCCCCGCCGGCGCCACCGCGGTGCACACCCTGTTCGGCCACCCCCAGGGATGGGACGCCCGGCGCGCGGTCCTGCGCTTGCGGCCGGTGAACGGCCACCGGGCCATCGCCGTCGCCCGGCACCGGATCGTCGGCCTGAGCGGGGTACGCCACCGCCGGGGCGGCGGTCGAACCCCGCTGTGGGAGGACTACCAGAGCCCGAACCCGCAACCGGGCTGGTGACGGCCGCCCCTCGTCGGCCCGTCCCCACCCCCGGGTGAGTCAGCGGCGCGCGGGCGCCGCCATAGCGGGTCCGGGGCCCGGTTGTGCAACAGGTCGTCAACAGAGTTCCCGGTTTCCCCCGCGCGGGACCGCCCCTCGGGCTGATCATGGCCGGATGCCGAGTGACGCGAACCAGCCCCCACCGACCGGCCCGACGTACTGGGAGTCGAGGTGCACGGCGCACCTCGGCTCGTGCGCCGGGCAGCTGACCCTGTGGGGCCACGACCTCACCGACGGCGCCTGGCCGGACGTGGAGGACCTCGGGATCCTTCTCACCCACACGATCCGGGACCTGGAGGCCGTGGAGGAGACGCGCGTAAGCGCCGACCTGCTCTCCCTCGCCCTGGTCTCGGTCCGGGCCGCCGACCGCTGGCTCTCCGCCCCCTGCCGCTCCTCACCCGCCATGGCCGCACTCCTGCTGCGGGAAGCGGCCGGGCTGATGCGCTGCGCCCGCGAGCGACTGCTGGCCCGGGCACCGGGCGGGCGCCCCTACCGGGCGCCGGAGCGGACCAGGCAGAGCGGCCCGGCGGGAGTGTAGGGCGCGGGCGCGTCAACCGGACGCGCCCGGCGCAGTCGTTCGTACGGACGGCGGCCGGCCTACTGCCCCGCACGCCCTCGATGCGGGAAGGCCGGCCAGGCCCTGCGCGCCCTGCGGTCAGACCCTCGCGCCCTCGACCTCGCGTACGCCCCAGCGGTCCCAGTCCCGGCCGGCGTGCCCAGACTCAGGGCCGGGCCGCCGAGCCCTTCGTCCGCCAGGGTGTTGTCGGCTCGGGCCGACCCGGCCGGGGTGCACAGGGGTTGCCGGGGTGTCGTGTCCCGCTCGGTGGCGGTGTGCTCGAGCGAGGCTGCTTGCTGGTCGTTCAGGTCCACGCTCGCCCTCACGGCGGGTTCCCTTCGCCGGCGCGGTCGTCTTCGGAGGTCACCGGGACGGTGGTGGGGCCGTTGTGGTCTCGGGCGCCGAATGTACTCCGGGTGAAGGGGATGAAGTCGTCCGGGACTGGGTGCAGTTCGGGGAGGGCGGGGTCGACGCCGTTGGCGACGGCCATCTCGGCGTAGGAGGCGTACAGGCCGACGCCGGCGGGCAGCTCCGGCCGCGCCAGGGTGCCGTCGTCCATCATCGCCAGGATCTGCTGGTTGCCGTCGGCGCCGGCCAGCAGCCACCCGGCGCACAGGAGCGTGCGGTCCTCCGGGCTGGAGTGGCAGCCGAACGGGCCCTCGGCACCGGCGGTCCGGTTACCGGGCGCGGAGTGCTCGAAGACCCGCGCCGGGAACTGGCCGGTGGGCGCGTCCAGCCGCCACGGGCACACCTTCTCGCCGGAGCACGGCCGTGGCTGGGCGGTGGCGGGGCCCTGACTGATCCGGGACTCGACGCCCCACTGCCCGTCGCCCGGCCGCTGCCGGACCACCCGCACGCCGCGTTCGGCGTCGTCCCTGAGCAGCTCCGGGTCCGGGTCCGGGAAGGCGGTCTCGCAGGAGCGGGCCTTGGCGAGCTGCCGCAGGATCTCCTCCACCGAGATCCCCGTCCCCTCGGTGAGTTCGGCGAGCCGGGCACGGACCTGCCGGTCGCGCTCGCTGTCGCCGCCGTACGGGGGCTGCGGCACCACAGCGGTGCCGTCGTGGTCCCGGGGGGCGGTGGCAGCGGGCCGCTGGGCGGTCACGCGGCGCTCCGCTCGACGGTGTTCAGGGCCGACGCTTCGAGCTCGCACACCTCGACGACGGGGCCGACCATCCGTCCGGCCGTCGCGGACTCCCGCAGTCCCGCGTCCAGCAGGTCGGCCCGGGTGGCCAGCAGGCGTGCCGTACCGGCAAGACAGGCAGCGGCCGCCTGGTCCGGCGTGACGACCGTCAGGGCCCCGGAGCGGTCGGCGATCAAGACGGAGCGGTCCCCCAGCGTGGTGAGGGCCCGCAGGTGGTCCGGGCTCACACGCGCCGGAGCCCATCCGGCTTCCTGCGCGGCGGGGTTGCTGGTCACGGTGGCGTCCTCCCGAATGCGATGGTGGGGCAGTCCGACGGCTTCACCACCGCGCTCCCCGGCGTCGACCGGAGCGTCCCGATCTATCGGTGGCGCGGGCCCCGCCCGGGCCCCAGCTTGCCACGCGGGAGCGCCGGACGACCGGGGATCGCCTCATGTCCGTTCTGCGTCCCGACTCCGATGCAGCGCACCGCGTCCGCTCCTCGCCTGCTCGGCCCGGTCGCGGGCGTCGGCCCACGCGTCGAGGGCCTCGGCGGGTGGGTTCCGCTGTGCGACCCCACCCGCCGAGGACCTCGCCGTCCTCAAAGCGCCGAAGCAGTGCGTCCGCTCCGGCGCCCGCACCGTCAGGCCCCCAGGGCCGGGCGGTGGAGATGACCAAGACCTCGCCCAGCGAGCGCGCGGCCGCCACCCAGTCGTCCTTCAGTACGGTCACGGCGGTGTAGAGCGAGCGGGCCGGTTGCCCGCCCTGCTCCAGGCCGGTGCGCAGCGAGATCCAGGAGGGGGTGAGTGGGCCGCCGGTGCGGTGCTCGATCCGGGCCGTCCATCCGTACGGGTCGCCGTCGCCGTCCGTTCCGAGGCCGAGTTCCTCGCGCAGGTGGTCCTGCCACAGCTGTTCCTGCTGGTGGGAACCCATCGTGGGCCGCGAGGCGGTTGAACTCGCTGACCTGCGCGGCGAGCCAGATGTCCGGCGAGGGGGTGGGCGTGACGTCGCTGTAGTCCGGCTGGCTGGCCGGCGCCCTGCTCGGCTACAGCCGGAAGTCCGGGCAGGACGTGCCCAACATCGGCCTGCCAGGACGATCAATCACGGTCTGCATTGACCGCGAGCGTCTCACTTCGGTACGACGTTCGGGCTCTCGGCCGGGCGGCCATCCCGCCGGCCGTTCATCCGCAAACGAGCCGAGGAAGAGCAGCGGCTCGGCGAGATCGAGGGCATCGACCTGACCTTGACCTTCGTCCGCACCAAGCAGGCCGGCGCCGCCCGGCTCACCCGCAGGACGACGGTCACCCTGGGCATGCCCAGAGTCCACCACCCCAACGAGTGAGCAGAGGCGCGATCACCACGGATGGTTGTCCGGGCGCCGTGCTCTACTGGGAATGGTGCGGCCAGACCGGCCAGACCGTTCCAACAACGACCCGTGGGGGGTGAGTTCGAGATGAACACGGCAGTGCTTGTCCTGCTTGGTTCAAGCAGCGGAGCTGTCGTCAGCCATTTGCTGAGCGTGTTTCTGAAGCTCCTTGCCGAGCACCGATCAATAGCCCGGCATCGTGAACGAGTCATCGTCACCAACCTGGCCATCCGCCTGCGAGCTGGGAAGCACACGCAGGACATGGGCTCGCTTGGACGGTGGAACTGATGAGACGCCACCAGCGCGACCAAGGCGTCTGGGACGTCTATCAGCTGGTCCTCCAGCAGAAAGATCTTGACGGTCCAGCCAAGGCGGCGTTGCTGGAGCGCTGGGACGCCGAGCAGCAGCGAAAGCACGAGCGCCAGCAGGATGCTGCGGCTAGAGCTCAGCGGCGCTTCGAGATCAGTGCGGCTGTCTTCGTGATGATCTCAGGTCTCTCGGCTCAAGTGCTGCTCGTCCGAGCCAACCAGCCCTGGATCGCAGTCGCCCTCATCGCGCCGCTCGTTGTGCTGGTCGCGAAGTTCCCGGGTCGGCCGGTCACGAAGTCGGACATCAGTATGGTCGCGCTGGGTATCGGAGACGCGTTCCAATCCATGCGCCAGGCCGCGAGCAGTTCGCCCCCGCCGCCCCCCGCGGTTGCGACCGCGAGCCCAGCGCCGAGTCTTGGAGCAGGCGGCGGGCCAGTTCAGTAGCAGAGACCGGCACCAAGGTCGGGGCAGCACAGTCTGCCCCGGCCTTTACCGTTCGCTCGTCAGCCTGAAGTTGACCGCCCTCAGCTTGACTTACTGACGGTTTCGAAATGACCTGCGGCTGCGGTCGAGGAAGATCATGATGTGAGAGCACGCCGATCCTCCCGAGCGAATGGAGCCCGCATCGATGGCAAGGCCCCTTGGCGCATTTCAGTCGATCACGTTCGCGGCCTGGCGTGACCGTCTTCCTGGGCAGGCCCGCCAGTCCAATCGGTACTACGTCACGCTGGCGGAACTCCTCGTGCGCCTTGGGAGCTTTGGGCTCGGCCTCACATGGAGGGTGCGGATCGACGATGCTCGACTGGTCGCCAGGTTTGCCGAGATCCAGATGGCTTCCTCCGGCGGGATCGGCACCCTGGAGCTGCTGGCCCTGGTGGCGCCGGACCTTCAGTTTGTTGACGGAGAATTCGCAGGGTATGCAGGAGATGAGCTGAGGGTGGTGCTGCGGGAGTTCGACAGCACGAGTTGGGACCTCTGCACCGCGGATGCCTCGGTAGTCCGGGAGATCCGGCGGCACTACCCGGACGCAGTGCCGACTCCTGAGGATGTTCTTGAGGAGTTCCCCTGGCCAACCACCCATCGGGAGACCTGATCCAACGCTCTTGCTGATCGTTCTGGGTGAGTTGAACTGTGGGGCTTGCGCTCGACGATCTTGGTCTGCAGGGTGTCCGGATGCGCACTGATCTTGTTCCGGACGGCCTGTGGGAGCGGGTGGCTCCGCTACTGCCACCTTCCGCCGCCGTTCATCGTCCAGGGCGCAGGTCGTACGGACACGCCTGACCCAGAAGAGGCCCTCGCCGCCGTCTGCAGGGAGTTCAGCCTCCAGGGGTGAGCCGTGACCCGCTGGGTCTCGGGACAGCAGGCTGCTCCGTGTGCTCGTTACACAATTCGAGCGGATCGGTGTCCTCGGTCTTCGCTACGGTGTTGGCGGACGAGACGAGAGGAGATGCCGTGCACGCCGGTATCGAAGAACTGACGCAGGTCATGTCGCGGCAGCACGGCGCTGATGAGCAGGTCGATTGGGCTGCCGCTCGGGTGGACTGGGGTATCGGCTTCCCGGAGGACTTCCGAGCCTTCATGGCGGTGTACGGCAGCGGTGCGATCAGCGACGAGGTCGAGGTCCTGGCGCCGGCACCGGTCGCAACGGCACTGGCCGCGTCGATGGAAGGTGTGACGGGCAACGCCCGTCACGCTTGGCAGGCCGAGGGCGGTCGGGCCGTCCTCGATGTCAACCCGAACCACATCCTGGCTTGGGGTCTGACCTCCGGACCGGACTTTCTCTGCTGGTTGACCGCGGATAATGATCCCGACCGGTGGCCGGTGCTGGTCATCGGCCGTCACACACGGCCGATGTTCACGGTGTACCCGTTCGGGATGGCCGAATTCCTGTGCCGACTGCTGCGTGAGGACGCGTCGGCCTGGGATCGGTGGCCGCTCAGCATCGGACGCCCGCTGCTGATGAACCCTGCGCCCAGCTTCGTGCACTGGCAGGTGCAGCAAGACCGCTGGAACGCCGGCCTCAGCCCCGCCACGGGAACACCGAGCCGTTTCCCCGAGGGCTTCTGACGCGGCCTCGCAGGTTCCGGAGCGACTCGTCCAGCCCGCCGTCCGGCGCCAGGCCGCCGAACCCCACGTTTCGGCAGAACACGTACTACTCAGGCTCCATGTGCCGGACCTGCACGTCCTGCGGGCCCGAGGGCGAGGGCGGCCGCGGTGCGGACGATCAGCGCGGGCCGGTAGACGTCGCACAGCAGGCGGGCCCGGGCGGGGCCGAAGCGCTGCTCGGCCAGGCCGCGCTGAGTGAGCCGGGGCCAGGCGGTCCCAGCCGCCCTGGCCGACGGCGTGGGCGAAGCGCGTGGTGAGCACGGCGGCGAAGACGATGCGGGGCCCTGGAGCCGGGCGGGGTCGTTCACCGCACCCCAAGGGGCGGTACAGGCGGTATCCCTCCAGGGCACCCGGCAGCCGTGTAGTCTGCTGACCGGCTGGACACGCACTGCCGAGTCGCTGCCCGTTCCCCGCCCACGCAGGGACGCCGGGCCCCGACGACGAAGGGGTCATCAGGAACCAACCCTGGACGCCCGTGCTCCTCTTGACGTGCCCTTGTACCGGGCGGGGAGTGCGTGGGCAGGCCCGCCAGGATCGAGTGCACCCATGTCCCCGAAGCGAAACCTCGGCTACGGCGCCCGCCGCGCCCGCGCGAAGCAGCAGGCCGACACCACCGACAAGCGCTACACCGAGCTGCGCTTCCCCTCCGGCGGCCGGACCCCGGCCGTGCCGGAGTGGGAGCCGACGCCGGGCCGGTACGTCAACCCGGACTGGGCCCGCTACGGCAACCCCTTCATCCCGCCGCCCGGCAGCAGCCCGGCAGACGACCCCTACGGCCGCGCGCACCGGGCCGTGTCCGTGCCGTTCCTCCTCAACGCCACCGTCGAGGAGCAGCTGCCCGGGGGCCGGGACGGCTTGGAGGCGGCTGCCGAGGCCCTGCGGGCGGGCTGCCGGTTCCTGGTGCGGGACGGACGCTGGTACCGGGCCACCGCCTCCGTGTACGGGCCGTTGCCGATGAGCCTGCCGTCGTTCTCCGACCGGCCCGCCCCGGGCGGGTACGTCAACGCAACGTGGCTGGTCTGCCTGGTGGTGCGCCGCCCCGATGACGACCCGCAGCGGCTGATCGCCGACGCCCACGCCTCGATCCTCGGCGAGCTGGCGCGCCGCGCACCGGCACCGGCCGGCCACAAGGCCCGCTGGTACCCCGTTCCTCCCGCACAGGCCGACCTGCTGATGCGGCGCCTGCCGTGGCACGCGCGCACGGCCGAGGATGTCCACCCCTCGCTGCTTCCGGACTCCGGCGACGTCTACGGCGGCTTCGCGGCAGGTTTCCCGCAGCGGCTGGTCGACTCCCGCAGCCAGGGCTGGCGGCTCGTCGGCGAGGACGGCTACGCCGCCGACTTCGGGAAGGAGCGAGGCCTCGGGGAGATGGACTACGACGCGCTGGCCGCTGTCCGCGGGCCGCTCAGTCCGGTCGTGGAACCGGACGGCGACGAGGCCGCGCTGGTGCGGGACACGCTGGTGGCGGCCGGGCGTCGGGCGGTGGCCTCACTCCTGGTCGCGCTGTACAAGGTCGACCAGGAGCAGCGGGCGGGCGCGCAGGAGTGGGGGGCGGTGGTCGGCAGTCTGTACGCGGGCGACGAGGGCGCGGACGCGACCTGCCTGATGCGGGACCTGGTAGCCGGGCTCGGCGCTGACGTGTGCGCCCAGCCGCAGCGGTGGGACCAGGAGTGCGTCGAGGAGCTCGTGGGGCTGGTCTGTGCCTGGACCGAGACGACGGGCGCGTACACCGAGGTCGCCGCCACCTTCGCGGTCCAGGTCACGGCGGCGGCCGAGCAGGCGGGTGGCTGGGAGGCCCTCGCCGACGACGAGCTGTGCCCGCTCACCAGCAGCCGGCCCGCGGTGGCCGCGCGGGTGCAGCGCTGGCTGATGCCCGCGGCCGCGTCCCAGCGGCGTGACCGCCGCGGCCTGCGGATCGCGCCGCTCCGAAACGGCGGCTCGGACAAGACCTCCACGACGGTCGACCTGCGGGCGGGCCTGGCCCTGTACGACAACCGGGCCCGCATCTTCGACATCGACGCGCCGGGCGACCTGCCGCGCCGCCCGGGCCGCAACGGACAGGAGTAGCCGCCCACCACGCCTCGGGCACACAGGGGTCCGTGAGCGGGGTTGGAGCCGGGCGTCAGCCGTCAGCTGACGGCTCGCCCGCCGCAGGCCCTTCTCTCAGATGATCCGTGGGGGCGGCTTCGCCTCCACGCCCCGCTCCGATCGGTCCGCGTCCCCGACCGGCGGGAATGCCGCGCCCTACTCATCGCCCGCGCCTTCACCAGCACCCACGGGAACGACGTGCGTGGCTGACCGGGTCTGCCCGCGGCAGCGGACCGACGCCGGCGGGCACCTCGCCCTCGCCGCGCTGGCGGCCGCGGTCAACCCCTGTGCGGCGCGGGTGAAGTTCTCGCGGCGTCGGCACTTGACCTGAGCCCTTCACTTCACTGACGCTAGGTCAGAATGGGTCTGAACAAAGTGACTTGGGGGAATGTTGGACGAGAAGGTGCTCATCCGCGTGGACGGCGCCGACGCCACCGCGGTCAGCTCCCTGCTGGTCTGGCTCCGGGCCGAGCCCACCCTGCGCGGGCGCGTCGAACCGGTCGGGACAGCTCCGCGCCCCGGTTCGCTGGGCACCCTCGCGGACGTGCTCACCGTCGCCCTCGGTGCCGGCGGGGTCGCCTCCGGCCTGACCAGCGCCCTGATCGCGTGGATCCGCCGACGGAGCGGCGACACGGTCGTGCACGTGACGCGCTCGGACGGCAGCTCGATCGAGTTGCGGGCGACGGCCGTCCACGGCCTCGACCCGGACGGCCTCGCCACCCTCGCCCGCGAGGTCGGAGCCTCGCTCGCCGGTCGGCCCGAGTCGGCCGCCGCCCCATCGGCCGACGACGAGTAACGCCAGGTGGCGATCAGTGACACCGGAGGCCCCCGGGCGACACCGGCCGACCCCAGCAGCCTGCCCCTGAGCCTCCCCGGCGCGCGGGCCCTGATCATCGGAACCGGCACCCACGTCCCGGGATCCGTCCTGCCCGACGTCCCTGCGGCAGCCGGGACCGTCCGCGCGATCAGCGAGGAGCTCGTCACCCGCTGCGGCCTTGACCCCGACCACGTGCGCACCGTGATCGACCCCGAGGGCCCGCTCGTCCTCGGCGACGCGCTGACGGTCACCGCCGAAGCGGCCGAGTCGGTGCTCCTCGTGTACTACGTCGGCCACGGCCTCATCGGACTGGACGGCGAACTCCACCTGGCGACCCACACCACCGACCACCTGACCCGTGGCCTGGCCTTCAGGGCCCTGCGGTACTCCGCGCTGCGCGAGGCCCTGACCGCCTCCCGGGCACGCTCGATCGTCCTCGTCCTCGACTGCTGCTACTCAGGCCGGGCCGCACCCGTGGCCGGTACGGCCGGGCTGTTCGAAGCCTCCTACCCCGGCGGCGGGTTCGTGCTGGCCTCGGCCGCCCCGGAAGAACTCGCACTGGCTCCGACCGGCTCTCGCTACACCGCCTTCAGCGGCGAACTGCTACGTCTGCTGCGAGAGGGTGACCCGACCGGCCCACCTCAGCTGACGCTGGCCCACATCCACCGGCACCTGGCCCGAACGCTCCCTGGCCGGGGCTTCCCCGAGCCGTACTGCAGGTCCGAAGGCCGGGCCGGCGACCTGGTGCTGACCGCCAACCCGGCCTACACCGCCCCGCCGGAGCCGTCACCCGAGACCGGACCCGACGAGGATCCCGGCCCCGCTCCCGAGCTGGATACCTGTCCGTACCGGGGCCTGGCACCGTTCGGCCCGGAGGACGCCCGGTTCTTCTTCGGCCGGGAACGGCTGACCGCTGAACTCGTTGCCCGGGTATCCGCCAAGCTCTCGCTCGACGGCCCGATCGTGCTCGTCGGCCCCTCCGGCGCCGGAAAGTCGTCCCTGCTGCGCGCTGGCCTGCTTCCTGCCCTCGACCGCGGGCTGCCCGGCGCGGAGGATGCCTGGCGCTGGCCCCGCGCTGCGTTCACCCCGGGCGAGCACCCGCTCTCCCGGCTCGCCGGCGTTCTCGCCGGCCTGCTCCCCGGCGACCCAGGCACTCATCGTGAAGCATTCCTCCACGCCCTGACCACGTGCCCGGAGTCGATCGCCGACCCGCCTACGAACGGGTCCCGCCTGCTCCTGGTGGTGGACCAGTTCGAGGAACTGTTCACCGCCTGCAAGGACGAGCAGGAGCGGGAGCTGTTCATCGGCGCGCTGTCCGCCCTCTGCTCCCGCACCGAGCGGGGAGGCCCCCCGCGGGCTGTGGTCCTGCTCGGACTGCGCGCCGACTTCTACGGGCACTGTGCGGCCTACCCGGCCCTGCACACCGCGCTGAAGGCAAGCCAGGTCCTAGTCGGCCCGATGCTCACGGAGGAACTGCGCGACGCCGTCGAGAAGCCCGCCCGTCTCGCCGGACTGCGCGTGGAACAGGGCCTTGTGGACCTCCTCCTCCAGGACCTCCGCACCAGGAACGACGAACGGCGCGACACCGTTACCGCGCTTCCCCTGCTATCGCACGCCCTGCTGGCCACCTGGCAAAAACGCACCGGCAGGGTCCTCACCCTGACCGGCTACCGGGCATCAGGCGGCATTTGGCACGCCGTCCGGCAGACCGCCGAGGACACCTACCAAGCCCTCGCCCCCGCGGAGCAGCGGGCCGCCCAGCAGATCCTGCTGCAACTGGTGCACGTCGTCGACGGTGCCGAGGACACCCGCCGCCGCGCCCCGCTGGCCGACCTGGGTCTCGACACCGACCCGGCCGCCCCCGCGGCCCTCGACGCGCTCGTCCGGGCCCGACTGGTCGTCGTGGACGACGGCCACGCCGAACTCGTCCACGAGGCCGTGCTGCGCGCCTGGAAACGGCTGGCCGACTGGATCCGGGAGGATCGCGCCGGCCTGGTGGTCCGCCAACGCCTCCACGACGCTGCGAAGGCCTGGGAGCAAGACGGCCGCGACGAGGGAGCGCTCTACCGGGGGGTCCGGCTCGCCGCCGCCCGCCAGTGGATTGAGGAGTCCGCCGAGCGGCACGGAACCGTCCCGGTGGCCCGGGAGTTCGTGACGGCGAGCCTGGCCCGGCAGACTGCCGAACAGCGCGCCGCCCGCCGCCGCACCACCCGCCTGCGCGCGCTGGCCACCACCCTCGCCATGCTGCTCCTGGTCGCCGTCAGCGGCGTGGGTGCGGCTGTCTGGCAGAGCCGGGTCGCCAGCGAACAGCGTGATCTCTTGGCCTCCAAGGTTGCTGCCCAGGCAGCCGACCGGCTTCGCACGACCGACCCCACGCTCGCTCTCCAACTCGCCCTCTCCGCGCGCCACATCGCCGACACCCCGGAGGCTCGCAGCAGTATCTACAACTCCGCACTCTCCCCGTACTACACGCCGATCAAGGGACACACCGATACCGTCCGGAAGCTCGCCTTCAACGCCGAACGGCACCTACTGGTCAGCGGTGGCCGCGATGGCACTGTCAGGCTCTGGGACCTCTCGGATTCCCGCCGACCCCGGTCCGTGGGTCTGATCGACACCCACGCCGCCGGGCTCGCTCTGAGCAGCGACGGCCGACTCCTGGCCACCGTGAACACCGGTGACTCCGTTCAACTGTGGGACGTCTCCGACCCCGCCCACCCCGCTGCCGTCGCCACCCTGGCGAACACCCACGGCTCCCTGGCCTTCAGCCCAAACGGCCACGCGCTGGCAGCCATAGCCAAGGACCGGTCCGAGCTGTGGAATCTCACCGACCCCCGACAGCCGGTCCGGGCGGGTGCCATCCCCCCAGGTACCGGTACGCTCCAGTGCGTCGCGTTCAGCTCGGACGGGCGCCTTCTCGCCTTCGCCGTCAACACGGCCGACGGCGGCTTCGCGGCCGAGCTGTGGAACGTCGCTGACCTCGCCAACCCCGTGCGCACCGCGGTGCTCGAGGGCAGCCACGCCTTCTCACTGGCCTTCAGCCCGCGCGGGCCGCTGCTCGCGGTCGGTACCACCTACAGCGGCGTGCGGCTGTGGGACACCACTGACCCGGCCAGGCCCGCCCCGGTGACCACACCGAACTACCGCGCGGATCCGCCGTACTCGACCAACCCCGTGGAGATCGCGACCAGTCAGCTCGTGGGGACGGTCGCGTTCTCTCCGGACGGCCGGATCCTGGCCCTCGGGGCCTCCAACGACGACGGCTACCAGCTCGGCCATGCCGAGACCGTTGACATCACCGACCCGCACCAGCCGGCTGTCCTGGCCGACTTCCCCACCCCCGGGATGCTCACCTCGGTCCAGATCGGCGACCGCGGGTCCCTGTTCAGCGCGGGCGCAGAACCGGACATCCGGCACTGGTACCCCCCCATCGACTCCACCCTGCCCAACACCAGCAGCGACGGACACTACTCGCCGGAGGGCCACGTCCTGGCCTGGGCCACCGACAGCCTCATCAACGACGACTCCGCGCGGACGTACCGGCTGTGGCGGACCACCGAGCCCTACGACGTCCGCCCGGCCGGCACACTGGAGGCTCCGAACGTCCTGCTGGTCAACGATCGCACTCTGCTCTCGTACGTCAAGGGTGGTCCGGCACAGCTCTGGGACATCACCGACCCCGATCACCCGGTGCGGGGGAGCACGCTCAACAGGATCGCCGAGTACGTCCCTCACAGCGGCGAAGGCCATCAGGACGCCCACGTGGCTCTGGAAAGTGGACTCCTCGCCCTCAACGGAAGTGACGGGCTGATCTACCTGTGGGACGTCGGTGACCCGAACGCCGCGAAGCAGCTGTCCACCGTGCAATCCCCGCAGCCACCCGGCCGCCTCCTCCTTGACAAGCGGAAGCTGGTGTCCATCGACCAACGGCAGGACCGTCGGACCATCGAGGTCTGGGACCTCAGCGATCCCCGTCGGCCCGTCGCCTCGCCCTCACTCCCGATTCGCGACAGCATCGCGTTCGAGAGCGGAACATCGGACCTGCTCGCCGTCGCCACCGGCGGCACGTCCCAGAACCCGAAGTCCATCCAGCTGTGGAACCTCGCCGACCCCGGCCATCCCGACCACGCCGAACTCCCCGACGGCATCGTGAACGGCCTGGTGCTCAGGCCCGACGGACGGACCCTGGCGGTGACGACCGACAAGACCATCGACCTGTGGGATGTCTCCGACATCCACCACCCCACGAAGACCGACGCACTCACCGCCGAACGGCCGGGCGCGGTCGGGTTCAGCCCCGACGGCCGTCTACTCGTCAGCTTTACCAAGGCGCTCCGGCGCACCGATCCTCTTGCCGGCCAGTTCCATCTGTGGCGGGTGGAGGATCCGAACGCCGCCACCGAAATGGGCGCGCTGGCCCTCCCTGGTGTCCTCGAAGCCGCTGAGTTCAGCCCCGACGGGCAAACCCTCCTCATCAACAAGAAGGCCGATGACGTCTACAACGGTGAGAAGGGCAGGGCCTACCTCATCGACCCCGACATCGACCGGGTCACCGCCCGCCTCTGCGACATGGTCGGCGCCACCATCACCGCCGACCAGTGGCACCGCTACTTCCCCGGCACGCCGTACCGCCCGCCGTGCAGGTGACGGCGGGCGGTGGACTGCCTCTACCTGAGAGGTCCGGGGCAGGCCGGGCCTGACCAGGGGTCCTGCGGACCTCGCAAAGCCCCCTCACAGCACGCTGTCCAGACCCTCGATCCGAACGACCGACCGCTTCGACGCCGCAGCCTGGCGTTGACCCAGCTCCACGACACACCCGTGGCCCGGGAGGGCCAGCCTCGTCGCACCGGCTAGACGTCACCATGACAAGCAGCGTGACACTGCGGTAGGGGCCGGCGCCCGCTCTCAGGGTCCCGTGGCGGCCGTGACACCACCACAGAGCTCAGCGCGATGTCATCTCGTCTGCTCCGTGGCGGTGGTGGTCCGCCGGCTTCTCAAAGCAGTGGACTGGAGGACTGCCCGGGTGGGACACTCGTACGCGAGTGCTAGCTCAGAGGACAGAGCACCGTTAGGCAGGCTGAGACCAGCAGCGCTGGGCTATCAGCTGACGCCGGTCGGAGGTCGGGGGTTCGAATCCCACCGCATTCATCCACAATGTTCCGCCACGCACGCCGTCCTGCCTGGGATGGCAACTCGCTGGCCGCGCCGTGCTCCAGAGCCTGGGGGGACTGCCTCAGTCGCCGTGAGTCACGAGTATCCTCCGCACCTCGGCGATCAGGCGTGGCATGTCCTCCCGCGCCGCGGCGATGAAGTCGAGATCTGCATCCAGCTGCCGGTGTGTTGAGGACACCTCGCAGTGTTCAGGCCCTCATGGGCCCGACCCGCGTGTGATCGCGGTAGCTCTTCGTGCCGGAGGCCCGGGTGATCGGTGCCGACCCAGCGTAGGCCTTGAGGCCGGAGGCGTCAGCGAAGCGGGTGCGGTCGTCGCCGATCTCCGCCAGGAGACGGGCGGTCCGCAAATACCTGGCCGCGCAGGCTCCGATCGCGCCGGTGCGCCGGGCTCCGAACGGGCAGGCCCGCACGCGGCTGGTGAACGAGGTCGCGCCGCTGATCGATGCGACGATGCGCTACCAACAAAGCCTGACGGCACAGCACACCGCCGTCCGCAGGAATGGGCGCCGCTGGTCACGCCGACTCGAACTTGACCATCGCGTCGCCCGCAGCCGCAGCAGAGGCGAAGAAGCTCCTCAGCTCGCGCAGATCCGCCGTCAGCTCCTCGGCCCGCAGGGAACTCCACGGCCAGGAGAAGCCCAGGGAGACAACCTCTCGCGCCAACGCGGCGTCCAAGCGGGTCACCAGGTCATCGACCACAACATGGCTCAAGAATGCCGAGGCCTCCCGCACGCCGTCGGGCCGAAGTACCCACAGCTCCGTCCCGACCCACCCGCAGTCGGGGTCTTCCTCACCCTCTACCCGTTGTTCGCCCCCAAGCACAGGCAGCTCGGCCGCACCATCCGAGGCAGCCCCGCTCGAGGTCAAGACGAAGTGCATCAGGCAGCCGTTGCGCTCGACGCCCATGACCATGCCAGCCTCCCGGAGAGGCCTGAACTCCGCATCAAACCAATGCGGCACCAACGCGCCCAGCTCCTTCGGCGACAGGTCATCCAACAACCCGCTAGCCACACGCCGCCAGAAGAAGTCCACACTCATCGCGACACCCACCCCAATGCCACCGACCCCGGCAGCCTCAATGCCGAGTGCGCAGCAGGCTACGTGGCCCCTCCGACAAGCCGGGCAGACTGTTCCGACCCGGAACAGGGCACATTCCCCTGTACCGGTCTGAGCGCCTAAATCAGTACGAGGACATGTGCCGGTATCCGCTGCCCGTCGGCGTGCTCGCGTCTGTCACATGCCGCGGTACGGGCCGTATGTCGGTGTGGGGCGGTCGTCGGGTGACATGGGAAGCGGCTCCAGGAGCACCGGGCCGGGGTAGAAGGCGGAGCTGTTCGGGCCAACCATGTCCTCGCCGATCAGGTAGCGGTAGAGCCACTCGGTGAAGCTCATCCGGTACTCGTACCAGGAGCCGTCGTGCTCGACCGTGCAGATCCGTACTCCCGTGCCGCCTGGCAGCGGGGCCGAGAAGATGTACTCACCCCGATCGGTACTGGCGAGCGGGATCAGGCCGTCCTTGGTACCGAATGTCACCTTGTCCAGGCCGAGGACTATGCGGGCGTTCTCCTCTGGTTCCAGCCAGTCCTCGCGGTCCCAGTCGAGTTCGGCCCAGGTGTGGGAGGTTTGGCGGATGTACTTGCCGAGGTTCCAGCGCTCGGTGGCCGGGTGCTTGAGGGAGAGGTGTCCGTTGATCTGTATCGGGGCGTAGGCGTCGATCACCGCCTTGTAGTCCTCGGGGAGGCGGGTGTCGAGCTCGGCCTCCAAGTCGGCCCACGCCTGCGGGCTGGCGAACCGCGCGCCGCCGGGGCCGAGCATGGCGAGGACGTCAGCGAGATAGTCGCGCACGGCTCTCCTCATCTGGTTCAGGGCGTCAGACGCCGCACCGGCGCCACCGCGAAGGCCGTGGCCTCGAGAGGGTAGCCGGTGGGGGCGACAGCGCGGTCTGCACGAATGCGCTGTACGCACTCACCCACTGCTTGACGTGCCCTCGGATGGCATGTGGGGCTTTCAGGGGTGCGGCGCCCCCACAGGGCCGCTGTTGGTACTCGGGGACATGCCGCAGCCGTGAGAGCAGGGCCTGGGGCCCGTCGCCGGGCGATACGTGGTACCGCCCGTGACCTACACGGCCACAGTGCCGGTGGCGTCAGCGCGTGAGGCGTCCGGCAAGGGTCGGAGAGGGCTGTGGTACCTCGCCGAAGTCCTCGTCGTCACTCAAGATTGTCAGCCGGTTGATGACACTCTCAAGGTCTGCGGGCAGTCGTGGGTGGAGGCCCTCGTGGCAGCGGGCGAGGATGTCGCGCCGGACGTTCTCGGGCAGTAGCGGGGTCAGGGCTTGGGAGGCGCGGGGGTTGCGTGGTTTGGCCGGGGCGCTCTCGGCCTGGCCACGCCAGTGGGCTGCGTCGCGGGTCTCGCCGAGGGTGAGGTGGTGCAGGTGCAGCAGGTACGCGGCGGTGGCGCTTCCGGAGCCGGCGGCGAACTGCCACCAGAACTGGGCGGCGTCCGTGCGGTTGGTGACGTACAGCAGGCTGCCGAAGACGAGCGCGCCTTCGGGGTGGATCTGGTCGGAGTTGACGAGCCGGCAGAGGGACCGTCCGGCCTGGGGTGTGTTGAGGACGAGGGCGACGGCCAGGTCGAGTTCGTGGAAGGCCTGCTCGTGGTCGGAGGGGAAGGGGGCCGGCGCCGCCGTGATGTGGGCGGCTGCGGCGGGCGGCGCGGTGCTGGTGCACGTGAAGACCCTGGCTTCGGCGGGGTCCGTGTCGGGGCGCGGGTCTCGGTGTGGGTGGGTGTGCCAGAGGAGGAGGCTGGGGTGTTGGTCGGCGGCGGGTCGGCTCACTTCTCCTCCTTCGGGCGTTCGGCGAGTTCGGGCTGTCCGATGGCGTTGGCGAGGCGGCGGCGGGCGTGGCGGAGGTTGGATCGCAGGGTCGACAGAGGGGTGCCGAGGAAGTCGGCGACCTCCTGCTCGTCCAGGTCGAGGCAGTACCGGAGTACCACGCTGTCGTGCTGGCGCTCGGGTAGTTCGAGGATCGCGGTCATCAGGCCGATGCGCTCGGGAAGGGTTTCCAGGCTGATGCGGGCCTGGCGGCGGAAGTGGTCGATGACGGCATCGAGCGCCGCGGTCTGCACGGCGACGGGTTCGCTCTGTGCGGCGCGCCAGGCTGCGAGGTGTTCCTTGAGGAGCCTCCAGGCGTAGGCGGCCGGGATCTCCTGCCGTAGGGCGAGGGCCCAGTTGCGGCTCAGGTGCTGCTTGGTTGCCGCGACCACCAGTTCGGGGCCGCCGTCGTGGTGGCCGACCTGGGTGCGGACGAAGCCGGTCCAGGCGCGTTCGTGTGTGGCGCAGAACGCCTCGAAGGTGAGTGTCAGGCGTGCGCCGCCCGGTGTGGTTCCGCTGGTGTCGGTCATGGTCCGGCCTCCCCTACGGCCGCCGGCGCTGGGCGGCTCGTCCCGGTTGATCGGCATGGCGGTGTCCCCTCCCCGTACCGGCGTGCTGCCGGTGCTGGTGTGTCTCGGGGAACTCGTGTCCCCCTGAGGCACATGCAAGCGTAGGAGGGGCCTCTGGGTGCAAGGGAGACGAAAGGGGAATGACAGAACGTAATAGTATGACTACGGCACAAGCTGACCGATTGCCGGGCTGCTGCGTCTTAGGTTGGTCGTTGCGGTCGGCGGGCTTCCAGGGCAGCTGCGTTCGCCGGTCCGGGCTGCGCCGGGGTTGACATGCTACGGCCCGGGGCAGGAACCGCAGGAGCAGCCGCCGGTGGCGCGCCGTGGCGTGCTCCGCGTGGCGCGGCGTGGACCGCGGGGCGGGACGAGACGGCCGAGGGGCACCGTGGGCATGCACGACGACGAGGACGACGGCGACGAGGGCGAGGAGATCGACCTCCAACTGCACCGGGCCCACTCCGCCCGCATGTACGACTACTACCTTGGTGGAACGACGAACTTCGCCGCCGACCGGGAGGCCGCCGGCCAGGCGATCGCGGTGTTCCCCGCCGCCCGGGTCGCCGCGCGGGCCAACCGGGCCTTCATGCACCGCTCCACCCGTGCCCTCGCCCAGGCCGGCATCGCGCAGTTCCTCGACATCGGCACCGGCATCCCCACCTCGCCCAACCTCCACGAGGTCGCACAGGCCGTCAACCCGGGCGCCAGGGTGCTCTACACCGACAACGACCCGATCGTCCTCGCCCACGCACGCGCCCTGTTACTGAGCAGCCCCGAGGGGCTGACCGCATACCTTCAGGCCGATGTCACTGATCCGGCCGCGATCCTTGCCTCGAAGGAGCTGGCGCGGACCATCGACGTCACCGCGCCCGTCGCCCTGAGTCTCAACGCCCTGCTCCACTTCGTTCCGGACGACCAGGACGCCTACCAGATCGTGGAACAGCTCAAGGCCGCGCTCGCCCCAGGAAGCGCCCTGGTGATCAGCCACGGCACCCCCGACTTCGGACCTGCCGAGGCCGAGCGGATCACCCAGGTCTACGCAGCCGCGGGCACCACGGTCCGCATGCGCACCCGCAGGCAGGTCGAACGGTTCTTCGACGGCTGGGACCTCCTTGTCCCCGGTGTCTGCTCCACCCACAGGTGGCGGCCGGACAGCGGCGAGCCATGGACCACCGACGCCCAGGCAAGTGCCTACGCTGCTGTCGCGGTGAAGCGGTGACTACTGCTGCCAATGGAGCCTCCTCGGTGCCGGCGAATGCGATCGCGCAGCCCGAAGTCCCCGAACCGACGCTCCCGATCCGCGAAGCAGGCAGAGCCTCACCACGCGTTGGCCGCTCTTGGATGAATCCCTGCAAGATTCCGCAAGACGCTGGATCCGGGTGTGCGCTGCTCCTACCGTCGTACTCGGTCACCTGACGTGACGGACCGGCGACTCCGCGGGTCCGCCTGGGGAAGCAGGTGACATCCTGCCAGCCGTGCTCGCCCCGTCGGGCGCGGCGGGCATCCCCGGACGCCGACGCAGGAGCCACCGATGCCCGCTCAGCTCGCACAGCGTGCCCTCGGCCCACTCGCCCGCCCGCACGGCCGCGGCACCACCACTGGGGCGCCTGGGAGCCCGACGGAACCGGCCGTCAGGCCTTCATGGAGAACGCCACCCGCGCCGAGCGTCGCCCCCTGGTCCTGCGTCAGCTCACCGACGCCCGCAGCCGGCGCCACGCTCGGCGGCCGCCCTGATGCACTACACCACCACCCCGAGCCGGGAATGGGCGCTCGGGGCCACCGCGTACGACCGCCGGACGAAGCGCACCGGCGAGGTACGGGAGATCGTCCATCTCATCTCCGGCCCGCACGCGTGGATGCGCCCGGCCGGCGGCGGCAAGGAATGGACGGCCCCGCTCATCAGCCTGACCGAGGACGCCCCCGTCGGCGACGACGCCCCGTAGAGACTCCGCCCGGTTGAGCCGAGCGGCCCGGGCGCCGGCCGCACCCGTTCCCCCACCGCCGGCCGGCACCCACACCACGCAACGCACCACACGCGCACACCGAGAGGAGCACCATCGTGACCACCCCCCAGAAGCCCACCACTCCCGGCCCGATGGCCCCCGGCACCGGCACCGGCATCACGACCACCACCACCGCGACCAATTAGGAGACCGCCATGGGCAAGCACGGAGACGGCAAGAGCGGATCGTCCGGCGACAAGAACGGCTCGCCGAAGACCAACGACGGCCAGTGGACCAAGCCCGTCCCGCCCGCCCCGAGCAAGTGATCCGCGTGGACTGGGACAACACGCTCAAGGCGGTACCGCGCGAAGCCTTCGCGCCCGACCGCCTGTTCCACGACGGCGAGTGGACCGACCGCAACGAACACCCGCAGCGGTGGGCAGAGCTGGTGGCATCGGACATCGCGCTCACGACGCAACTGGACGACGGCACCGACGGCAACGGCACCCCCACCAGCTCCAGCTCACAGCCCAAGGTGGTGCGGCTCATGCTCAACCACCTCGGGGCGCAGCACGGCATGCGGGTGCTGGACGTAGGCACCGGAACCGGCTGGACGGCGGGGCTGCTCGCCCACGCCATGGGCGACGCCAACGTGACCACCATCGAGGTCGACCCCACCGTTGCCGCGCAGGCGTACGCGCGGCTGCAACGGGCTGGCCTGCACCCCCGCGCGGTCGTCGGGGACGGCTACGCCGGCCACCCTGGCGGCGCGCCGTACGACCGCGTCCACGCCACCGCGGCCGTCCAGCGCGTGCCCCGGGCGTGGATCGAGCAGACCCGACCGGGCGGCATCATCCTGGTGCCGTTCGGCACGCTCTACTGCAACGGCGCGCTTCTGCGCCTGGTGGTCGGTGACGACGGCTCGGCGTCCGGCACCTTCGTGGACGATGTCGCGTTCATGTGGGTCCGCTCGCAGCGACCGGAGTCCAAGTCGTTCGATGTGGACGACGTGCGGTACTCGGCGTCCACCGTCGATCCCGCCGCCGTCCAGCAGACCCACGCCGCAGCGTTCGCCATCGGCCTGCGTCTGCCGGGGGTGACGTCCATGGAGGTGTGGGCGGAGCACGCCCCGTGGGGCACTGGCCGCTCCGAGGTCTGGGACGGCACGAGCTACGCGCACTGCCGTTACGCGGACTGGGACGCCCCTCACGCGGTGGTTGAGTCCGGGCCGCGTGACCTGTGGTCCGAGCTGGCTGGCGCCTACCGGTGGTGGGAGGCGGCCGGCCGGCCCGGGATCGAGCGGTTCGGGCTCACGGTAACCCCGGACGGCCACCATGTGGCGTGGCTGGACGACCCCGGGCAGCCGGTGAACTGACCACCGGCAGCGAGTACACGACGGCCCGCACAGCGCCCCTGCGCGGGCCGTCCGCGTCCCCGGGACGTCGAGGCGGGCAGCCGACGGACCCCGCGCGCCTGGGCAGGCGGCTCGTCGTCGCGGGCATCCCAGCTCTCCGGACGGACCGCGACCCCGCAACAGCTCGTCCTTCACGCCCTGCCCTTGGTTGTCGCCGGGATGCTCGGCTACCACGCCGTCCACACCGAGAACCGAGGCCGTTGCCGCTCACGCGGGAGGAATGGAAGAAGTACGCCCCCGCAGACCACGCGCGGTGCTCTGACCGGCCGTCAGGTCGCGTCTGGGATCTGTATGGGCTACTGCACGAGGTCCTGCCGGAAGGCGACAGTGGCCCCCGGGTTCCAGGTCTCGTGATACTCGTGCCCCGCGTCGAACTCGTGGCTGATGTAGTCGGCGAGGTCCTCGTCGAGCTGCACCCCTCGCTGGTGTCGTTCCGGCGTCGTTCTGTGCCCTCCTGACCCCACGATCAAGCGGACCGGACAGGGACGCAGTCCCTCGCTCACCGGCTCTCCGGGGCGCCATTTGGTCCCGCCTCTAGCAGCAAACACCGCTCACCGGAGGGCGTAGACCGGTACGGTCCCGAGGGAGGGCGCGGGGAAGGGCAAGCGATATGAGTCAGTGGTCGGAGTACACGAACGGTGAGCGAGTCAAGCTACTCCGAGGCACGCGTACCCAGGAGGACGTCGCCAATGCGAGCGGTGTCTCGCTGCACACCCTGAGGAAGCTCGAGCAGGGTGGGAACGTGACGCTCCCGACCCTGCTCAAGGTGGCCGAAGGGCTACACACTGATGTATCAGTGATCCTCGGACAGCAGGCCCCTCGACGTGGAATGAGCACCGACGACCGCGCGATGCTGCGAGCACTGTCCCGGGCCGTTCACGACACGGCGGCCGGCATCCTCCTCGAGCCCGCGGAAGACGCTTTGCCCGGCCCAGCCGATCTGGCAGAGGCCGCCTCCCGGCTGTGGCGGGTCTACTGGCGGGGGGCATACACAGATGCCGGGGTCCTGGCTGCACCGTTCCTGCGCTCGGTCGCCCTCTACGCCAACAACGCCCCGGCAGGGCAGGAGGCTGCGGCGGCCGCCCTGCTATCGGATGCCTACCGCGCCGCTGGACTCGTCGCGAACTTCCTGGGCGCCCGAGATCTCGCGTACGCGGCCATCAGCAATGCCATGAGGCACTCCGAACTCGCCGCCGACCCGGTACGGGTCTCGATGCTTGGCTCCGCCCGCGCCCGAGTTCTCCTACGGGACAACCGAGTAGCGCAGGCACTGCGAGAGACCGAGGCAGTGGCGGCGCGGCACGAGCCCACGTTCTCCGAACAGGGAACCGGCCTACTCGCCGCCTACGGCAAGAACATCGTATTCGCCGCGGTCGCGGCATCCCGCCTCGGCGACTCCTCGCGAACCGCCGATCTGATGTCCCAAGCCCACGCGGTCGCCGCCCGACTCGGGCGAGACGTGTTCACCAATGGCATGCAGTTCGGTCCCGCGTATGCCGGGGCCCAAGCAGTCGGTGTCAACGTCGCGCTCGGAAACGCAGGACGCGCGCTGGAGATCGCTGGACGGTTCGATGCGAGCGGACTCACTCAGGCGGCCCACAACCGAATGATGTTGGACGTCGCGCTGGCCCAGTGTGATGCCCGGCAGTGGGACACCTCCTTGGACACCCTGTTGGAGGTGTGCTCGGGTCACCCGGAGTGGGCTCGGCACCAGGCTATTCCGGGTGTCATCATCCAGAGGGCCGGTCATGCCAGCACCAGCCGGCTACGGAAGCTGTCCCAGATCCTTGGGACGGCTCCCACGATCCGACTCACCTGACCCTCGGGAGAACACGTTGCGCGGACTGATCCTCGACTTTGCGGGAGTGATGAGCACCCCCATCGGGCAGTCGTCCAGAGCGTGGTGTGCTCGAGAAGGGCTGCCCGTCGACGCTTGGCGCAGCACCTTGGAGGACGATCCGGTCGGCCGTGCGCTGTATGTGGAGTTGGAGCTTGGCCGGATGTCCCAGCAGGAGTGGAACCGCGGTACAGCGGCGATCCTTGGCGTCGACCCGGAGAACCTCATGGGTCGGGTGCACTCGGAAGTCCGAGCGGTACCCTCCATGGTGGCGCTCGTCCACGCCGCCCGACGGGCCGGGATCGTTGTGGCCCTGCTGTCCAACTCCTATGGTCTGGCCCCATACAACCCGTATGTGGAGACCGGGGTGTGGGATCTGTTCGACATCCGGGTGATCAGTGGTGAGGAGGGCATAGCCAAACCGGCCCCCGAGATCTATCGGCGCACCCTGGACCACATGGGCCTGCACGGCTCCTCTTGTGTCTTCGTCGACGACCACCACACCAACCTCGCTCCGGCCGAAGCGCTTGGCATCGCGACCGTTCACGCGACCGGCCCCGACACAGCCAAGCGCGTGGCACAGCTTCTTGGCCTGGATCTCGGCCCTGGCAATGTCGACGAGCCTGAAGGCATCACCGCCGACGCCTAGCAGATGTCCGGCGAATCATGTGACGTTCGCCCGTCGTGGTCGGTACCGCCGAACGGGCCATCAACCGGCACGCCAGAGCGGTCACAACCCGATACGACAAGCTCGGCTACGTCTTCCTGAGCGCCGTCACCGCTGCGGCACTCGTCATCTGGCTCTGCTCGATGCCAGTCACCACGACCTGATCATCCCGCCGCGGCGAGTCGGCCACGTCAGCGCGCGTACCAGGCGATTCGTCACCAACCAGTAACCCGGGTGTACCCAGCCCTCCTCCTTGGAGAGCAGCCCCGGTCCATCCTCGCGACCGAGATGGCACATGAAGCGGTCGTATGCCGGACCGCCCGCGATCAGCAACAGCGGCGCGGTCACCACCGCCCCAACCCAGACGGCACATCGAAGGGCGAGCTGAGGACCTCCGCCTATTCGCACTGGACGAGTATCGCTCAGCAGCCGACGGGATTGGAGCAATCATTGATCGACTGGACAGCTCCAAGAAGCTGGCGCCGGGGGTTTCATCCACCCGCCCATGGGCGACGGGCTCGGCGTGATCGCGGACGGTAAGGACGTCGGCGGGACGCAGCCGTACGGGCACATTGCGCTCCATCCGACCAGGAAGATGACCCCGGAGGAGTTCACCGGTCTGCTCAGGGGCATGGACTGGCACAACTCCGCTGTCCAACACTGATCAGGGAGGATTGGTGGACGGTTCGAAGTCCGATGAGGACCTGTGGGCTCTGGTGGTGACGGCCGAACAGCAGGTTGCCAGGGCGCGCGCGGATTTCTTCCAGAACGCGGGTTCACGCCGTGCCGTTCTGTCAGCCGCGTTGCGCGGGTCGGCCTGGGATCGGGGAGCGGCGCTGTCGTTCCTGGAGGACCTGCCGAGTGATGTCCCCACATTGCTCGACCAGTTGGTCGACATCTCGTTGTCGACCGGATCCGCGCTCGCGGCGAGGAAGGCCATTGCTGCCAGGGACCCGCAGGTGACGAGGTCGGAGGTGCGGCGACTCGTGGAGGAGCAGCTTCCGACCGCCGATGCCGATGACTGGCGCAGGCTGGCCGAGCTCCACCTGCACCTGAACGACCGGGTGGCACTCCGCGGGATGGCCGCTCGGGCGGAGGGGAGCGGGGACCCGGAGATCCGTGAGGTGGGACAGGACATCCTGGACTGGCTCTCGGACGACTCATGAGCGCCGCCAGCATCACGGAATAGAGCGCAGGCCGCCGTCCGGATGTCCCACCGCGCCCGGGGGCATCCGGACAAGCGTGTTGCCCACAGCAGACAGGCCGACTCCGGGCAGACTGACCGGAAAACCGATCATCACCCCGAGAGGCCTCTGCCTGTGGACCATACGGTGTGCATCGCGCAACAGCCCGAGGCCGATGCGCTGCTGTCGCGCAGCGCTCTTGCCCTGCTGACCGGCGCGCTGCTGGACCGCCACATCCCCTCGGAGTGGGCGTTCGCCGGCCCGCTGACCATCGCCCGCCGCCTGGGCTGGGACGACCTCGACGCACAGCAGATCGCAGACCACAGCCCGCCGGACTTCGCCGCGGTGCTCGCAGCCCGACCTGCAGTCCACACCTGTCCTGCGCTGATGGCCCGGCATCTGCAGGATATGTGCCGCTTCCTCGTCGCCCGCTACGACGGCAGGGCCGCCACGGTCTGGGAGCGGGCGGCGACCGGTCGGCAGCTGTTCTTGCGGGTGAACGAGCTACCCGGCTTCGGCCGGCGGAAGGCCCAGATCCTGGTCGCCCTGCTTGGTAAGCAGTACGGGGTGTGCCCGCCCGGATGGCGAGAGGCCGCCGGGCCCTTCGGTGAGAGCGGTGTCTTCCGTTCCGTCGCCGACGTCACCGGCCCCGAGTCACTGCGGCACGTCCGGGAGACCCGACAGGAGGAACGCCGCACTGCCAAGGACCAAGGCCTCCGAGCGTCCCGTACGACCACGAGCAGGAGCGGTCCGGCGCGCCCACTGGCCTAATTCGTTGATAGCGGATCGGTGTAGCCAGGGGGCTGCAGTCGAGCCGTTCGAATGCCGGGCCGTGATGCCTTCGGTCACCCGGGCCCGTGAGGCCTTGGGATAGATCGGCGCGCGGCCTCGGCATTCACGGTGGTGGCGGCCCCGTGGGCGCCCGACGGATGCCTACCACTTGCCCGGCCGTCGAGGTCTCTTGTCAGAGCGGCGACCTCCGGCGTCCTCGGTGCCGCCATCGCCGTCAACACCGCACTCTTGATCACTCGTTGGTGTTGGTGGTGCGAGCCCGCCGCATGGTGACCTCTCAAATTGCCCGAGCCGCCGAGCTCCCGCAACAGACCGGGGCCCGTGGGGCGCGCTGGTGCCACGAACGGCTAGTGAGGTGGCGGACCAGCCGGACGGCCGAGTCCTGGAATTAGGTCGCTGCGTGGCCCGCATGCGCTCGCACCAGCGCAAACACCGCGCCCCAGGGAGGGAAACAACTTGATCTACTGCGGCATCGACTGGGCCGAGCGGACGCACGACGTCGCCCTGGTCGACGACACCGGCCAGCTGCTCGCCGAGCGCCACATCACCGACGACGCGGCCGGCTACAAACTGCTGCTGGACCCGCTCGCCGAGTACGGCGACACCGAGGAGGACCCGATCCCCGTCGCGATCGAGACCTCCCGCGGCCTGCTGGTCGCCGTCCTGCGGACCGGCCAGCGGAAGGTCTTCGCGATCAACCCGATGGCCGCCGCCCGCTACCGCGACCGCCACGCTGTCTCCCGCAAGAAAACCGACCCCGGCGACGCCCTGGTCCTGGCCAACATCCTGCGCACCGACATGCACGCCCACCGGGCCCTGCCCGACGACAGCGACCTGGCCCGCGCCGTCGCCGTCCTCGCCCGCGCCCAGCAGGACGCCACCTGGAACCGCCAGCAGATGGCCAACCAGCTCCGCTCCCTGCTGCACGAGTACTACCCGGCCGCCCTGGCCGCCTTCGAGCCGTGGAAGAACGGACTGTGCCGCCCCGAGGCCCGCGAGATCCTCAAGGCCGCCCCCACCCCGGCGCTGGCCGCCCGGTTGACCCGCACGCAGCTCGCCGCCGCCCTCAAACGGGCCGGCCGCAAGCGTGGCATCGACACCGAGGCCGAGCGGCTGCGCGAGGTCTTCCGCGCCGACTGGGCCCACCAGCCCCCGCTGGTCGAGGACGCCCTCGGCCGACAGATGCTCGCCCTCCTGAGCCAGCTCACTGCCGCCTGCACCGCCGCCGACGACCTCGCCCAGGCCGTCGAGAAGGTCTTCCCGCAGCACCCGGACGCCGAGATCATCTGCAGCTTCCCCGGCCTCGGCACCCAGCTCGGCGCCCGGGTCCTGGCCGAGATCGGCGACGACCGCGAACGCTTCGCCGACGACCGCGGTCTCAAGGCATACGCCGGCGCCTCCCCTGTCACCCGGGCCTCCGGCAAGAAGTCCAGCATCACCCGCCGCTGGGTGAAGAACGACCGGCTCAACCACGCCGGCTACCTCTGGGCCTTCTCCACGATCACCGCCTCACCCGGCGCCAAGGCCCACTACCGGCGCCGCCGTGACGACCACCGTGACTGGCACGCTGCCGCCCAGCGCAACCTGTTCAACCGCATGCTCGGACAGCTCTACCACTGCCTCAAGAACCGCCGCCTGTTCGACGAACACACCGCGTTCCCAGCGCTGCAGGCCCCAGCGCTGGCGGTGGCGTAGCTGATCTCGCTTGCGACTCACCGATCCACGGAGGCCACGCGGCAGCGTGCTTGAATCACCGGATGATCAACTGGTCCACTCTCCACGACGCCTACGGCCCGGCACACGCGATACCCGGACTGCTGGACCGGGCCGTCGATCGTGACCAGGAGGCGATCGACCGGCTCTGGGGGCGCTTGTGCCACCAGGGGACGATCACCCCCGCGAGCATCGCCGCACTGCCGTGGCTGGCGGAAATCGCGAAGACCGAGGACATCGGGGACTGGGCGCTCGATTTGGCAGGCGCCATAGCGGGTGGCCTCCTCCAACCCCACGGCGTCGACGAAGAAGTCGCCCGCTGTGCGCCCGCTCTGATCCAGCTGCGGGCCACGGCCGCTGCCCGACTGAGGCCTGGCCTGGACGGAAAGACCTACCTAGACCGGCTGCAGGCCATGCTCGCGTTCGACGGCCAACCCCTGTGGTTCGAGACCCTGGACGACTTCACAGACTCCTTCGTCACTGTCACCTGCCCGCACTGCGACGCACCAGTGACGATCGCGGTCGGCGGCTACGGCTGCTACTCCTCGATCCGGGACTGGAACCTGGGAGACGTCCACCAGGTCCCGCTCCGGCCGACCACCCCGCACGAGCTGACCGGAATCGGAAGGACGTTGTACGAGCTGGCCGTACGGGACGGCCAGCAAAGGCTAGCCTGGGGCCTGACGCACCTGTTCGGCCGGGCGGAATGCCCAGGATGCGGGAGCGTCTTCGGCATCGCGGATGAGTACGAGGCCGCCAATGCACCCACCCCATGGAACTTCGCCCGAAGCCACACCAAAGACGCTCCCTGACCACCGGAAGGGACTTCGAATTCGAACATCGAGCTCGTGCCCACTGGCCCGACTTGACGGCTTGGCGCCGTGCGGTGTCTGACGACGTACGGTCCGAGGACGTCGAACCGGTCCGGAAGTTCAGCAGGGCCGGGGCGGCAGAGCTTGGTGCGGCCAAAGTCCCAGGATCTCTGTCTGCTGCAAGTGCAGTTCGGATCTGACGAGTTCGAGGAGACGCCCCGTCCAGTTGCGCCCTCGGCCGGCGTTGTCGCCCCAGAAGGCCGAGTCCATGTCGTCGTAGATCACGGTGGCGTCGTCGGTCGCCAGCAGGATCTCGGCCAGCTCGGGGTGCTGGTCATACTTGGCCCGCAGCAGGCGCGTCATGACGGCGGTCCGGACATGTTCCCAGCCCTCGCTGCGAGGCGCCTCGGCTGCGAGCTTTCGCGCCTCGAGGGCGGTCTCCGCTGTGGCGATCGCGCCTCGGACCTCGGGCTGGGCGACCGACAGGGCCCAGTAGGCATGGGCGACGGAGAGGTAGCCGGCCCCGCCCACGATGATCGGGGCAGGGTAGTCGTTGCGCAGGCCGACCCTGCCGGGATCGTCCACCGGCTTCCTCGGGAACGTCTGGACAATGTGGACCGCCGGAGCATGCGAGTCCACCGGTCCGTCCGCAGGGACGTGCCTGGACCGTTCGGCCTCCCAACCGGTCCGCTCCTCGAAGTACGCGAGAGCACTGTCGTAGGCCTCCTGCGTGACTGTTCCGTCGAACGACAGGTAGGTCTGGCCTCCGGGCCCTGCCACCAGCACCCGCAGTGGCGCGTCCTTGCGATCCATGTCGCCCAGCGCGTAGCGGCGCTGCGACTCCGGGATCGCGAGGAACGCGGCACGGGCCGCGTCCCGGTTCTCCTCGGTCCGGTCAGCGAGGAAGGCGTCGACGGCGGCCAGGCAGCGGCCGGTCGAGTCGGGACGCCCGCTCAGTTGATCGATGGTGTCGCGGACTTCGGCGAGCAGCAGCTCGGGCGTGTACCGGCTCTGCGGTTCCCTGAACTTCCAGTGTGCGAGTTCGAACGCGGATGCTTCCGCGCCCTCCGGGAGGCTGGTGGCCACCCAGCCGGTGTGCAGCTTCTCCTCGAACTCCTCGATGGTGACCAGGCCCCAGCAGTCGATGAGCCCGTCCGCGTAGATGAACAGGTCGGTGAGGTGGTACTGGCCGTTGCGGATGAAGACGTGCCGCCACGTTCCGGGTATGCGGACGCCGTCCGCAGTGCGATGGGTGATCCGGTTGCCGATCATCCAGAGATTGTGTCGCAGCGAACGCCCACTCGACCCCAAGTCTTCTCCCGGCCCGCTGAACCCACCCCAGGGCCCCAGCCACCACCAGGTACCGAACCCAGTGGTCAACTTCGATGAGACAACCGGCCACGAACGCCACCCGACAACGACGGATGCGCATCGAAGGCGAGGTCGCGGCCGTGCCCACCTGCTACGGCAACTGTGTTCGAGGGCCAGTAACCTCACGATGTGAAGGCGGCCTTCGCCGTGCACGAAGGGGGGACTCTGTGGGCAGGAAGAGGATCGACCAGCCAGCATGGTCGGTCAGGTTGTGGCATTACGCGGATGAGCCGCACCGCGGCTGGGTGAGCCTGCTCTACTCCGACGCGGAACTCCCCCCGCTCGACGGGACAGCGGAGATCGGGCCCTACCGGCTCACTTCGCTTCCCCGACCGGCCGGCCAACGTCCGGGGCACGCACAGCCAGTGCTCGAGCTGGCCAGTTGGTTCCGCGACCCCGGCGAGCACGCCGGCTCCTCAAGCAGCGCTGGATGGACAGGGCTGTCCATCCACCAGGAGGTCACCGCGCTGGCGTCACTTGTCCTTGCGATACGCCTGCGCAGCGATGACCCGCGCCCCCGCCGCCAGCGGCCGGACGGCACAATCGCCAACTACGAGGTGGCCGCGCAGATCGTGCCGAGCGCGCCGTCGTCGCCCTGGTCCGTCCTCTCCGATCCTGCCGAGCCTGGCGGACGAGTCGACTGGCCTCGCACTGCTACGGCCCTACCTGGCGTCACTGCCCAGCCTCTCCGCACCCGACACCGTCCACCTGGTGCGGGCCGCCCGACAGTACGCCGACGCCCTCTGGATGGCCGAGGGCGAACCGGAACTGGCCTGGCTGCTGTTGGTCAGTGCCATCGAAGTCGCGGCGACCGCCCACCAGAGCGCCGTCCAGGACTGCACACTGATCGTCAAGGAAGCCTTCCCGCGCTCCGCCGAAGCACTGCTCGCCGTGGGCGGCGAGGACAAGCTCGCCGAGGCAGCCGCCAAGGAGTTCGAGGGCCTCGTCAGAGCCACCGCCCGCTTCAGAGCGTTCGCACAAGACTTCCTCCCCGGCCCACCGGGTAGGCGCACGACTGACCTGAACGCGCAGCTGTCGTGGGACCAACCCGAGAAGATCCGCAAGGCCCTGGAAGCCGTGTACGGGCTCCGGTCAGCCCGCCTGCACGCAGGCACACCCTTCCCGTTGCCCCTGCTGATGCCGTCGGCCGGACGTGACGGCCTGCCCGCCGAACGGTTCACGGAGACGTACGGCCCAGGAGACACGAAGTGGAAGGCAACTGAGCTGCCGATGACCCTGGCAGCCTTCGCATACATGGTTCGCGGCATGCTGCTGCGCTGGTGGGACACGCTCGTCGAAGACGCTGCCTCGTCGGAGTCGTAGGGGCAGAAGGGCGCCGGTCAGCCACACGCTCGTAAGGGCGCGGATTCGCCGGCCGGCGGCCACATCCTGGCTAGACGGTCTTCCACGGCCTCCACGGCGCCTTGTGGCGCACCCGCCCGCTACGACAAGCGCGGCCACGTCTTCCTCTCCACCGTCACCACAGCCGCGCTCGTCAGTGGCTGAGGTCAGGAAGACGAGACCGCTGACCGATCCGGATCAGCCGGACGCTGGTGGCCACACGGAACGATCGGCCCGTCCTCGTTGACAACCTCGGAGGCGGCAATCGGTTAGGTGAGCCCGCCCAGGCTGTTCATGCGCCGGCAGGGAGACACACGCGAGCCGGCCTGCCTCCGGCACCGATTTCCCAACCTGTCACGCGGTCGAAGCGCTCAAAGCGGTCGAAGGGCTTGCGGGGACTTCTCACCCTCACGCTCTCGGCGTCGACCCGCGTGACAATGACCGTTTCGTCGGCCCAGAACTCAGAGGCGAAGCGCAGGACGAGAAAGTCTCCATCTCTCAGGGTCGCAGGCAGGTGCCCGCCGCGCTGGTCGTGAGTGCTCACTATCGGCCTCCACACGGCCTGGTCAGAACTAGCTCACTCCGCAGGATACAACCACCCTGCTCCATGCAACCGGACGCCGCCTGGAGGCGGTGATGGTTACTCATGGGGCAGCCGGCCGGTAAAAGTCGCGTGACCCCACCGGCAGCGCCAGCGACACTGACGCCATGACCGTTGATCGTGAGGTGCTTCAGGACAGTTGGAACCGGAGCCGCCGCCACCTCGATACTGCTCGGGCCCACCTTGCGGGCCTACCCGACATCGATCTCTCAGCGATGCTCGAGTTCCTGCAGCACAACGAGTTGGGCCTCGCCTTCGACTGCCTGGTCGATCTCGGGGACGACCTCGAGCTACCACTCGCCTTCTGGCAGCGCCTGGACCGGGCAGCCCGTGAGATGCGGCTCTATAGCGACGCACTACACAAGCCCCACCTCACCGCTGCCGACCTCTGCCGCCGCCATCTCGCAGCTGCCTCAGAGCAGGACTGACCCGCCAACCCGGCGAACCTTCCCGGTCAGAGCACCAGCGAGCAGGGTGACCGGCCGGACAGCTCCTGGTTCAGAGCATGGCCGCGAGCAGTGAGCCAGCCATCAGAAAGACAGCCAGGATCGCCGTGTGTACCGCGTGCCGGAGCAAGCGGTGCTTGCGACGGGCCAGTTGGGACAGCGTGACGATGCGGTGTTGCGGGCCGACCGCCCCCAGGTCGGCAGCCAGCTGCCGCAGGTCGAGGTCGGCCCAGCGCAGGAACGACCCCCAATGGCCCGAGGGCGAGGCGAAGCCGGTCAAGTACTGGATCTCGAACCTGCCCGCCGACATCCCCGCCAAGGACCTGGTCCGACTCGCGAAATCACGCTGGCGGATCGAACACGACTACCGCGAACTGAAGACCCGCCTCGGGCTGGACCACTTCGAGGGCCGTTCCTACATCGGCTGGCACCGCCACGTCACCCTCGTCAGCTCCGCCCACCTGTTCCTCACCGAAGAGCGGGCCCTCCCAAAAGCCCTGGCCGGAGCCTGACCTTCGACCAGCACCACAGAACCGGGGTGACCCGGGCCGGCGACCGAACACATGGGCTCACCCCCCGGCGCCTCCGCCGGGCTCGCGGTCTCAGTCGGGTCGCTGGCGCGGCCAGCGGCGCGGTTCCAAACTGTCAGCTGGTGCAGGGCAGCCAGGCTGCGAACTCCCCTGGATCGGGACCCGCCCCCTCATGTGGCCTGACGAAAGGCCTGAGCTGACGTACCGCCAGTGAAGTCGTACGTACCGTACGAGTACACCCTGCGCGACTTCGCGAAGTCGTATCCCGCGCAGGTTCAACAGAACTATCGGGTCCGTCACATTGGTGGCATGCCTTCGAACGTTCCTCGCTCACCGGGTCGAGTCCCGGTCGCGCTCTACATCGCATCCATCAAGGGAGACCCGGGCGGCGTACTGGCGGAACAGTGCCGTCAGTACGCCGACGCCCGGGAATGGACGGTCACCGGGATCTTCACTGACTCTGCAGCGCTCATCGCCCTGAGCCAGCGGCGCGAATGGTCAAACCTCTCGAAGGCACTGTCGAACGGAGCGGCGCAGGGAGTCGTCACCTGGACCCGCTCGATGGTGGCCGACAGCGCGGAGGAATGGAGCCGGTTGACCAGGCTGCTCTCCGACCGCGGTCTCTTCCTAGTCGCAGGCGCACTCGATACGCCGGGCCAACTGCTCTACGGAGGCGGGCCTCCCACGGCCCTGTACTCCTCGGATGGGGGTCGGTGATGGCGATCGTCCGCGAGATTGCAACCCGGTTCGCGTTCTCTCCCAATCCGGACGGTGGCAAGGACGCCGCCGCCCTGATCGGCTACGGACCGGCCGTTCCGGCGGAGCCAGGTCGGCCACCGCGCGGCGAGGGCGTCGTGCTTGTACGGCGGGTGGCGGCCGGGGCGCGGGCGTGGACGACGCCGAGGAGGGCGCGGAGGGCCTGAGCGCGGTGGCCGAGGACGACAGCCTGGTGCGCCTGGGCGCGCAGCGTGTGTGCGGCGAGGGGCGGGGTCGTCGGCCTCGGCGGCGAGCGCGAGGGCGAGGCCGGCCTGGGCAGCGAGCACAGAGGTTGTCGCGGCCTTCTACCGTGCAGCTGCCCACGGGTTGCCGGACGTCCTGGCGAGCTGACTCCGAGCAGAAGTACATCGTCGTCCCGACACCGGCATGAGGGGATGCACCAATGAGGATCTCAGCGCAGGTCGGTGCCCTGGCAGTGGGAGCGGCGCCGATCCGCCTGCCCCGTCGCCGTGTCAAGGCCAGGCGGCTCCTGCCGGCCGCGTGTGCCAGCCCCGCGAATGTGCGGGCGGCGAGCCCGGCATTCAGTGACCGGTGCCCACTGGTCAGGCGCTATCCCGGCAGCATCGCGTTGTCGATCGTCTCGGCTTCACAGGATGTTCCACCCTTGCTCGCTGTCCCCGTGGGCCAGCTGGTTGATGCGGCGCCGAACTTCCCGGAGTGTCGCGCTGTCGGGGGCTGCGCGCTTGGCGTTGGTGGTGATCATCCGCAGCTCCCGCAGTGCGGCCAGGACCGGGTAGCCGTCCCAGTCGGTGATGTCGATGCCGTACCGATCGGCGAAGGCCTCGTAGTGTGCCCGGCCGTAGCCGAATCGCCGGCAGTGGATCTCGACCGTCGTCAGGTCCCATTCGGGCTGCCCGAAGCCTGCGGTGTCCCAGTCGCACAGGACCGCCCGGCCGTCGCCGGTGTGCAGGGCGTTGCGGTGTTGGGGGTCGCCTTGGATCACCGCGGGCCGCAGCAGGAAGGTGGTGCGGGCGAGGTCCGCCTCCAGTTGCTTCAGGCGCTGGTGGAGATAGTTCAGCTCCTGCTTGGTGAGCGCGCTGGCCGCGGCCAGGGATCGGCGGACGGCGGCAACGGTGTCCACCGGGGGCAGCGGCACGGGCGGGTCGGTCAACCGGTGCAGCGCTTTGAGCGGGTCGGCCAGTTGTTCGGCGGCCACGGGGTGACCAGGCTGGGGCAGGTGGGTCCAGATCGTGGCGAGGTGGCCGTCGGTTTCGACGGGCTGGTGCACGGGGTGCAGGCCCACGGTGGGGAAGCCTTGTGCGCTGAGCCAGGTGACCAAGGCGACGGTTCGCCGGACGGACTCGGCGGGTGTGCCGCGCCGGGCTATCTTGACGACGACGCCTTCGCCGGGCAGGTGGTAGACGGCGTTCGTGTGCCCTCTCAGCAGAACGGCACCGTCGGGGCGGAGCCCGACTGTACGGCACACCTGGTCGAGGACTGCTGCCAGGTGCGGGGCGGTGAAGCCGCCGGCTGTGACTGGGGTGGTGGTCATGGTGGTCAGGCTTTCCTATGCCGTGGGCTGATGTCACCCCTGCCCTGCAGGCAGGGTGAGCATCTCCGCAAGCTGGCGGGCCGGGCGGGCCGACCGGAGCTGGGCGGGCAGTATCGCGATGACGTCCCGGGCCCGGGCGCCGAGGATCGCGGTGCGGTGCGGCCCGGTTACCTGGTCGTAGGTGTGGACCGTCAGTTGCAGGGCCTCGGCCGGACTGTGGTCGATGACCATGCACATCGCCTCCTCGAGGCGCAGCAGGGCCGGGTCGATGCCGGTATGGCCTTCGGGGTAGAGCGCGAGTGCCTGTTGTTGGGCGTGGCGGGCCTGGCTGGTTTCGGCGAGAGCGGTGTGCGCTCCGGAGAGGTAGAGCCACAGGCGCCGCTCGGGGAAGGCCCAGGCGTCGTCCTGGTCGGCTTGGCAGTGTTCGAAGAGGTCTTTGGCCAGGCGGATCGCGGCCTGTGCGCTGTCGCGGTCGCCGAGTCTGGCGAGGGAGCGGGCTTCGGCTGCGGCTGCGAACACCGCGGTCGGTCCGGGGCGGCCGCGGCTGAGCAGGCGGGCCTCGCGGGCGAGGTTCGCGGCGGCCAGCAGGGGGCCGTAGTAGTAGGGGAGCATCGCGGTCTGCACGCGGACGCGGGCTCGCAGCTCGGCGTTGCCGGCGTCGTCGGCGGCCAGTCGGGCGGTGCCGTACCAGCGTTGTGCCTCGGGGAGCCGGCCCAGCTTCATGTAGGCGTCGGCCACCAGGGTGGAGGCGATCGCGGTGAGCTCGGACAGGCGGGACTGCGCCGTGGCGGGCTGGCGTTCGGCCGCCAGGGCCTGGATGTCGTCCAGGTCACCGAGCAGATGCTGGATCATCTGCTCGGGCGCTGCGGTGACGTAGAGGCGGCGGGCGGTGTCGAGGCGTTCGTCCAGGAGGTCCAGTTCCCCTGGGCTGACCGAGCTGGCGGCGAGGTTGCGGTTGATCGCCCGGCGGGTCCGCTCGGCGTGTTCGTGCACCGGGTCCGGCGGCTGGGGCTGTTGCGGCGGCGGGACGGGGGCAGGTGCGGACGATGCCAGCCCGAGGTCTGCGGGCGACGCCTCGTAAAGCGCGCACAGCAGTTGAAGGGCGCGCTCGCGGGGCTTGGCACCGAGGTCCTCCCAGGTACGCAACAGCTCCCGGGTCCCCTTGAAGCGCGTCCCGTCGCGTTGTTCGGCGAGCGCTGCGAGCCGGACGATGACCTCCGGTCGGCTCCAGCCCCGAGCCTGCCGGTGGGCTCGCAGCCGGCTGATCCCGCAGCACTCCTGCAGCGCCGCCACCAGCGTCGGCATTCCGCCGTCCAGCACCTCGGGACTGCGGCGCAACCTGACTGCACACGAGCGATTGTGACGATTCGTCATACCGGCATTGTGCGGTCCGACGAGGAGCTCGGTCGCGGGTTCGCGGGGTATCCGGGCCGAAAAGGCCCGGATACCCCGCACGAGTTGGGCCGATCCACGAGAACGGCCCGACTCGCAGCCCGGAAGGGCCGGTTCGGCCTGACTCCGCTTGGTTGCCGGGCTCGTGCGGCGCGGCGAATCTTTCCAGACCCGAGCAGCTCTTCCGCCGCGTGCGGTCCGTCGTCCCGAAGGGGGAGGGCATGAATCCCACCACGTCCGCGTCACCCGGAGACGCCCTGTTGCCGTCACGGCGCCGACCGGGGACGGGAATGCTGCACCGGCTCGGCAGCCGCCTGCCGCGGTACGGCTCCGCCCCCGCCGTTCGCGTGCGCCCGGAGGCGGCGGCGTGCACACCGCCACTCGTATCGCGGTCTCACCCGAGCGCGGTGGACACCGTGTCCGGTGAGACGGACCTTCCCGACCTGACGGACGGCTTCGCGCTGCGGGACCGGCTCGTTCATCTGGCCCAGGCGGTGCTGCGCGCTGACGAGCTGGTCTCCCGCCAACCTACCTTCGGCGCTGCCGAGGTGTACCTCGCGGAGGCGCGTCACGGCGTCGAGGAGTTCCTGCAGAGTGTTCGCCGCGGGGGATGGCCGAGTGTCCAGGTGGTGGGTCGGGACGGCTGCGATGCCGCTCTGATCCTCGCCCAGTCGGCCAGCCTCGAGGTGCAGCTCCTCCTACGGCCCGCTCTGGCCAGGGCGGTCCACCAGGGGGGCGTACCCGAGTCGCACCTGGTGCACCTGGCCACGCTGATCGCCCGCGCGACGGGAGTCCCGGTCGACGACGCGGACCGATTCGTTCCCCGCACCACTGCCCGGCAGGGCGCAGCCCTGGACTCCGCGGATGGGGGTCGGTGATGGCGGTCTTCCGGGCGGGACGCCATCGGGACACCGGTGATGCCATTGTGGCCGTGGGGGGGGGGGGGGGGGCCGGGGCGGGGGGGGGCGGCGGGGGGGGGGGGCGGGGGGGGGGGTGGGGAGGGGTGTTTGGGCGTCCCCCGGGGGGCCCCCCTTCGGCCCCCCGTTTCTCCACTTGGGGCCCGGCGCCCCCCCGGCCCCCCCCCCCGCGGCGATGGACGGCTTCGTCTCGCACTGGCTCCCGTACCTGTTGCACGCTGCCGCGCTCGGTGTGCCGCCGCGGGTCGACGGGGCTCCGCCTGCTGTCCGGCGGGCTGCGGTCATGGTTTCGGAGTCCGTCGGCGGGGTCCGGGCGCAGGCCTGCGCGGACGCGGCGGCCGCGTCCCGACCGGTCCTGGCCCAGCTCGGTCGGCAGGCCGGCGAGTTGCACGCGGCCCAGCAGCGGATCACGGATCCGGAGTCGCTGGCCTGCCTCTACCGGGCCGACCTGGCCAACGCGTTGGCGCTGCGTTTCGCTGTGCGGCAGGCGGTGCTGACCGGCGGGGTCTGGCCGTCGCCGCGCCGCCAGGCCGCGCGCCTTGATGAGGTCGGTCGGGCCGCGACGAGCCGGGTGGCGGCCTTCGAGCGCGTGCAGGTACGGGAGAGCGCGGACCTCACCGTGGTGCCCGGGGCGGTCGAACCGCTCGCCGCCGCGGTGGCGGAGCTTGTGGACAATGCCCTGCGGTACGGCGGCCCGCAGGCGAACGTCGTCCTGGCCGGCTGGATGGAGCCGGGCGGTGGCGGTGCGGCGTGGCTGACCGTCACGGACAGCGCAGGCCCCGGCATGGACGACGGGACCCTCGCGGCTGTTCGGCAGGTTCTGGAGGGCGGTGGCCGGGCCCCGGCCGGGACACGGTGGCCCGGTCTCGGGCTGCGGCTGGTGGCAGCGGCCGCCCGGCACCTGGACCTGAGGGTCACCGTCACCAGCGTCCGCGGGCAGACCGTCGCGAGCGTGCTGCTGCCGCCGGCGCTCCTCGTCCCGCCGCCCGCCACGGTCAGCCACGCCCTGCGCCAGTTCCAGTGACTCCGTCAGCCGCAGGCCGGGCCGGGGCTTTCCGGCCGGCCAGCCACCCCAGCGATCCCCCGAGGACGATCCGATGACCTCCCCCCGCACCATCGCCGGCACTCCCGCGCCCGCCGCAACCGGCGCCGACCGGCCACTCGGCCCGCTTCCGATGCTGCCGTCCCCGCCGAACGCGCGCGGCGGCCGGACCCGGATCCCCGCCGAGCGCGACTCCGCGGGGCCCGACGAGCTCAGCGCGGCCACCACCCGGACCGGCGTCCCCGCGGCGCTGCTGGTGTCCACCACGGTCCCGCGCACCGGGGTGCGGGCCACGAGGAACAGCGGCCGGCCGGCCGTGACCTGCTCCTACCTCGATGCGTCCTTCACCCGCGCCGAGCAGGCCGTGCCGCTGCTGGCGCGCGGACCGCAGGTGCTGCTCGAGGAGGTGCTGCCGGGGGCGGTGGCCGGCACGGCGCAGCTTGGCATCGGGAGCACGTTCCATCCGGCCCTCGTGGCGGCGGCCCGCGGGTGGCGGGCTTACGCGCTGCAGGCGCACGGCGTGCTGCTGCTGGTCGTGGTCCCGGATCGGCCCGGTGTCGGCACCGTCCCGCACCTGCACCTCGTCGGCCCCGCCGCCCGTGTCCCCGGAGCGGGGGAAGCCGCGTGACGACACCCCAGTGCGATCACCCGTCACGCGATGTCCGGGCCGTCCGGGTCGCCGCGCTCACGGGCGGGCCGGCGACGCGGAGCGCGCCCGTGACGGCCGCCGGGCATGGGCGTTCGGGGAACGGCCGGCCTGTGGCGGACCCGCGCTCGCGGCGTGCGCCCCTGGAGCCGGGTCGGCGTTCGCCCTTCCCGCCGCGGCTGCGCGCGCGGGACGACGTCAGGGGGGCCGTGATCGGGGTGCTCCAGCTGACGGCCGGGGCGGGCCTGGCACCTGGCGCCGTGTTCGTGATCGCGGCCCGGACGGGTTCCTGGCCCGCGGCGCTGCTCATCGCGCTGCTGCTCGTCGCGGGCGTCGGCGCGGGGACGGCGGGCACCGCCCGACTGCCGTCCGCCTCGACCTGGCCGGACCCCTCCCCGGACATCCGGCCCCGGGAGCGCGGCACCACCGGCGCCCTTCGGCCCCCAGCGGCCCGCGTCACCCCCACTACCCGATCCGTCCTGCCTGGAGGTCCGATGCCGCACCTCGACCCCACTGCGAGTCCCGACGACCACACTCCGGCGGTGCCGACGTTCGCCTTCGCCCTTCTGGCCGGCGCAGGCCCGGGCAAGGCCGCTGCCCAGACGGGCGCCGACCGCGTCACGGTCTACGAGGACGGGTCCCGGGCCTGCCTCCACCCGCCGGGCCACGACGGCCCGGAGAGCCTGGTGGCCGCCGCGCTGCCGCAGGGCGCGACGACCACCGGGACCCTGTGCGTCGACGGCCTGCTCCTGCCGGCCCGCGTCCGGGCCGACGGGACCTGGACCGCCCGCGCGGCCCAGCACCGGGGGTGGGCCGTGGTGACGCTGACACCCGCCGCCGGACACCGGGTCCCCCGGGTGACGCTGACCACCGCCCCCCTCCCCACCGGCGGGGACCGCGCCGCTGGCTGCGGGCACCGGCCGGTGTGTCCCGCGGCCGAGGCGGCCGACTTCCATGCGGCCGTCGCGGTGACCAGCCGTCCCGAGCAGGGGTGGAGTCTGCTGTGCAACGGTGTCGTCCTCTTCTCGGACACCGGGGCGGCGATGCCCGACGGCCGCGTCATCGCACCGCAGGACCGTGGCACCGGGATCTGCGAGCGTGCCTCATGAGCGGGCCGGCTCTGACTCACCCCGGCTGCGCCCACCGTCCCTGCGGGGCGCGGGCCCTGGGGGTCGTCCCCGTCGACCGGCCCACCGGCGTCGGCGCGCTGCCGGACGCCCGGTGGCCTGCCGGTTCCGCCCGTCTGGCCGGCCATGTACTGGGCGGCAAGGACCACTTCGCGGCCGACCGGGCCGTCGCGGCCGCGCTCGCCGAAGCCGACACCGCCTGGGAGGCCGACGCGGCGGCGTCGCGCCTGGCCGTCCTCGCCACGGCCGCGCGCCTCGGCCGCGACGGCATCGGCCAGTTCCTGGACCTGGGGTGCGGTCTGACCACCGGCCAGGACCACAGCGCGCTCGCGCCACTGCACAGCGCCGTCCTCCCCCACGCCCCCACGGCCCGGATCGTCTACGCGGACCGGGACCCGATGGTGCTGGTCCACGCGCGTGCCCTCCTCCGCCTCCCGGCGGCATCCGGCCGTCTTCGGCACCTGCACGTCGATCTCACCAGGGCCCACCGGACGCTGGCGGTCCTGCGCGGCCCCCGCGGAACGGGCTTCGACTGGAGCAGACCGGTCGCCGTGGTGCTCTCCGACGTCTGCCATGAACTGACAGACCATCAGGTGGAGCGCCTGCTCGCGGTCCTGCACCGGGCCCTGCCGCCGGCCAGCGCCGTCCTCGTCAGCCACCGCACCCCCGCAGGCGACGACACACGCGCCGCCGCCGTGGCCGCGGCGCACGCCCGCGCCGCTCTGCCGTGGCATCCACGCACCCCCGCACAGTTCGCGGCCCTGGCACGGCCCTGGAACGGCGTGGCGGTCACGACAGCCGGGGCCGGATGCACCGTGGCCGTGCTGACCGCCGGGAGGTCGGGCCTGTGATCGCCGCCGTGCCGACCGCACCCCACCTCAACGCCCTCAAGCCCGCCAGCGCCCTGACCGACAGAACGGCCGCAGTCATGACCGACACTTCGCCCCTCCCCCGAGGCCACGACATCGGAGGCCGCTTGGGCGCCCTCGTCCTCGGCTCCCAGTTGCGGCACCTGCGGGAGTGCCGGGGCCACTCCCCCGACGTCCTCGCCGCCCGCCTGCCCGGCCCCCTGTGCCTGGGCGTCGACGCTGTCACCGCCCTGGAAGCCGGGCTCGGTGAAGGGTTCGGCCACGACGCCTGGACCGGCCCCGTCGCGGCCTACCTGCGGGGCGTCGACGCCGGCGCGCTCGCACTCGCCGACTACACCCGGATCGTCGCGACGTACCAGCGTGACCACCGTCGCACGGTCTTCCTGGACGACGGCGTCGGCGGGCCGTGGCGCTACCAGGTCCTCGAAGCCACCGCCGCTCGGGTGCTGCTGACCGCCTGGACGAGCGTGCCCGGACCGCTGCGCACCGCCGGGACCCAGGCGGCCATGCTGATGGAGGCGGTCAGCGGCCCCGCGGCACCGCGACCGGCCCTCCCCGCGTCGTCGACCGCACTGCCGCACCCCGGCTGCGACGTGTGCCTGATGTACCGGGCCGCTGCGCCGGCCGATCCGTCGGCCGGCGAACGCTGGCAGTGGACGGTCGGCAGAGCCCGCGCCGAGTCGTTCGACCGCCGTATCGGCCCCGGGAGCGGGCCGGAAACCGTCCTGCTGCTCTCCGAGGCCCTCCTCCACCAGGGCGCCGGCGGCCCTCACGCACACACCGCGCAGATGCGTCTGCTCGCCGACCTGCACCATCGCTCCCGCCTGCAGGTACAGGTCGTTCCCCTGGACAGCGGGGTGGTGCTGGACGCGGAGAGGGCCGAACTCGACCTCGCAGGACGGACCCTGTCCGCGAGGTTCGAGGCGACAGGCGTCAGCTACCGCGAGGGCCCGCGCCACGACGTGGCCTTCGCCCTCGCCCGCTCGTACGACCCGGACACCAGCGCCCGGATGCTGGACCAGGCCGCCGACGGCACGCTGCGCAGGCCCCGAAGAGGCTGGTAGCCGACCCGCGACGTGCCCCGCGGCACGCGCCGTTGCGCGGCACGCGGCACCCGCCCGTCGGCCCTGCCCGTATCCCGGGCGCTGGTCCGCCCACCAGCGCCCCCTCCCCCGATCCCCGATGAACGGAGTTCCCATGGCCGAAGTCCCGGCCGCTCACCAGAACGTGGACCCGTACGGCTACGCCGGCGCCGCACTGACAGCCCACGCCGAGGGCCTGCGCCGTGAGGTGGCCGACTGGTTCCACCGCACGCGGCCGCACTGCGGTGCACCCGTGCTGGACCCCGGCTACGGACGGGGCGCACCGCACCTGACGGTCGAACAGCGGGTCGGCGCCGTGATGGCGGCGACCGGCCTGCCGCTGGCCCTGCTGGACTCGGATACGGCACCGCTGCGCATCACCGCGATCAGCGGTGCCGTCGAGGGGACGAACCGCTTCACGGGCATCGAGGCCGTCTACGCCGACGGCCTGCGCGTCACCCAGCGCCTGCCCGAGCCGGTGGAGCCGGCCGACACGGACGCGGTCGCCCAGGCCGCCGCGCAGTGCGGCCTGTTCACGGGCGGCGTGCTGGTCATCGACGGCATCCGCTGCGAGGCCACGGTGCTCCACGCGGCCCCGGGAGGGCCGGTGCGCATGCGCATGGCCCAGGCCGGTGGGTGGCGCGTCGGCGTGCGCGGGCAGAGCAGCGACGGCATCGCGGTGCGCCTGGCGGACCCCGGCCGCCTCGCCGCCCCCGGCCGCCCCAACCCGACGGGCGCCGCCTGACCGCACCCCCGCCCCCCGGATCCGGGGCACCCGCCGGGCGCCGGCCCGCCGGCCCAGAGCCGGCCGCACGACCCGGGCCCGGACCCCGCGCCACTGCTTCCCCACCCGGCCACGACGACCCACCTGGACAGCACCCATGGACCACCTCCAGATCCTCCCCGCCCCGACCGCGAAAGAGAGCGCGGCACTCGCCGCGGGCATCGCCACCGACGAGGACTCCCTCGCGTGGGCGGCGCTGCTGTGCCGACCGGGCAGCAGCACGGACATCGCGGCGGCACAGGCCGTTCCCGTCGAGGCCGCCCGGCGTGCCGAGACCGGTCTGCGGCAACGCTCGGCCGCGACCACCCGCGCCCACCTCACCGCCCTCTACACGGTCGCCGGCGTGCTCCCCGGCGCAAGGCGGCCCGCCCGGTTCCAGGACCCTCGCGAGCTGACCTGGGCCGACCAGGTCCTGCTGCGCCTGCTCGCCCGGGTGACCGTCGCCGAGGCCGCGGCCGAACTCGCCCTGACGCCCGCGACCGTGCAGCGGCGCCTGACCCAGCTCCTCACCCGGCTGGATGCCCCCACCCTCCACGAGGCGACGGCGCACGCCGCCCGCATGCATCTGGTGCGCCCCTGGGACGTGCGCCCCGACCTTCCGACCCCCGCGCCGGCCGTGGCCGACGAGCTGCGGCCCACCGTCGACGCGATCACCGCGGCGCTGGCCCGCTCGGCACGCGTGTGCGCACAGGTGCCCCGCGGTGAACAGCCCGTGGTGGCGGCGGCCGTCGCGCACACCCACGCGGGTCCCGGCGCCCGGGTCCTCGTCGTCGTCCCGGCCGGGCCCGCCTGGGACCTGGCGATGCACGAGTGGGCCGCCGCCCGTGCCCGCGCGGGCACGGCCGTCGGACTCCAGACGTCCCATCAGCTCCGTCACGCCGGCCACGTGGACGAGCGGTGGCCGGTTGCCGGTACCGCGCGCGGCCTGCTCGACCTGACCGGCACCCGCCAGGCGGTGACCGTCGTCGTCACCCCCGAGGCGCTGCCCCTGCTCACCGCGCTGCACCGGCGCACGGGCGGCATCGGCCCCTGGGACCTCGTGGTGGTCGGCGACGCCCACCAGGTCGGGCACCCGGACGCGGGCGGCCGAGCCGTCCACGACGACCAGGCCCTGCCCGCCGCCGCACGCCTGGCCCTGACGTCGACCTCACCGGAGCGGCTGCCCGCCGACGCCGGCGCGCCCGTAGTGCGTCGTACCGTCGCCGACGCCGCCGCCCAGGGGCGCGCCCGCGGCCACTGGCTGCTCGCCACCGCCCCGCCGCCGCCCGTCAGGCCCGGCCCGCTGGCGGACCTGGCGGTCATGATCCTGGAGACGTCCCGGCTGTACGGGCTGCGCCGCGTCCATGTCGTCTGCGGGTCGCACGCCCAACGCCGCCAGCTCACCCACGCCCTCCGCGGCGCGGAGACCTCGCTCCCCGAGCGGCGGCGTCCCGCCTCGCTGTGGGTGCGGGAACTGCCCCCGGGCCAGGACGCGACGGAACAGCGCCGCATCCTGGCCGAGTTCACCCGGGGCCGGGAGAGCGTGCTCGTCCTGGCGACCTGCACCCCCGTGGTCGCCTCCGGCACGGATGCGCTGCTGGTCCTGGACCCCCACCGGGTGGAGGCCGCGGCCGAGGCCATCGAATGGGCCGTGGCCCCGCCCGGCCGGGACACCGCCCACCCGCTCGTCGCCCGCCCGCTCGTCGTCCTGGCACCGTTCGCCGACCCCGCCGACGGCCAGGCCGCAGGGCAGGGGGAACGGTTCGCGGGGATCGTCCGGGCCGCAGCGCTGCTCGACCCGGCTCTGCCCAGCCTGGCAGCACAGCACCCGCTCGGCTCACCGCACCCCTGGCTCGAGACCGGCCCCCACCTGAGCGCAGGCGACCGCCAGCTGGTCGAAGCCCTCGCCCGGGGCCTCGTCCGGGACGGGGCGTGACACCGTGGCGCCCGCCCCTGCCACCCAGGCGGTGGACTCTCCCAACCACCCGATCCCGCCGGGGCCGTCCCCGTCGGCCACAAGGCCGCCGATGCGCGATGCCGGCGCGCCCGACGACCCGCCCGCCGCCCCTCCCGGCACGGACGCCGACCGTGCGGCGCGCATCCTGGTGACCGGGGCCCGTTCCGCGCTCACCCGCAACGCGGAACAGGCCGTGACCGCATCCGCGACCGCATCCGCGCGCACCGTGCTCGTCCTGCAAGGCGGCGACCTGCCCCACGCCCTCGCGCACTGGCGCACCCGCTGCCCGCCCGGCACCCTCCTGCTCGGTGTCCGCGGGCCCGGCGAGCACATCGCCACCACCCAGGTGCCGGCGGGCTGCCCCGTGGTCGAGGACCCCCTCAGCCTCGAACGCCGCCTCCAACGGCCCGGGCCGCTGCTCGCCATCGCCACCCTGGCGGGCGCCGCGGTGGTCGCGGCCGCGCACTGCGGCCCCCGCACCCCTCGCCCGCAACTGCTGCTCGTCGAGGACGTACTGGCCCTCGAAGCGGGCGGCCACGCAGGCCGCGACCTGCTGTCGGAAACAGGCAGCCCAGCGCAGCGGCTCATCCTGCAGGCGACCGCCACCAGTGTCGTCGACGCGCAGGGACGGCTGTGGACCCTGCGGCCCGGGCCCCGCTACGGCCGCGAGCGTGTGCTCGGCCCGGTCACCTCCCGCGCCTACCGGCTCCACGTCCCGGTGCGCACACCGGTGCGGCCCTCGAACGGCACGGCGCTGCTGGACGACGCCGTGCGCCTGGCCGTCGCCACCGCGGCCCGACCGGGTGTGCGCCGGGTCGCGGTGGTCTGCCCCGACGACCACACGGTGCGCAGGGTCGCCTCCCGGGCCCGGGCACTCCTCCACGGCCAGGCTGGTGCCGCGGCCGCGGGTGTGCGGACGGTCATGACGCTGACACCGCGTGAGCGCGAGAGCGTGCTGTGCCGGCTGGCCCGCGGCGCCCGCGCCCTCATCGTCGCCAGCGGGCCGATCCCGGGCCCGGCGGTGGACGCGCTGATGCTGCTGGCCCCGGGCCGCACGCCGTGGGCCGCTCTCGCCGTGCTGGAGGCAGCGCTCGCCGACCCCGCACCCGAGCTGCTCCTGCTGACCGGTCCCGTCGAGATCGCCTCCACCCGCCGCGGCCCCGTCCACGCCTGCCTCACCGGGCCCGCCAGCGTGGTCCGGGCCCTGGCCGCACTGGACCCCCGGCTGCGCCGCAGGCTGGCCGCCGCCCGTACGGCGCCCGGCGACCCGTTCGGGCCGCACTCCGCTCTGGACTGGGTGTCCGTGCCGCACGGCCTGTCACCACGTGCGCGTCACAGCACCGGCGAAACCCTGCTGGCCGCCGACACCCCCCGCACCGCGCCCCGCCCACGGCCCGACCCCTCGGGGTAGCCCGGACACCGCCCCTTCCACCGCCCGGTGTCCGCCCCGGCGGCCGCAGCCGCCAGCGGGCCCGCCCGAATCCTCCCGCCCTCCCACCCACGGCAAGGAATCCCCCCGCATGACCCCCATCGAGAAGCACGCCCTCATCGGCAACTGCGCCACCGCGGCCCTGGTCGACCGCGGCGGCACCGTGGACTGGCTCTGCCTGCCCCGCTTCGACTCACCCGCCGTGTTCGCCGCCCTGCTCGGCACCCACGAGCACGGCTCGTGGCAACTCGCCCCCGCCACCGGCACGGCCGCCGAGCCCCTGCCCGCCGACCGGCGCCGCTACCGGGGCGACTCGCTGATCCTGGAACAGGAGTGGGACACCCGGAGCGGCACCGTGCGGGTCCTCGACTTCATGCCCACCGCCGGACGGCGCGTGGGCGCGGCCCCGGTGCCCCGGGTCGTCCGCATCGTCGAGGGCGTGGCCGGCACCGTGCGGATGCGCTCCACCCTGCGCCCGCGCTTCGGCTACGGCCGCACCCCACCCACGCTCTCCCGACCGCACCTGCCCGGCACCACCGCAGGCGACGCGCTCGCCCTCGCCGTCGCCGGACCGCACGCGCTATGGCTGGCCGGGCGCGAACACCACGCCGACGACGGCGCCCTCACCGCCGAGTTCACCGTCCGCGCGGGCGAGCGCGTCGCGTTCACCCTCACCTACCGCGACTCCCACCGCGGCGCCCCCGCCCTCGTCGAAGCCGACCGTGAACTCGCCCGCACCGCCGACTTCTGGCGCGACTGGGCCGACCAGTGCACCTACCAGGGCCCCTACCGGGAGGCCGTGATCCGCTCGCTGATCACCCTCAAGGGCCTCACCTACGCCCCCACCGGCGGCATCGTCGCCGCCCCCACCACATCCCTGCCGGAGGACATCGGCGGCGAGCGGAACTGGGACTACCGCTACACCTGGCTGCGCGACGCCGCGATCACCCTCTCCTCGCTGCTGCGCAC